>JBKDKG010000203.1:0-15251 GCA_046345095.1 Flavobacteriia bacterium | reverse complement strand
CTGTTATTTCGTGTGGGGGATTTTTACGAAACCTTTGGCGAAGATGCTGTTAAAACATCCAAAATTTTAGGAATCATTCTCACAAAACGGGGCAGTGGATCCGCTTCGGAAATCGAATTAGCAGGATTTCCTCACCATTCGCTTGACGCCTATCTGCCAAAACTGGTGAGGGCTGGTCAGCGTGTCGCTATCTGCGATCAATTGGAAGATCCTAAAATGACCAAAACGATTGTAAAAAGGGGAGTCACAGAGTTGGTTACGCCAGGTGTTGCTTTCAATGATCAGGTTTTGGAGCAGAAAAAGAACAATTTCTTGTGTGCCATCCACTTTGATAAAAATGAACATGGTATTTCTTTTTTAGATGTTTCTACGGGTGAATTTTTAGTAGCACAGGGACCGAAACTCTACATTGAAAAATTGATACAGGGATTTGAGCCCACCGAGATTATTTACCAGAAAAATAAGTCGAAGGATTACCAAGAGCTATTTTCTGAGAAGTTTTACAGTTACCGCTTAGAGGATTGGGTTTTTGCGCATGATTATGCCAATGAAACACTTAATCGACATTTTGAAACGAATTCAATGAAAGGTTTTGGAGTGGAAAATGCTCCGTTAGGAATTATTGCCGCAGGTGCAGTGATGCATTACCTTTCAGAAAATCAACACACCCGTTTAGGGCATATCACATCGATTGCTCGGATTGAAGAGGAACGTTACGTGTGGTTGGATCGATTTACAGTTCGAAACCTGGAGCTTATTAGTTCGCCGCATGACAATGCCACAACGCTGGCGGACGTTCTAGATAAAACACTTACACCCATGGGTGGTCGAATGATCAAACGATGGATTGTGTTGCCTTTGAAGGACGAACGTCCAATTAGAGAGCGTTTAGAAGCGGTTGAACAATTGAAAGAGGCTGAATCTGCATTTGAACTGGCTGAGCGCTTGAAAGAAATAGGTGATATTGAACGATTAATATCAAAGGTTGCTGTTGGCAAAGTAAATCCCAAAGAGGTCATTCAGTTAAAAAGAACTCTTGAGCAAATCGGACCAATGCGCGATTGGTTGTCTCTCACGGATGCATTGTTGCTTAAAAAGATGAAAGATCAACTCAATCCTTGTTCGGCCTTGGTAGAATTGATTGAAAAAACCTTGGTCGATGACCCCGCTGTACAATTGGGCAAAGGCCGCGTGATTCGTGAGGGATACAATGAAGAACTGGATGAATTGCGGACCATTTCAACAAATGGAAAAGAGTACCTGGAAGCGCTTCAAAACCGAGAATCAGATCGAACAGGTATTCCAAGTTTGAAAGTTGCGTTTAACAATGTGTTTGGGTATTATTTAGAAGTTCGCAATACGCACAAAGACAAAGTCCCAGAGGAATGGATTCGCAAACAGACTTTAGTCAATGCCGAGCGCTATATTACGGAGGAACTGAAAGAATACGAATCAAAAATATTGGGTGCAGAAGAGCGGATCTATTCAATCGAGTCTAGGTTGTTTCAGGATCTAGTATTCAGCATGGCGGATTACATTCAACCTATTCAGCACAATGCGAATTTAATCGCACAACTCGATTGTTTGCTGTCATTTTCAAGAATCGCCATTGATAATAATTATACCCGCCCTATCATCAACGAGGGAGTTGGGATTGCTATTACAGACGGCAGACATCCTGTGATTGAAAAGCAGTTGAAAATGGGCGAAGAATACATCCCTAATTCTGTTCAACTCGATAATGAAGGACAGCAGATCATAATGATTACGGGACCGAATATGAGCGGCAAAAGTGCGATTTTGCGTCAAACAGCGTTGATTTGCTTGATGGCTCAGATGGGTTCGTTTGTACCTGCAGCTAAGGCCGAATTGGGACTTGTTGACAAGGTCTTTACGAGGGTAGGGGCTTCCGATAATATTTCTTCAGGCGAATCAACTTTCATGGTTGAAATGAATGAAACTGCCAGTATTTTGAACAATTTATCGGATCGCAGTTTAATTCTTTTGGATGAAATTGGACGAGGAACGAGTACCTATGATGGAATTTCTATTGCGTGGGCAATTGCCGAATACTTGCACGAACACCCGAAATACAAGGCAAAAGTTTTGTTCGCCACGCATTACCATGAGTTGAATGAAATGACTAAAAAGTTCTCTCGCATCCGGAATTTCAATGTTTCTGTAAAAGAAATAAGCAATAAGATACTGTTTTTACGCAAGTTGGTAGAAGGCGGCAGTGAGCATTCGTTTGGTATTCATGTTGCAAAGTTAGCAGGTATGCCGGCAGAGGTGTTGGCACGATCTTCTTCGATGTTGAAAGAATTGGAAGCGTCCCACGACATGACGAAAGGCACAATCAAATCAGCTTCAAAATCCAAAATGAAAGAAGCCGTGAATCAGGCAGCTGAAAATTCGGGCATGCAGTTGAGTTTTTTCCAATTGAATGATCCTGTATTAGAGCAAATCCGTGAAGAGTTGGTATCAATAGACATAAATACTTTGACACCTGTTGAGGCTCTAATGAAGCTAAATGACATCAAGAAATTAACGGGAGGATAAAAAAAATAATAGCTGCTTATTGTAGTTTTAGAAATACTTTTTACATTTGTCGCCCGCCACAACGCATGTGGCACTTCTTCAAACGAGAAGAATTATAAAAATTTAATGCGAGAGTAGCTTCCGCCGCGGCGGAGTAGAGCACGACATAAAATAACGAATGCAAACTTCTTCAAACGAGAAGAATTATAAAAATCTAATGCGAGAGTAGCTCAGTTGGTAGAGCACGACCTTGCCAAGGTCGGGGTCGCGGGTTCGAATCCCGTCTCTCGCTCCAGTGGAAAGGGGAGCACATAGCTCCCTTCTTTTTACAAACAGGATGCTCGGATGGTGGAATTGGTAGACACGCCGGACTTAAAATCCTGTGGGCATTTGCCCGTGCGGGTTCAAGTCCCGCTCCGAGTACAAAAACCAGAGTGAGAAACAGAGCGAAAGCGATGTTCCGACCTCTGGTTTTTTTCTTCATTCTCATTCTGTTTCTCGCTCATAAATTCCTAAGTGGTTTAAGTCATTAGGTATTTGCGAATGCCTCAAATTCTTCCCTTGCAACCTTGCAAAGATTTCCTTATCGATATTAGAACATGGAATTTTGTTCCGTTAACCAATTAAAATAAAGTACCATGAAAAACAAACAAACGATCTATCATTTTGTCGTTGACAAAAGCGGATCCATGAGCGGAATGGAAGCACAAACCATTGACGGATTTAACAAGCAGCTTTCAGCGCTTCAGGCACTGAAGAAGGAATTTCCTGAACAAGATTATCGCGTATCTCTTACCTTGTTCAATGGAGAAGTATCGGATGTAGTTCTGTTCGGGAATGTTGAAACCTTAGCTCCACTTGACGGAACATCTTACCGACCGGAAGGCTCAACTTCACTATTGGATGCCATTGGAAAATCGATCTACAAGATCAAACAACAATTTGGCGAAGCCGTTCAGCGCGGTGAGGCAAGTGTCGTAATGGTCATTCTTACCGATGGAGAAGAAAATTCTTCCCGAATGTATACTTACAAGGATATCGCCGAAATGATCAAAGAACTAGATGCAACCGGGAAATGGAATTTCAGTTTCCTTGGCGCTGATCTGGATGCGATCCGTGCGACAGAACAACTCAATATACGACGAGAAAACGTTATGTCCTTTAATAAAAGAAATTATTCGCATATGATGGATGATGTGACCACTTCCATGAGAAGTTATGAAGAAGCAAAGCGATCAGGCTCGATGAAGAACAATCTTTTTGATATCTTTAAGGACAAGGACCGAAGAAATAAAGATCAGAATTCATAATTGAAAAGAAAATGTATGTTCATTTGATACGCACAAACGGAGTTAGTATAGAACAATATACCAACGTGATCAATCTTTTGCGCAGTTTTCAAGGTCCTATCAACTACATCTCGTTTGAAGAAGGTCAGATCATCGATCATGTTACAGAGAAGTATTGGGAAGACCCGAATGATTTCAAAGCAAAAACAAGCTTATTGAAGAGGATGTATTCTTCCGATCTCGCAAAAGCTTCAGCAGATTATACTTCGTACTCTTTTCCGTTGAGCGAACCACAAGTTACCTGGAATGATCTTTTTACGGTGTGTGAAGCGTATCGAAACAGACATTTTATAAGTGAAAATGATATCATTATCATTCTTACGGAATTATCAAATGACATGAACTGGTTCGGTGGGGTGGATGAATCGATGAAAAATATCTTCATTCAAACATCCCACTGGAGCCATTTTTTTGGTTCTCAGATTGATGATCGTTTTCCGATCTGTTACGAGGTAGTCGCCTGGTTACTGCGAATCAAAATGTACAGTTCAAGAATTGAACTTGCCGAGGCCATGCATCGAAAGGCTATTGGATGTATGATGGACTATTGTAAGGATAAAATGCAGATCGTGCTTAAAATGCGAACGGCTGACATCTGTAAAGATTGTTTGAAATTTATAGTTAACAAAGAGATCTCACGACCATTGATTCAGCAGCTTTTTGAAACCATGGACGGCATTCGAAGACACCTGATGTTCAGAGAACGGTCTGAAATTTTAAATCGTCCAAGTAGACTGGAGATCAGGGGATATAACCACCGGGTATTTTTAACGGAACTCGGCGACCTCGAAGTAGCACTTAATCCCAAGGAACGGGCATTGTTCGTTTTTTTTCTGAAACATCCGGAGGGAATTTCTTTACCCGAACTCTTTGATCATCAGGCGGAAATTGGTACTTATTACAAAAGATTTTCAAGAAATTCTTCTCCAGGAGAAATTTCCGCGGCACTTGTCCGTTTAGTGAATCCACTCGATGATAATCAACAACAAGTGTTGTCCAGGATCAGAAAGAAATTCCGAGACCTGGTTGGTAGAAATATGGCTGAATACTACACCATCGAAGTAAAAGATGGGAATTATGCTATCGCATTGAACCGGCAATTAGTGTCGTTTTATGATACTGAAGATTAATTATGCCTCGCTGTGGTAAATTGAATACTCCATTCCAAGACTAGGAATAAATGCAAAGGAATTGGACCTGATAGAAGTCTCTCGGTTTTATTTTAAAGTACTTCTGCATCAGGACTATACCACATAGGAAGTTTAGAATTTCAAGTAGGCGGCATAAAAGTGACAAATTCCAATGCACTTCCAATTAACGAAGTCGTTGATATGATTTTTCAAGGACTTGATAAGTTTAAAAACAAAGCGAAGTAAGGATAAAGCGTACGAACAGCTTCTAACCACTTTGTTTTTTAATGAATTGAATGACTGAGTCGTTAAAAAAATCGGGCTGCTCCACGTTCACAACATGCCCGCAATTCGGAACGACTACTAAGGTTGAAGAAGAATGATTTTCTACCAATTTTGAAATCGAAGGCAAAAACATGTGGTCTTCTTGACCCATAATGTACAACGTTGGTTTGCCAGCATCCTTAATTCTGAAAAGTTTCAATAGGCCATTTACTTGTGATACAAGTGTAAACCATCGGATGAATTCTTTTTGATAGAGTCTTTTTGCTTCGTTTATAAAGAGAATGCGAGATTCCTTGTGATTTTTTTTCGGCATGATCACCCACGCTAAAAAGCGATACATCACCAAGTAAGGAATTATAGATTTCGTCAAACTGCCCAAGCGCATAAGTATTTGACCTTTGGTGTTGATTTTCATTACCGCACCGCCCATAATCATGCTTTTGGTGCGTTCAGGATAACGCTCTGTTATTTCTCGGATAATGATTGTTCCCAATGAAATTCCAACAAAATGGGATGATTCAATTTTCAAAAAATCCAACACTTCAATGATGTCGTCACCAATCGTATCAAAGGAGTAGCGTTTGAATTTTTCATTCAACGGTTTTTTTGATTTCCCGTGACCCCTCAAATCAACTAAAAGTACATTGAATTCTTTCTTGAATGATTTTACTTGCTGGTACCAAATTGCACTGCTTCCACCTGCACCATGAATGAATGTAACCCATTCTTTGGATGTAGGATGCTCGTATTTGCTGAAATGAAGCATTGGTTTTTGGAAGCGTTTAATTTTTCAATGAATGAACACTAGTCCTTAGACAATGGAAAGTTACGCATTTGTTTTTGTCAACCAATAAAATTGTTTGAAAGTCAGTAAAATGGTCTATGTGAATCGCATCGTTTTGTAAAAAAAACAATGTATCATTTCTTGATACATTTTTCAAAATATGCCATTTATTTTGACTGAAAAGTTGACGAAAGCCACTGTTTTTATTTTGGTCTGAAAGTTGGCTAAGGGAACGAAAAATTGTGAAGTCCCATGAACAAAGATTTTCTTCAACGTCTTAAAACAATTACAAATCAAGAGTATAGGGATGAGCTTGCACTTATAGAACAGGTCAAGCAACTGTTACTTGATCACACCTTGGCAGAAGCGAAGGATATGGAGCCTTCCAATATGCATGATTTGTTGGGAAATCACAAATTTAACAGTGATAATTTCTCATCAGAAATCATTCCTTCAGGTTGGTCCAATTTTGATAAAGAGCTTGGCGGATTTCCTGCTGGAGAGTTGGTGGTGATTGGTGCTCGACCAGGAATGGGCAAGACACATCTTTTGATTGACCTAGCCTTGAAAATGATTTGTAAATATCCGGTTCTCTATGTGAGTCTTGATCTTTCTGAACGACTTTTACTTTCACGCATTTTATCGGCTTCCTTGAAAATCGACAATCAAAAGATACTTCGTACTCAACTTAACGATGAAGAAGTGAAGCGCATCGAATCATTCAGGCAGCGCAATGATAAATTACCACTTCATGTCTATGATGGTGCCGTTCATTCAATGAATGCATTTAAAGCAATGTGCCGACGAATGGTGGAGGAAAAAGGAGTGCGCGTGGTATTTATTGATTATTTGCAGCTGCTGAGTTCCAATCGCTATCGCCACAATCGCGAGGCGGAAATGGCTTATATCAGTCGAATGCTGAAGTCGATTGCACGCGAATTAAAAATTGTGGTGATTGCTGCGAGCCAATTGAGCCGTTCAGTGGAAATGCGCGGAGGAGATAAGCGACCAATTTTGTCCGACTTGCGTGAAAGTGGTGCAATTGAGCAAGATGCAGATAAGGTAATGTTCCTTTACAGGCCTGAATATTACGGGTTTCTTTGCGATGACGAAGGCAGAAGCACTGTTGGCCTAGCAGAATTGATCGTGGCAAAAAACCGAATGGGTCCAATTACACGTATTGCATTGAAAGCAGACCTGTCATTTTCCAGCTTTACGCCATTTGAAGAAAATATGTTTGAGATATATATTTCACCAAAAAGATTGAATGAGAGTGGTTTAGATGAAAATGACACACCATTTTAATGAAAAGTGAGCCGTTGCCGAAAGATATGAGTCGAATGCGCGACTTGTGATTGTGTTCCTGCAATCCAATTGGGATGGGGAGAAATTGAGACTGGCGTGTTCTGTTTCAGTTCGCTTCGCTCCCTTCAACAGAACAACGCACATTGTGGATATAACAGGCAGCGGCTCTTTTTAATTTAACAACATGATTGAATACCATAAACTAGCAGAACAATACAGACATTCTTTGCGAAAAGAACGGTATTCACGATCTATTTTAGTAGCTGATCGCCGTTGGAGATACCTTAAAAAGAGCGAGAAATTAACAGTGCTTTTCCTCTCTATGGTCAACTCAGTAGATTTATGTTTATTGGTTCAATTGGCTCCGGAAGTGCTTACACGACTTATCAATTCACCAACATATACGGAGGTGTTTATCCCCAAAAAAAGAGGCGGTAAACGAAAATTGGAGGTGCCCGAGTATTTGTTGTTGGGCGCCCAGAAACGTTTGAACAGCTACCTTCAATCCACTTATATTCAAATTCGACCTGAGTATGTTCATGGATTTGTTTTGACAAATGGTACGCATGAAAACAAAGCAAATATCGTTTCAAATGCAATACCACACGTCGGTAAGAAATATGTCATGAATCTCGACTTGGAAGATTTTTTTCCATCAATAAAAGCAAAGTCGATAAGGGAGTTGTTTCTTTCAGAGTTATTTAATTTCGACCACCACTTATCAACCTGTCTTGCATTATTGACCACAATTGACGGTCATCTGCCACAGGGTGCGCCAACTTCCCCAGTTCTTTCAAATTTTGTTTGTTTGGAGATGGACAAAGCGCTTCATCTTTATGCTTTTTTGAAACAAGTTGAATACACCAGGTATGCCGACGATCTTACTTTTTCGGCTGATTTGCCTTTTGATGAAGATTGGGTGAGTGGTTTAAAAAAAATGATCGAGCAACATGGTTTTCGTTTGAACAATGAAAAATTCCGAATACAATCAACGAATCGAAAACAAAGTGTAACAGGTGTTACTGTGAATAAACGGTTAAACGTAGATCGAAAATTTTACAAAAAAGTGAGAGCTATGTTACACGATTTAAAGCAGAATGGGATTGAGTCAGCAACAATTAAGCACTTTGGACTTGCAACCAAACCAAACCAGGAACAGTGTCGATTTTTCATTAAACGCTTGGAGGGGTATCTTTCATTCATCGGGCAAGTGAGGGGAGCTGATGACCCAATTTACAACCGCATGAAATCATCTTTTAATGCTGAATTTAATGTTGAATAATTGAATGAGAATCATCTTGCAAGGATTTTATATTTAACAATGAATGACTATAATTTTTCGCAAAAGCGAAATGTTTTCCGATCATTCATTTCCTTCGCTCAACCCATATTTCTGCATTTTGGCCATTAAAGTGTTGTAGGCCCAGCCGATCGCAACTGCTGTTTGACTCCTGTTTCCTTCGAAATGCTTTAATACTTTTTTGATGTGTTCTTTTTCAACGAATTCAATGTTCAATGGTTGGTTCATGGGTTCCTGTTGAAGACGCTTTGGCAGTACTTCCAGAGTGACTTTTTCTTCATTGAATACATAAAGTCGAGAAATGATATTTTCCAATTCGCGGATATTTCCCGGATAGGAATAATTAAGTAATACGTCCATTGCTGATTTATCAATGGTCAGTTTTTTTGATTTACGGAGTTGTTTCTTTTTTTGAGTTAAAAAATGATCGATCATTTCTTTTATGTCCTTTTTTCCGCGCTGCATGAGGGTTGGTAGATCGAGCTCCACAACGGATAAACGATAATATAAGTCCCACCGAAAATAGCCTTCCTCGCAGCGTTTTACTAAATTTTGATTGGTGGCCGCAATAACACGGACATCTACTTTTTTTGCTTTTCCACCGAGCGGCATGATCTCTTTTTCTTGTAAAACACGCAAAAGCGATTGTTGCATATAAGGAGAAATATCTCCGATTTCATCTAAAAAAATGGTTCCTTCGTGCGCTTGTTCGAAAAGACCTATGGAATCTTTATCCGCACCGGTATACGCTCCCTTTTTATACCCGAATAAACGGGATTCAAGCAAGGTGTCACTAAAAGCCGAACAGTTGATGGCAATGTATGGCTTTTCCGCTCGTACTGAATTGAAATGAATGTGTTTTGCAAGGTTTTCTTTTCCCGTTCCACTAGCACCAAGCACAAGTACAGTTACTTCATCCGTTTGTGCCACTTTTCGGGCATTATCATAAATTTTTTCAATTGTAGATGTTGTGAAATAATCTGTTCCAGAAGGTCGTTTAATTTCTTCTTGGTGGTAAAGAGCTGTCATTCCGAGGTTAGATCGCTCCATCTGAATTTTGATCAATTCAGGCCTGTCCTTTTTTGTTGTAAATCGGGCTGGTCGCGTTTGGTAAAGCGTTGTATTCAGGTTTAAACTCATGTGGGCGAGGTACCACACAACTTGCATTGCGGGCGTCCCAGGTGAAACGAATATATCAATAGCATCTTCTTTCAATGAGGCAAGAAGAGGGTGTACTTTTGCCTGTATTTCTCGGTGATCAATGGGGTCTTGTATGTCGAGATAGTGAAACTCGATAACTCTTTCCGGAAACGTTTTTCGCAGGTAATGACTTAGATGAGCTCCGGCTGTATCGCTGTTTTCATCTTTTCGAGCGGACAAGATTACATGTCTTTCGTGCTTATAAAAATGTGCATGAAAGGAAATAACTGGGCCCTCAGGATTAACTTTCCCCTCAATAAAATCGCTTTTGTCGTACCAAGAAATCAATGTTTTCATCTATCAGAATTTGATATGAATTTAATGAAAATGATAAATAAAAACTATGATTCTTAAAATTTCATCTGCTTTTTTGTTTTGGTATGCCTTTTGACAAAAGCGGGGCAACTAATCACAATTAAATTAAAACCACTATGACCATTATTCGAACTACAGAAAGACAACAAAAAGAAAACTCTAAATTGATGCAAGATTTTTCACACGCTTTTGTCTCCAATGATTTAAGTTTACTTCAAGAGCTGTTGCACAAGGATGGCATTTTCATGGGTCGTTTCACAAAGGCAAAAGCCTTGGGTTATTTTCATAAACTATTTTTTGGAGAAGAGGGAATTGCGGATTACCAGCACGCGTATTTCAATAAAGGAATTGCACTCGATAGCTCGTGTGGTGCAGAGGTATTGGAAATTCGTTGCGATAAGAAAATACATTTCCGGAAAAATGGCTTGCCTTATTTTGCGCCCTTCGGCGAAATGCAGGATATTTTCTCCGATGAACGTGTGTTTCGCTTTACGTTTGAATTCCTGGATGGCCAAATTTCAGCAATTAGAATTCCGAAAAAACACATTGAAAAGGTAGACCGATTAGTAATGGAAAATTAGCGTATTAAAATTTTACTCCCATCAAACAAATGTCATCTATTTGCTCAAAACCCTTCATCCAGTTGTTTAAGTTCGAACGGATTAATTCTTCTTGCTGTTCCAAATCTTCTGTATGAATGGAGAGAAGTAGTTCTTTTAATTGTGAAGTTTTGAATTTCTTCCCTGCAGGTCCGCCGAATTGATCTGTGAATCCATCAGTAAAGAGATAGATAAGCATGTTTTTAGTGTATGCGACTTTATGGGATGTAAACCGAATAGTCGTCTCGGGATTTCCAATAGACTGACGATCGCCTTTTGCCTCAATTAAATCACTTTCGTGAATTGAAAATAATGAACGATTAGCTCCAGCAAAGAAAAGTTCATTGGATTTGGTGTCCCACACGCAAAGCCCTATATCCATTCCGTCATGAATAACAGTGTTGCTTTTTGAAAATGATTCTTTCAAAAGAACACTGGTTTTGTCAAGGATCATTCCAGGGTCGGATAAATTGAATTCTTTTACCGAACGCGAAAGTGCACTATAACACATCGCACTCATCAGTGCACCAGGAACACCATGTCCAGTGCAATCAGCCACAGCAAACAAAATTTTGTCTCCGTGTGATTCGAGCCAGTAAAAATCACCTGCAACAATGTCTTTCGGTTGATAGATGAGGAAATATTCTTTGAGGTGCTTCTTAATGAATGATTCAGAAGGTAAAATGGCATTTTGAATGTACCGTGCATATTTTACGCTGGATAGAATTTCTTCATTTTTTTCTTTTAACTCGACATTTTTGAGCCGGTGGATTTCTGTTTCTTTCTCGGCTTGCATGGAAGAAAACTTCGTCTCCAATTCCTTGATGCGGTTGTTTGATTTTTCACCGGCTACCTCGGACCGCACTTGATGAAACAGTTCGAGGTAATGAAACGCTTTTTGATAATCTTGTAATGTTTTATGAAGAGATGCCAATTTTTCATAGCATTGGTAAAGTTTTGTTTTTGACCCTAGCTTTTGGGAAATATCAAGGGCTTCATTTACAAAAGAAATTGCTGAGTGAAATTGACCTTGGGCTTTTTCTATTTCTGTCAGCACCATAAGGCAACTGATCATGCCCGGTAAAAGGTTCTTTTCGCGGCGCAGTTTTAAGCTTAATTGCAATAAATTCTTTGCGTCTGCGAGATTTCCTTTCTCAAAATGGATGAGTCCAAGCTCATAGTTACAGCGCGAACGTTGCATCCATTGATTGTATTGAGCACTTTTTGAAAGTGCTTGCTCGAAGAGAAGTTGAGCCTCATCTACTTCACCCAATTCCTTTTTGCAACAGCCAATTCCAATGAGATTGTAAGCCGTTATATTGTTGTCCAATAAAGGATCTTCAAGGCTAATAAATAGTGATTGCTGGTAATATTCCAAAGAGCGCTGAATATCCTTTAAATCAAAAGAGAAGACACCAAGGGCCCAGTAACAGAGGCATTTGGTTTTTTCGCTCTGGAAAGCATCCAGAATTGAAAGAGCGTCGTATATCGTCTGAAATGCAACATCATAATTTCCTTGCCCCCAATGAATCATAGCAACAGTTTTTGCATACCAATCGTAGTGTTCATAAAATTGATGGGTATCTCTGCTAACTTTACTTTCTGCTAATATTTGCAAGGCTTTGTTAAGATTATCGCCATGCCATATTTGGTAGGCCATTACTTCTTTGGAAAGAATTATTTCTTCTTCCAAAGAATAATCTTCAGCTTTTTTGAGTGCTTCTTTTGAAAGCTTCAAGCTTAATTGCGAATCAGAATCACAAGTAAGCCTCGCTTGTTGCCAAATTTCCCGTATTTCAGTTTTGATAAGGTTCAAATTATTTCTGGGTTTTAATTCTTGGTTCTAATTGTTAAAGCAAGATACAATGGAAAGTTTAAAGAGTTTAATAGGTTCAAATGTTTAAATTAATTAATTCTGTAAGAAGAGACATAACAACTCAAAATCAATTACAAAATATCTTTAAAGTGATTTACAGAAAACCAAAAATTTAATATATTTAATGTTCAAAACTTAAACTTAAATTATGAAAAAGATTTACCTGTCAATTTTTTTATTTTCATGCAGTTTCGGCTTAGTTGCACAAAAAGCAAGACCGTCAATAGTTGAAAATAGATCAGATTTCAGAATTGAAAAATCGAAAAAGCCAGTTAAGGATGAGAACATCAGTAAGATTACAATTTGGGAAAATGACTTTTCCAATTCTTCAGAATGGTCATTCTCTAATATCACTAATGATGCCCAGAATTGGGTTATTTCAACCAGTATTTCAACCTCCCTTGGTTTTGGGACTGGAGCATTTGTTGATCAAGCAGGCTCGGTTTCAAATGAGAATGGATATGCCCTTTTTGATTCTGATGCCTTAGGGACTAGTGGAGGCCTGCAAGATGCACTAATGACTTACACAGGATCTTTTAATTGTTCGGCATATGCAAATGTCGTTTTAGAATTCAATCAAAGAATTAGAATGTGGACGACTACTGAAACTATTTTTGAAATAAGTAATGATGGTGTAGTTTGGATTCCTTTTCCAGTGAATTTAGAGAAACCTAACAGTAGTTTGTATGAGGAGAAAGGTCGAGTAAATATTAGTTCTGCTGCAGGCGGTCAATCAAATGTTAAAATTCGTTTGAGATATAAAGGTTCTTGGGATTATGCTTGGTTAGTTGACGATTTAAAGATTATTGAACAACCGCTTAATGATATTCAATCTTTGCCTTCATATTTTGCTGGAACTAATAATGAAGGTATTGAATACGGAAGAACTCCTATTGATCAACTTGATGATTCTTATGATATTGGTGGAAGCGTATATAATTTTGGGGTTAATGACCAATCAAATGTACAAGTGACCGCAAATTTTGGGTCGTTAAGTTACAATTACCCAATTGGCAATGTACTTTCTGGTGATACTGTAAGTTATGGTGCTACTGAAAATCCGGCTTTAGTTATCGGACAATACGATGGTACTTACACTGTTACGAGTGATGCTGAAACTTCATCAGGTCCTGAGTTTTACAATAATGTATCAAACAGAAGTTTCAAAATTACATCAGACGTTTATTCTCAAGATGGAATAGGTGTGAATCCAACTGCTGATCAGTCTACGAGTTCATTAGGTTCTGATTCTTTTGAAAACCCTACAGATACATACCTTGCTTCAATGTTTCACCTAAAGAAGAGTGTGAATCAAATTTCAGGTTTTGAAATAGGCTTGTCCACCGCAAGTGTTGCTGGTGGTCAACTTCTAATTTCAATTGTTGATACGGCCACATTTTTTGGAGATTTGACAACGCCAATCGTGGATATAAATGGTAATCAAGTGCTTAGTAATTATTATGACCTTGCTGCCTCTGAAATCGCTGCGGGCGTTGTTAAAGTTCCTTTCTTAAATGTAATTGAACTTCCTGCTGGAGCATATTATGCTGTTGTTAAACCGGAAAACACGAACAATTCGCCAATGAGAATTTTAGATGATCAAACTGTCTTACAACCTTGGTATGCTTCAATGGTTAATACTTTATCAGATGCAGGAGCTCCTACATCATATTCTAATGGTAATGCATTCGCAATTCGTTTGCTAATGGGTGATCAACTTGGTGTTTCAGAAAACGCTATTAATGAAAACTTTAAAGTTTATCCTAACCCTGCGAATGCTTCTACTACAGTTTCTGTAGAAGTAGCGAACGCTTCTGATGTCGCAATTACTATTGCTGACTTGGCAGGAAAAGTGGTTTACACAAACTATCTTGGTACAGTGAAAGGAACACAAAAAGTGAACGTAAATACAGAAGCTTTGAATAGCGGTGTTTATATGGTGAACGTTTCTGTTAATGAAACTGTTTCTACTCAAAAATTGGTGGTTAGAAAATAATCTAATTCAACTTTCTTTGAAAGGGTCGGCTTGCCGACCCTTTTTTTTGCTATTTTTTCAGATTCATTACCTTTGCCAACATCATTAAACATTCAACTATGAAAGCATATGTTTTTCCGGGTCAAGGAGCCCAATTTTCCGGAATGGGAAAAGACTTATACGAGAATTCAGCAACAGCAAGAGAATTATTTGCAAAGGCAAATGATGTGCTTGGTTTTGACATAATGAAAATAATGTTTGAAGGTTCTGATGAGGAATTGAAACAAACGAAGGTGACACAACCTGCTATTTTTTTACATTCTACCATTTTAGCAGCGTGTTTGGGTGAAGACTTCAAACCCGACATGGTTGCAGGACATTCTTTGGGCGAATTTTCAGCTTTAGTGGCAAATAAGACGCTCAATTTTGAAGATTGTTTAAAATTAGTTTACCAGCGTGCTTTGGCGATGCAAAAAGCTTGTGAAAAAGAACCGTCGACAATGGCTGCAATTTTAGGTTTGGAAGATACTATTGTTGAAGAGGTGTGTGCAGCCATTGATGGAGTAGTTGTGGCAGCAAATTACAACTGTCCAGG
>JBKDKG010000202.1:0-4128 GCA_046345095.1 Flavobacteriia bacterium | reverse complement strand
ACGATCCGTTGGTAAACCAGATAACGCAACTGCCATTGTGACAGCTGAAGGGCCAGGTAAAACTTGGAGTGCGATGTTTTCAGCTGATGCATCCCGAGCCAACCGAAAATAAAGAGTGGCATGAAAATGACTACGCGCACTGGAGTGGAATAGGTGGTTCATTTAACTTTTTCTTGAATGACAATTATGCCATTGCCGATAAAGAGGATGCCTTGTTTTTAGAACTTGACAACTCGCGTTCCGCAAGTTTGAACATGAATCTACTGGAGAAAAGATTTCCCATTTACAAAAAGTTTGTTGGACTCACTACTGGTTTGGGATTTCAGTTCAGTTATTATGATCTGAAGAACAACTTCGATGTCAATGTGACCAGTGATTCAACTTATGGAACGTTGAACACTGCAGTGAATTATAAGATCAATAGATTACAGTTCTATTACGTTCAGGTTCCGTTATTGTTGGAATTTAATTCTTCAAAGGACCCTCGCAAAAACTGGCATTTTTCCTTTGGGATGACGGGAGCATATAGATTAGCCTCTTCATTCAAAACACGTTACCGTCAGGATGGCAAATCATATAACGATAAGATGAGGTCACATTTTAACATGAATCCTTTTCAGGCTTATGCCACGGCCATCATCGGGTATTCAAATTACAGCTTGGTGATGCATTACGGTTTAACACCGCTATTCGAAAAAGGAAAAGGTCCTAGTTTTGCGCCCATTAATATGGGTGTTTTAGTGAATTTTTAGTCAAGTGTGAGAAAACACTATTTTTATCATGTTCTATAATAGAACACGGTCGAAGTCGAAATACAACTTGAATAGGGATTAAAAAATCAAAATCATGACATACACAATTATCAAAGAATCGACCATGTGGTCAACTGATTCACTAAAAAAGAAAGTTGAAGAAATATTGAATGAGAAAACGAAGGAAGGTTACGAGGTCGTAACAGTAGCTTTTGGCTTGAATTTGTGGTGGATGCCTACAGCGTTTATTACGTTGAGGAAATAGGAAAAGTCAAAAGTTCACTCGAAGCACCAATCAAAAAAATGAAAAAATTAGTCCTGATAATTTTGAGTGTAAGTCTATTTTCGACGGCATTTTCTCAGACCAAAACATCGACAAATAAAGATACAATCAGCATTGTTGAAATAAAATATGACCGTGGTTTTAGCTCTGAAATTTTTTATCAAGGAGGTTATGGATTTGCTTTAGGTGGTATAATAGGCGGGAATTTTGGTCATAAACATAAACCCAACTATTCCTGTGGCATATACACCGACATAATTTTAGCCGATTCCATAATTTTCGGGCCTCGAGTGAAATTAAATTGGAACTATCTGAATGTTTTCGGAATAGGTGTAAATTTTCACAATAATTATCGGTCAGGACAAAATGATTTTAGAATTACTCCTGAAATCAATGTTTCATTTTATGGATTAGCGAATGTTTTTGCAGGTTACAGTTTCAATGTAGGTAAAACAAAATTCTCCGATTTATCTGAATTTAGAATCGGAGTAAACATTAACATTATTTCCAAAAAATAAAATTCATCTATACTTATTGAAAAAGCAACACTCAACTGAACATTCCTCTTGATTGAGTTGTTCTTTTACCAATGAAAGCGGTCAAAAAACAGCACCTTCCCGAAAAGACCTGTCAGCGTTGCGGACGTCCGTTTACGTGGAGAAAGAAATGGGAAAAAGTGTGGGAAGAGGTGAAGTATTGCAGTGATCGCTGTCGATCTAATAATCAGAAGAATGGCGCATAATGACCCTCGAACACTTCGTTTGATCCTTGGTGACCAGTTGAGTGCAGAACATTCCTGGTTTCGTGAGCAAAAAACTGAAGTGACTTATGTCATGATGGAGATCCGCAGCGAGACCGATTACGTTGCTCATCACATTCAGAAGGTAGTTGGTTTTTTTGCTGCAATGCGTCATTTTGCTGCTGATTTGAAAAAAGCAGGGCATAAGGTACATTACCTGAAGCTCGATGACCCGGAGAATCAGCATTCCTTTGAGGACAATTGCCGTGAACTCATAGCTTCGTTGAATATCCAACGATTCGAATACCAAGAACCGGATGAATACCGGGTAGACCAACACTTAAAAGAATTTACGCGTTCGTTGTCCATTCCATTTTTAATGATAGGGAGTCAGCATTTCTTCACAGATCGCAATGAATTGGCTGATTTGTTTCGTGGGAAGAAGACCTATCTCATGGAAAGTTTTTACCGTGCGATGCGAAAGAAACATGGGGTGTTGATGGACGGTGACCAACCTTTAACTGGACAGTGGAACTACGATCACGACAACCGTAAAAAACTTCCGAAAGGACATATGGTTACAGCTCCATTGCTGTTTGAGAACGATGTGTCTGAACTCGCTGATCTCATTCAGTACAGTGGAATAAAAACCATAGGTAGGATTGATCCGAAGCGCTTTATCTGGCCGGTGAATCGTGAACAGTCTCTTCGTCTCCTGGATTATTTTGTAAGTGAGTGCTTGCCACTTTTTGGAACCTATGAAGATGCCATGACCACTGATTCATGGTCGATTTACCATTCGCGATTGTCTTTTGCGATTAACATAAAAATTCTTTCTCCTACAGAAGTGATAGCTGCGGCAACTCGTGCTTGGGAGAAGGATCTGGAGAAAATCAGTTTCAATCAATTGGAAGGTTTTGTGCGTCAGGTCCTTGGTTGGCGAGAATTTATGCGTGGCGTGTATTGGACGCACATGCCGGAATACAATCAACTGAACTTTTTAGAGCACAGCGCTGCTCTTCCTGAATGGTTCTGGACTGGTAAAACGAAAATGAACTGTCTGAAACATGCCATTGGACAATCACTGGATCATGCTTATGCGCATCATATTCAGCGTTTGATGGTCACGGGAAATTTTGCTTTGTTGGCAGGTGTGAATCCGGATGAGTTGGATAAATGGTACCTGGGTATTTACATCGATGCATTGGATTGGGTGGAAATAACCAATACGCGAGGCATGAGTCAGTTCGCTGACGGTGGGATTGTTGGAACGAAACCGTATGTCAGTTCTGCGGCCTACATCGATAAGATGAGCGATTACTGTGGCAGCTGTTATTACAAGAAGTCAGAAAAGGTAGGGGAACGAGCATGTCCGTTCAATAGTTTGTACTGGAATTTTTATGATCGTCACGCCGATAAATTGAAACGCAATCAACGCATTGGAATGATGTACAAGGTGTGGGAAAGAATGTCCCAGCAAGACCGAACAGCGATTCTTGAACAAGCCGAAAAAAACCTTGAACGTATAAATGAACTGTGATGAAAAAATCGATCGTTTGGTTTAAAACAGATCTAAGGATTACCGATAACGAGACACTTGTTCGCGCTATCGCTGCTTCGGATGAGGTAATACCGGTATACTGTCTTGATGAACGACTCTTGAAAGAGGAATCCATGGGATTCAAACGGATCGGAGCCTTTCGACTGAAATTCATACTGGAATCCATCACCGATCTAGATGCCTCCTTGCGTTCAAGAGGTTCGGGAATCATTTTTCGGATTGGAAAATCGCAAGAAGTCTTGCCGGAGTTGGCTCGAAAATATGGTGTTACCAAAGTATTCTCAAAAAAGGAAGTGGCCATCGAGGAGAAGAGAATTCAAGCTTCAGTTGAAAAAGCACTTTGGAAGCAGAATTGTGTTTTGGAGAATTTCAGCACGAGTACCTTGTATCATGCCCTAGATCTTCCTTTTGGTATTAAAGATATTCCCGAATCATTTTCAAGTTTTCGCAAGCGGATTGAGAAAGAATCACCGATCAGAACATGCCTTGAAACACCAGAACAGATCAAAAGTCCAAACATTCCGACTTTACAATTGCCTTCGCTGACCGAATTAGGATTTGAGGAGCCGATCAACGATTCCAGGGCTGTATTGAACTTTGTTGGCGGCGAAACGGAAGCATTGAAACGATTGGAACATTATTTTTTCGAAAGTCAGTCCTTGTCACGGTATAAAGAAACGCGGAACGAACTGATCGGAGCAAATTACTCCAGTAAGTTTTCAACTTGGCTTGCTCAAGGTTGTGTTTCAGCACGTTTCATCTATGCTCAAGTCAAAAGTTACGAAGAAAAATA
>JBKDKG010000201.1:0-4367 GCA_046345095.1 Flavobacteriia bacterium | reverse complement strand
TATTTCTTGTTGTAAACACTCCCAAATTACGGTGCATCGGAAGTATATATTCATCTTCGTTCATTGCATAAGCACAGCCAACAGAGATACCCTCTTGTCCCCAGCCAGAAAACCATTTTGTAATCTTACCTTGACGGAGTAAAATGAGCATTTTTTCTTCAATCATCCGAGGACGAAGGAGAATTTTATAAATTTTCAAAAGTTCCTGATCATCAAATCCTTCACGATTGAAATCGATATATCTTTTTTCTAAAACTTCCATTGCCTATTAATTGTACAAAGTGCCTGCAAATCTAAATGAATTTGACGCAATAGCCACTCAAATTATTCGTAAAAATACCAACAAAAAAAGGTCGATCAAACGACCGACCTTTCCATTATCTTAATTCAGATTAAACCAAACCTTGGTCAATCATTGAATCAGCAACTTTAACGAAACCTGCAATATTCGCACCTTTCACGTAATCAATTGTTCCATCTTCTCTCTTACCGTATTTTACACACGCCTCATGAATTGAAACCATGATTCCATGTAATTTACCATCCACCTCTTCAGCAGACCAAGAAAGACGAAGGCTGTTTTGAGACATCTCCAATCCAGATGTTGCAACTCCTCCAGCATTTGATGCTTTTCCTGGAGAGAACAGTACTCTTGCATGATCAAATACTTCAATTGCTTCTGGTGTTGAAGGCATATTTGCTCCCTCAGCAACAGCAATAACACCATTTGCAACTAATGCTTTAGCTTCATCTCCATTTAATTCGTTTTGTGTTGCACAAGGAAGAGCAATATCAACTTTCACTTCCCAAGGACGTTTTCCAGCAACGAATTTAGCAGATGGATATTTAGCAACATATTCTTCGATACGTCCACGCTTAACATTTTTCAATTCCATCACAAATGCAAGTTTACCAGCATCAATTCCTTCAGCGTCATAGATGTAACCTGAAGAATCTGAAAGTGTAACAACTTTAGCACCCAACTCAGTTGCTTTTTCACAAGCGTATTGAGCAACATTTCCTGAACCAGAAACAGAAACAATTTTACCTTTAAAAGAATCACCTTTCAAAGCCAACATTTCTTTTGCAAAATAAACAGTACCGTACCCTGTAGCTTCTGGACGAATTAATGATCCACCCCAGTTTCTTGCTTTACCAGTCAATACACCTGTAAATTCATTGCGAATTCTCTTGTATTGTCCGAACATGTAACCAATCTCACGACCTCCAACACCGATATCTCCTGCAGGCACATCTGTATCAGCGCCAATATGACGAGATAACTCAGTCATAAAAGATTGACAAAATTTCATTACTTCATTGTCTGATTTTCCTTTTGGATCGAAATCAGAACCTCCTTTACCACCACCCATTGGCAATGTTGTAAGTGAGTTTTTAAAGATTTGCTCGAATCCTAAGAATTTTAAGATAGATAAATTCACAGATGGGTGAAAACGCAAACCACCTTTGTATGGACCGATAGCAGAATTAAATTCAACACGGTATCCTCTGTTAACTTGAACTTCACCTTTATCATCTAACCAAGGAACTCTAAAAATGATTGTTCTTTCAGGTTCTACGATTCTCTCAAGAATTTTATTTTCCTTGTATTTTGGAGTTTCTTCAATAACAGGTATTACTGCCTCAGCAACTTCGTGAACCGCTTGAATAAATTCCTTTTCATGGCCATGAGTAGCTTTCACTTTATCCATGAAAGCATCAATTTGAGCTTGGTATTTACTTGACATTATCTTACTTTTTAAAAATGACGAGGCAAATGTAACTAATTTTTACAGCTGTAGATGAAAAAAATATGAACAGAAAAAATTGCAAAAAATCAAAGAATTCGAAGAATACAAAGAATGAAAACTTGTGTTAAAAACGCATGTAAATCATCATTTTTAAGAATCAAAACGCAACTATACTTAACTTTGTTCGTCTAAATCTTGGATTAAACCCTTATTGTAACCAATGAAGCTGAAATTTTATGGCTTAATTGCACTGCTTTTAATGTGCTTTTCATTCTACTCACAAACAACAACAGATTTTATCTGCCTGGGAGATGATACAACTGTTTGCGCTGGTCAACAAGTAGAAATTTTCAATTGTGCAGGTGCGGGTTCTGGATCAAATAGTTCTGGAGGTGGATTATTTTTATCTTCTCCTACTAATGTTAGCTTGATTGATGATATCTGGTCTTCAACCGTCCCAATAGGCTTTAATTTCAACTTTTACAACAACACATATTCTCAATGCGTCATTGGATCTAATGGATTAATCTCGTTTGATCTCGCAAAGGCAAATCAATATTGTTCTTGGTCATTTACTGGAATAACACCTTTACCTAACTCAACTTTTGATGACCCCAAGACAACGGCTATGGTATGCTATCAAGATATGAATCCGAGTTTAGGCGGACAAATTCAATACCAGACTGTTGGAACTGCACCGAATCGAATTTTCATCGTTCTCTACAAGGAAATACCTACCTTTTCTTGCGGTGAATGTTCTTACATGTCCATTATGCTGTATGAAAGTTCAAATAATCTTGAATTTCATATAGGAAACAAGCCACCTTGCACATCTTGGAATAGTGGATTGGCAATACAAGGAACTCAAAATCCTACGGGAACAATTGCCCATATTACGCCAGGAAGAAACATTTCACAATGGTCGGCGAACCAAGAATGTAAACGATTCACTCCAACTTCTCCAACCAACACAAATGGTTATACCATAACGAATGAAGAATATATTTTGGTTACATCTGTCGGAACAACGATTATGTGGGGCAATACAAACGGTCAAACTTTTCCCTACAACAATGGTTCGTTGTCAGTGAATGTTCCTGCAGGAACTACCGGTTACTTTTTAACGAGCACAGCATGTGGAACAGGGATTGGTTCTGTCTCAGATACTTCATGGTTAACAGGACTATCTAGCTCCGTTTCGGCAACTCCAACCCCTGATTTTTGTAGCGCTGGAGTTGGGACGGTCACCGCGTCAGCCATCTCAGGAGTAGCGCCATTTTCTTTCGCTTGGAGCAACGGAGCTGCTGGACCAGTGATTGGAAATTTAAGCGCAGGATTTTACTCTGTCACCATGACAGACGCTTTGGGGTGTTCATCATCCGCATCGGCAGTTGTTGGAGATACCCCGGCAAGTTATACAGGGACAAGTACTTTAGTTTCATGTTCTGGCGGAACCAACGGTACTGCAACAGCCGTAATGACACCTCAATTAGGCAATTTGACCTATTTATGGAACGATGCACTTGCGCAAACCACACCCACTGCAACAGGACTTTTGGCAGGCACTTACACTTGTACAATCTCTTCAGATATTGGTTGTTCGGGAACCGTAACTGTAACAATCAACACAATACCTTCAATGGTTGTAAACGCGACTACAATTTCTGATGTGACCTGCAATTCAGGTTCCGATGGATCTATTACTGTTTCCGTTACGCAAGGCACTGGTACTTCCCCTTTTTCCTATAGTTGGGACAATAGTTCATCCACAACAAATACTGCAGCAGATTTGTCTGCAGGGGCTCAAACAGTAACGGTAACTGACGCAAACAATTGCTTAACAACATTCACAGTTAATTTGGATCAGCCAGACCCATTGCAAATTACATTTATTACAAGTCCAACACAAATTTGTCCCGAAAACGATGTTCAACTTCAGGTAACGGGTGTAGGAGGTTCAAGTCCTTCTATTTTCACATGGTACGAGAATGGAAATATGATCGGAAATGGAACAACTATAAATGTGGATCCAGAATATACAAATACGCAGTACTGTGTTACCCTCTCTGAAATTTGTGGTTCACCAACAACAGATACTTGCACGGTAATTACCTTCCCTACCCCAATTATTCCACAAATGGAACCTGACAGACTCAAGGACTGCGTTCCCGCAACATTCGTGTTCCAAAATAATTCGAATAACAGCAATGAAATAGCTTCGACTTATTACCAATTTTCTGATGGAAGTGCTTATTCTGTTAATGGCTCAGGAAGTGTAACAAACACCTTTGTAGATCCCGCTTATTATGCATGTGAAATGACAGTAACTTCAATATATGGATGTGTCTACACAGGTCTTTTCCAGAATATAATTGAAGCCATGCCGGTCCCAACTGCTGCATTCACATTTACAGACAATCCAGCAACAATTTTCGAAACAACTGTCGGAATGCAAGACCAATCATCTGGCGATATTGCTAGTTGGCAATGGATTAGCCCCGGATCATTGCCAGGATCCAGTAGTGCTCAAAATCCATCGTTTACTTTTCCTGTTGGTGAAGTTGGACAATATCCCGTAACACTCATTGTAAGTACATATTTTGGATGCAAAGACAC
>JBKDKG010000200.1:0-8110 GCA_046345095.1 Flavobacteriia bacterium | reverse complement strand
TTTGAAACTGCCACAAATGAAGTTAAGATTACTGTTCCCTCTTCTTTATGGAATGCGGGTGTTTACCATGTTTTTCTAGCAAATGAAAATGGTAAATTCAATAACCTTTCATTCGTAAAATATTGAGAATATAAAACACCGAATGAATTACTTCGTCTTTGAAATGTAAGGTGTTTTTTTATTTTTTCAAAAGTAGATCTAAGTGTTCAGTTCGAGCAGCAAAATATTTTTCACCCCTGAAATCTAAAATATATTCCTTTTCCGTAAACTGAATACTCATGGTTCCTTTCTTGTTTTCATACAAGAGTTTATCGTCAGAACGCAGCATAATACATTCTTGGATTGTTGTTTCGGATGGAAGAAACGCTTCAGCCTCACTTTTGTCTGTTGATAAAACAACAAAGGTGTTCATTGTGAAATCTTTGTTGTGAAACTCGATTCCTTCCTCAAAAGCACGAATACATTTTTGTAAAATAACAGACCATACATAACCTGCAGAACCTTTGCAGCCATTTACATCAACATCATTACCTACTTTTTGTGATTCGATGACTTCTTCAATTTTGTGTTGACAAGATGAGAAAAGTATAGCCAGTAAAAAAAGTTTTAGTGGTAAGTTCATTTTTAGGCAGTTTATGTTTTTCTTTTTTTCTTTTTTGCTGCAGGAAATAAAATGTTGTTAAGGATCAATCTGTATCCGGGAGAATTTGGATGAAGATGTAAATCCGTGGGAGGATCACCAACTTTATGTTCATAGTCTTCTGGGTCGTGGCCCCCATAAAATGTCCATGTTCCTTGACCTAATTCTCCATGAATATATCGCGCAGTTCCCAGAGACTTGTTCTCTCCCATTACTAAAACGTTTGGTTTGATGAGGTCTTTTCTGAAGTCTGTTGTCTGCCCCATGAAACCGTCAATAACCATTGTGTGGCATTGAGTTAGCATTGTTGGTACAATGTCCCATTTCGCAGAAAAGTCGAAGAGAGTAAACTTATCAGTAGATTCCGTTGCACGATTTAAACGATGAATATCTGTTCCGTCGATGTCAGAATATTCATAAACCATTGGATCTCTTTCTAGTTTGAAATTTTGAAAGGCAAATGTGGATGTATAGTCAAGTTTTTCCTGACATTTTGGGTCAGATCCATCACCATCGAACATCTGTTCGCAAATATCAGTTCCTTGAGCAGCCAAAGCAATGTCGAAACTATCTGTTCCACTGCACATCGTAAAGAGAAATCCACCACCAACGACGAAGTTCTTGATATTCATTGCTACAGAACGTTTCAACTCGGAAACTTTATTGAATCCAAGCATTTTTGCATCAGCTTCTGCATCCTCAACTTGTTGTTTGTACCAAGGATACCCTCTGTATGCAGCATAAAATTTACCATATTGACCAGTGAAATCCTCATGGTGTAGATGCAGCCAATCGTACTTCGGTAAAACACCCATAACGATTGCTGAGTCATAAATTTTATCGTATGGAATTTCGGCGTATTCCAAAACAAGCGTTACAGCATCATCCCAAGGCTGTTTTCCTTTTGGAGTATATACCGCAATCTTGGGTGCTTTTTCCAATTGCACAAGCTCCATATTAGCCTCAGGATTAGCTATTTGAGATCGGATTTGATTTACTTGTCCATCAGCTAAGATTTCATACTTTACATTCCGTATTACCAATTCTTCTTCAATTGTTCTCAGATGCGGCAAGAGAAAAGCTCCTCCTCGATAATTAAGAAGCCATTCGAGAGTGATGGAATTTTCAAGAGACCAATAGGCAATGCCGTAGGCTTTCAAATGATCTGATTGAGAATCATCCATTGGTATTAAAATTTGTGTAGCCCTTGAAAACAATCCGAATGAGCAAAAGATGAAGATTAGACTTGCTTTTGACATGATTTTTTTTGCTGTCATTCTTTCAAATATCTTTCCAAAGTTCTAAAACGGGGTACTATCATCATTATTGCCAAATTCCAAACCATCTTCTTCATTATTATCATTCATTTTAC
Source organism: Flavobacteriia bacterium (assembly GCA_046345095.1). Taxonomy (GTDB): domain Bacteria; phylum Bacteroidota; class Bacteroidia; order Flavobacteriales_D; family Crocinitomicaceae; genus M0103. The sequence continues at coordinate 6,098 of JBKDKG010000200.1, read as the reverse complement.
TTTGGACAGTATAGCTATTGAAAGAAGGTGTATCAAAACCAGTATTGGCCGAAAGATTGGATGGCGCAGCTGGGGAATTTGTATCATCATAATACTCCTCTATGTTGTCAAATTTTGCAAATTCACCGATAAAACGGAGTCTAACTTTGTCAAGCGCACCGTTTCTGTGCTTCGCAACAATAATTTCTCCAACACCTTGGTTTGAATTTCCATCGTCATCTTGGAGAAAACCATAGTATTCCGGACGGTAGATGAATGATACGATGTCAGCATCTTGCTCGATTGCTCCAGATTCACGCAGATCGGATAACACAGGTCGTTTGTCTCCACCTCGCTGCTCAACGGAACGGCTTAACTGAGATAGTGCAATGATGGGTACATTTAATTCTTTTGCAATTTCTTTTATCGATCGAGAAATAGTAGAAATTTCCTGTTCTCTGTTTCCCGAACCTTTCGATCCTCCGGCCGTCATCAATTGCAAATAATCAATAATGACCAAGTCAATGTTATGCTGCATTTTCAATCGACGACATTTTGCTCTTAAATCGAATACACTGATGCCTGGGGTGTCATCGATGAAAATTGGAGCTGTCGCTAATTTTGAAATTCTTGAATGCAATTGCTGGAATTCATGGTCACGAAGGTCACCTTTTCTCAGTTTTTCTGCGCTTAATCGGGCTTCGCTTGCTATTAAACGTTTTACCAACTGTACAGATGACATCTCTAGTGAGAAGATAGCAACACCGTGCCCATGATCAACTGCCGAATTTCTTGCCATTGACAATACAAAGGCTGTTTTCCCCATAGCAGGTCGCGCTGCAATTACAATCATATCTGAACGCTGCCAACCTGATGTTAGTTTATCGAGGTCTCTAAATCCAGAGGCAATTCCGCTGATTCCATCAGAATTTTGAGATGCTTTTTCAATCTCTTGAATGGCCTGATGAACAACGGTTTGCATCAAGTCGACATTTTTCCCCATATTGTTTTCAGCAATCTGGAAAAGTTCTCCTTCGGCTTTATTTAATACATCAAAAACATCATTTGTATCGTCGTACGCGTCGCGAATTACTTCGCTGCTCATACGTATTAGTTCGCGTTTGATGTATTTTTCGGAGATGACACGTGCATGAAATTCAACATGCGCCGTTGAGGCAATTCTACTTGTCAACTGAGAAATATATGCTGCTCCTCCTGCAGCTTCCAATTCACCTTTTTGTTTTAATTTGTTGGTGACAGTTAACAAATCGATAGGATTTGAACTTCCAAACAATTCGCGAATGGCCGTGTAAATAAATTGGTGTTTTGGATCGTAAAAACTTTCTGGTTTAAGAATATCAATCGTATCTGTAACAGCATTTTTTTCAAGCATCATTGCACCAAGAACTGCAATTTCCAAATCCACAGCTTGTGGAGGAATTTTGCCCAAATCGTTCACCAATACTGAGGCGTTTCGCACTCTTGAAACTGGTTTTCTGCTGTTTTCCGGTTGATTTTCCATATTCAAGCAAAGATAGGGATTCGAAAGTCTACTTTTGTGATGGTTGAAAATTTCTTTCTCAAAAAGATTTTAAAGGTCGTTATGAACATTTGTTAATAGATAATTAACTGACATCCTATTGCTCAAAGCGGTTCAATTCATTGGGCCACTTGAATTTTTTGAACACATTGAACACTAGAACTTATCAAACATTTTTTAATCCTATTTTTACACCATGAAACGAGAAGTCGTTCAAACTGCAGATGGTTCTATGACCATTCATATTCCGGAGATGAATGAAAATTATCATTCGGGGCATGGTGCATTGCAAGAAGCGAAGCACGTATTCCTTCAGAACGGACTTTTGGAATTCAAGGATCGGGGGGAAGTGGCTGTTTTTGAAATGGGGTTTGGAACAGGTTTAAATGCCTTTTTGACGATGGAATATTGCGAATTGAAAAGGAAAAAATTGCGGTATACCGGCATAGAGGCTTTTCCAGTGGACTTTGAAATGGCAAAGGCAATGAAGTACGAATCGTCTGTCGATTCTTTTGTATCTAGTTATTTTGATGAGATTCATAAATGTACTTGGAATGAAGTACACCAACTTACAGACTTATTTTCCTTTCAAAAATTGCATCTAAAGATTGAAAATTACATTCCGGCCAATGATACTTTTGATCTGATTTATTTTGATGCTTTCGGTCCACGGGCACAAGGAGATATGTGGGAGATTTCCATATTAACTAAAATGCATCAAATCTTGAAACCAGGTGGACTGTTTGTTACTTACTGTGCGAAAGGACAATTGAAAAGAGATTTGAAATCTCTAGGGTTTAAAGTCGAATCATTGCCTGGTCCTCCAGGAAAAAGGGAGATGACAAGAGGATGGAAGTGATAGAAGATATTCTTTTCCATTCCGTCGGTGAAATGAGTGATTTTAGATAACCTGTTTTAAGTTCTGTAAAGCAATATGCATTTAGCGCGTGGTAGATTGTTGTATCACTTCGAAACAATACTATCAAAAGATTGTTCTCTCTGTAGATGGAATCAGAAGCAATTATTGACGTTCGCAATTTGTCCAAGCGTTTTGGAGCGTTTGAGGCTGTTAAGGATGTATCGTTCATTGTAAATCAAGGGGATGTTTTTGGTTTTCTTGGGCCTAATGGAGCTGGAAAAAGTACCACAATACGCTGTCTTTTATCCTTGATAAAGCCTGATTCGGGTGTTGTTAAAATGTTCGGGAAATCATATGAAAATGAAAGATCGGCCATTTTAGCAAATATTGGTAGTATAATCGAGAAACCTGATTTCTACAAATACCTGTCTGCAGAGAAAAATTTGGAACTTTTTGCTCGAATCTCAGGAGCCAGTGTGAGTAAAATGGAAATTCTACAAATGCTTGATTTCGTGGGATTGGGCGATCGTGGAAAACACAAAGTAAAAGGCTTTTCACATGGAATGAAACAGCGTCTTGGAATTGCACAAACCTTACTCCATCGACCTGATTTGATTATTTTGGATGAACCAACTACAGGTCTTGATCCTCAAGGAATTGTCGAGATCAGAAATCTTATCTTACGATTGAAAACTGAACAGAACAAAACAGTAATTCTCTCTTCACATCAGTTATCTGAAATTGAGTTAATTGCCAATCGTATGGTCATCATTAACAAAGGAAAAACAATAATTGAAGGTGCGGTGAACGATCTTTTAAACACAAATGATTTACAAGTGCGCATTGAAACGAATGATTCAACGGCAGCCAAGGAAGTTATTTGTTCTGCATTTCCTGAAATTGAAGTGACGCAATTAAATGCTCGGGAGCTTGAATTCCCTGTAATTAAAGATAAGGTTCACCTAATCAATCAACTTTTGGTAAACAGTGGTATTAGCGTTTATGCAATAGAACCAAAAAGAAAATTGGAAGATTATTTTATGAATATAATTTCCTCCGAAAATGTGGCTTAAAAATACGGTAAACGAATTTATTAAGATTCTTTCAAAACCTAGGTCATACCTTGGTGTTGCAGCACTTACCTTACTGATTGCCATTGTTATTTTTGCAATGAGAGCAGATGGAAAATCAATTATATCATTTGTCACTGCGTCCTTTGAACAAACATTAACTTTTAATGGGCACATTTTAAACGGCTATCTAATTGCATTTATAATACTTCAGATGTTGATTGTTCACGTACCCTTGCTTGTTGCTCTCGTTACGGGTGATTTAATATCTGGCGAAGCAGCAATGGGGACTATTAGGATGCTCGCTACAAAACCAATTTCAAGAACTAATATTGTTTTATCCAAGTTTATAGCTGGGGCCGCTTATACTTTGTTTATTATTCTTTGGATGGGCTTTCTTGCGCTTTTCGTTTCGACACTTATGTTTGGTACCGGGGATGTCATTGTGTTAAATTCTGATGGATTAGTCATACTTCAGGAAGCAGATGTACTTTGGCGGTTCGGTGCAGGATTTTGTGTAGCATTTTTGTCTTTACTTACTGTTTCATCTCTTTCGATTTGTTTCTCAGCTTTTGCTGAAAACTCGATTGGCCCAATTGTGGCTACAATGTCCGTAATCATACTTTTTACTATAATTGGCAGTCTTGACGTTACAGTGTTTGATGCAATTAAACCCTATTTATTTACAACCCATATGGCCTCATGGCGCAGTTTTTTTGAAGATCCTGTTCCTTGGTCTTCGATACGTCAATCAATAATTATTTTAGGGATACATAATGTCGTATTGGTTGTAATTACTATTCTTCGATTCAATAAAAAAGACATTACTTCATGATAAAAATTAAATTACTTTTTTTCCTTTGTTTAGTCCCGATGCTGTCAATTGGACAAACGCCAGAGGCACTTGTTTCAAATGTCATCAAAAAACTAAATTCTGTCAAAGATTACACTGTTTCGGCCACAATTAAGGCAAATATTCCAATGATTAAAATTTTGCCCAATGAAGCCACTATTTATTTCAAACAGAAAGATAAGTTTAAGGTAGAATCGAAAGGAATTACAATACTTCCGAAGCAGGGTTTTACGGATGTCAATAACTTTCTTTCAAAGAAAGATTATGTTTCAGTTGTAAATGATACTGTAAATATTGGGGGAGTTAAAACCTATTTAATTTCAGTTATTCCCAATTCAGCCGGGAATGAGATTGTATTGGCTAAATTGTGGATTGATCCAGTTAACTCTGTAATGATGAAGTCACAGGTAACTTCAAAAAGCAATGGAACGGTTACTACAAATTATACATACGGGGATCAAATTAAATTTGGACTTCCAGATAAGATGGTTTTTGAAATTGATGTCAAGAAATTTAAACTGCCCAAAAGTGTGGCGGCGGATATAAATAAGGTCAGTGATAATCAGAAAAAAAAGGTTAACAACAAAGGGACCGTTACAATTCTTTTGACGAATTATACAATCAATAAAGGACTGAGCGATTCAATATTTAAATAAATGCCTTTTACTATATTTAGCTTGTTAAGTTAACATCTATCTTTCCTTTCATCACCCCGTCGCGGTCGATTTCAGTTAGTTGAATAGTTTGAAAGGTATTGACCAATTTGGCATCATAAGGCATTTTTACCTTGACATAGTTTTCTGTAAATCCATACATCACACCATTGTCTTCTTCGTGTTCAAATAAAACGGTGCGTTCTGTCATGAGCTGGGATTCATAAAAGGCGCGTTTTTTCTTCTCCGAAAGAATGTGAAGCTGTTTGCTGCGCTCTTTTCGAATGTTCATTGGTACCGCATCACCAAGCTTCATAGCAGTCGTATTAGCACGTTCAGAGTAGGTGAAAACATGAAGGTATGAAATGTCAAGATCCTTTAGGAAATTTACGGTGTCCAAAAAATCATCATCTGTTTCGCCTGGAAAACCAACGATAACGTCAACTCCGATGCACGTGTCAGGACGCAATTGTTTGATGTAGGAAACGCGTTCTGCATATAATTCCCTGACATATTTTCTGCGCATTGCTTTAAGCAGGCGGTTGTTACCTGATTGCAACGGTATATGAAAATGAGGGACAAATCGTTTGGCTTCATTCAAACTATAGTGAATGATTTCATTGCTCAATAAATTGGGTTCAATTGATGAAATTCGGTACCTGTCAATGCCTTCAACTTTATCTAACTCTTTTACAAGACCAAAAAAGTTCTCTTCTTCACTTCCTTGTCCAAAATCACCAATGTTAACACCAGTTAAGACAACTTCTTTGATGTCCGTTTTTGCAATCTTTTCAGCTTCTAAAACTGTTTCAGCGATGGTTGCATTTCTACTTTTTCCGCGAGCCAGAGGAATCGTGCAGAATGTGCAGAAATAATCGCACCCGTCTTGCACTTTCAAAAAAGACCTGGTTCTGTCTCCGAATGAAAAAGCTGGAACGAATTCTTTGGTTTCTTTTATGGATGTATAAGCGAGAATAGCCTCCTCTTTTTTAACTTCTAATTGTTCAATGTGCTCAACTAAATCAAATTTCTCATTGGCACCCAAAACTAAATCCACACCGGGTATTTTTCCAATTTCTTCGGGCTTTAATTGAGCATAACATCCCACAATTGCAACAAAAGCATCAGGGTTAATGTTCATTGC
>JBKDKG010000199.1:0-5434 GCA_046345095.1 Flavobacteriia bacterium | reverse complement strand
GCCAAATATATCTATTCCCGGTTTTTCTTTTAATCCAATGGAACAAGGTTGCATCCATAATTTGAGACAATAAAAAGGCCGCTATACTTCCTATAATTACTGCCTGTGCTTGCCCAAAAACTTTTCCAAATTCGGCATTTGTTGCCAAGGTAGAGCCTGGAATTTCTTTTGCAGGTAGTTGTAAGGCAATTGAAACAATGATAAAACAATATGCTATCAAAATTGCCGTAATCCATGATATTCTGCGAACAGCCTTCTCCCCATAAAACTCATTCAACAAAACAGACAATATGAATACTACTGGCCAGGGTATAACTCCAACTATTGTAACGAAAGGTCCAAATTGTTGGCTGCCGATAGAAAAAGAAATTGGAATCTCGATTAATTTATTGCTAATCAATTCTGCAGTGATTGCATTGGTAACAAATAATCCGGCTAAAAATACAAAGAGCCATTGTCTTCTCCCGTTCATCGTTAATTTCTCCATAAAAACTATTCTTCTCCGTAATCTAAGCGTTTTGCCTTTATAAATCTAGGGATAAAATATTTACTTGTTTTGAAATTTTCGATTGTCACACCACGCGAAGTAGAAGAGTGAATAAATTTAATTGCGTCCGGCGTCACCTCAATAACCATAGCTACATGACCAACGCGTGTGGAATTAGGATCACTGCCTTTAAAAAACATTAAATCTCCCGGCCGTATTTCAGATAATTTAACTGTTCGACCAAGTTCAGCCATTCCGTAACTAGAATGCACCAAACTCAATCCGAAATTCCCAAATATATATGAAATAAAACCTGAACAATCAAAGCCAGAAGGTGTGGTTCCTGCGTATCTATAAGGAGTGCCTAGAAATTTTTTTGCAAATGTAATCAATTCATCAACTTGCTGACTATTCTTCTTAGAAAGAGTATCTTGAGGTATTTTGTTTACACCTATAAAAGCAACAGTATCCTGTTTACTAACTGCTTGCGCCCTTGAACTTAAAGAAAAAAAGCACCAAAGTATAAGCAAATATTTTAATATGAATGGATAGCTCCGCATTGCAGTTGCAAAAATATAACTAATTTCGGTTTCAAATAAAGGCTTAAAAAGTGGATCCGATCGACATTAAAAAGTTGACAAAACTATACTACAGCATTGGTGAAGTTGCTGATATGTTTGATGTGAACACGTCATTGATCAGATTTTGGGAAAAAGAATTCAATATTATTCAGCCAAAAAAGAACACAAAAGGAAATCGTGTCTTTACAACAAAAGACATTGAAACCTTCAACAAAATATATAGCCTTGTAAAACAAAAAGGATTCACACTTGAAGGAGCAAAAAAGGCGTTAAAAGACAAATCAAAAACGACAGAAATCGAAACTCAACAAATTACCAATCAGGAATTGATAACGAAGTTAGAGGAGATTAAATTGAAGCTAAATCAGCTAAAAAACGATTAATCGTTATTTCTTTAATTTTGTAAACGGAACAAATCGTGGAACGCTCGATTGATAATCTTTGTAAGCTGCATATTTTTTTGCAGAAATCTCTTCAGAAAAATCCGAACTTCCTTTAAATAAAATAACAAGCAACACTGCTCCAGCAACTGACCAATTGATCCATTCTCCCGTTGATACAACACTAAATAAATAAAAAACGATCCAAATCGATTGCTCACAGGCATAGTTTGGATGACGCACATAGGACCACAATCCCTTTGTTACAAATCCATTTCCATACTCTTCTAAAGGGAGATTATTGTTTATCCTTCTGTGTTTTTCCGTTTGAAAGTCAAATTGCTGCTGGTCTGCAATAAATTCAGTGATCACCAAAACAACAAAAATTGTAGCTAACAAATAATCATAAATACCTAATGGACTTGCATTGTCTGCTAAACCAGAAAGAATTGGCAATGTAAATAAGAAAATAAGCGTGTTTTGATATGCACAGATAAAGAATAGATCAAAGATCATCCACACGAATCGATTATTAAAACCCGGTCGTTTGCGTAATTCTTCCCAACGATAATCTTCTTCACCAGACCAAAATTTCCAAGAATAAGCACCACGTCTAGCAAAATTGTATGTCAATCGAATCCCCCATAATGTCGCCAAGCATGCCATTAAAACCATCCTGTCATTCATATCTCCTTGCACAGTCATAAACCAGACATAAACTATCGGAACAATACTCCACAATTTATCCACCTGTGAATTATTACCAGATATTTCACCAACTATAAAGCAATAAGCCACTACTCCAATTACAATATAAATAGTATTCATTAGGACCTGTAATTGCAAAGCAGTTAGAGGAGTGCCAAAATAAAACGTCACAACTGGAAGAATAACGACAGTAAAAATGAGCAATAAAATTGTAAGGAGCATAGTGTGTAATTTATAGTTCAATGTAATAACTCAAACCTTTTTCAATTTCTTCAATTGTTAAAAATTGATCAAACAAAGGTTTACCTATTCCGTTCAACAAAGTACAACTTATTTTGTTTGCTTCATTCTTCTTGTCCTGCAAACACAATTGAATTATTTCTTTTAATGCACTTTTATCAATTTCAATTTTTGGAAAACGAGAAATCAGTACCTCTTCGATCAAAATGAATTCATCCTTCGATAAGATTCCTCTTTCAGAACCTATAAATGATTCAATCAACATTCCTGCAGCAACTGCTAATCCATGAGGAACTGGTTCAATTGGAAGTAAATAACCTTCTATGGCATGTCCAATTGTATGACCAAAATTCAATACTTTACGAATTCCTTTTTCAAAAGGATCACTTAAAACAATATCATTTTTGATCGTTACTGATTGTTTAATCAGTTCTACATTAATCAAATCTTCAATACCTTCCAGATTACTAAGTTGAATAAACTTATCTCTATCAGTTATTAAAGTATGCTTCAACATTTCGGCATAGCCATTCAGCAATTCCTCTTCAGGCAAAGTGGATAAAAACCCTGGATCAATTAACACAGCAATTGGTTGAGTTATTGTCCCTATTTGGTTTTTATAAGCACCAAGGTCTATACCCGTTTTTCCACCTACTGAAGCATCAACCATTCCTAAAAGACTCGTAGGTATGTTAATAAAATCAACTCCCCTTTTAAAGACTGAAGCTATGAATCCACCCATATCTGTGACAACTCCACCTCCCAAATTGATTACCAAATCTTTTCTTCCAATTTGATATTCGGACATGGCCTCCCAAACCTGAAAACAAACCTCCATCACTTTATTTTCCTCTCCAGCAGGCAAAAGCATAACCTCTGCCTCTTTCAATACATCAAAACTTGTAATTAGATATTCTAGACAATAATCGTGTGTGTTTTCATCAACCATAATCACGATTTTTGATTGAGAATACCTGGAAACGAGCATTTTCTCAAATGATGATGCTGTTATCGATCCAAATTCAATTAATGGATATACGTTATCGTTTTTTGAAAAAGTTGTTACTGACATTATACAAAAGTAAATAAAGCCTATTCACAGTTGACTAAAATGTGACAAAAGCCATTAAATTTATACCATGATTTCATTTGACAATACCGAAATTGCTTTCAAGAGCAAATCCAATAAATCTTTGAAAAGGGCTTATTTGCTTTTTAAAATTATTGGAAATCCATCTATGGTTAAGTTAGGAAAAGTTGCAACCACTGCAGCATTGAATTTAAGATTGCCAATAAAAGGATTGATTAAGAAAACAATATTTGCTCAATTTTGCGGTGGAGAGACGATTGCAGATTGTAAATCTACGATCGACTTGCTCGGGCAATACGGTATTGGGACAATACTTGATTATTCCGTTGAAGGAAAAACGTCAGAAGAAGATTTTGATGCAACTGTAAAAGAGATAATATCTACTATTGAAACAGCAAGCAAGAGTAAGAATATTCCATTTGCTGTTTTTAAGATAACTGGTATTTCGCGTTTTTCTATTCTCGAGAAGGCAAATGAAAGCATTGATAATCTGACTGAAAAGGAAAGGTCAGAATATGACTCTATTGTAGCACGAATCAACAAAATTTGTTTGGCTGCATTTGAAAACCAGATTCCTGTTTTTATTGATGCCGAAGAAACTTGGATTCAAGACACTATCGATCGAATTACACATCAGATGATGCAAACCTATAACCGGGAAAATGCTATTATTTTTAATACTGTTCAACTTTATAGACATGATCGCCTCTCATTTTTATCCAATGCTATTGATGTAGCTCGTAAAGATGGATACCATTATGGTGTAAAATTGGTGCGCGGTGCATACATGGAAAAAGAACGAGCTCGAGCAAAAGAAAAAGGTTACCCATCTCCTATTCAACCTGACAAAATAGCATCAGACAATGATTTTGATAAAGCACTTGAGTTAGTAGTAAATAATATTGATGTAGTCTCTGTTTGCGCAGGTTCACACAATGAAAAGAGCTCACTTTTGTTGACTGAATTGGTAAAGAAAAACAATATTGAAAAATCTGACAAGCGTATTTATTTCGCCCAATTATTAGGTATGAGCGATCATATTTCTGACAATCTAACACATGCCGGATACAATGTTGCAAAATATGTCCCGTATGGCCCTGTGAAAGAAGTGATGCCTTATTTACTTCGCCGAGCGGATGAAAACACATCCGTTGCAGGACAGACAAGCAGAGAGTTGTCACTCATCATGAAGGAAAAAAAACGAAGAGGTATCTAAACAAAAAAGGTGAGGCTAACCTCACCTTTTTTGTTGAATCAATTTAAGCTTATCGAATCAAATTTACGTGACCTGTCGCTTTTCTATAACCTTTTGTTTCTGTAATTCTATATCGAATTAGCCATGTATAAGTGCCATCCTGAACCATCTCTATCTCATTATTAGAACCATAGCTGCCATCCCATCCAATTTCAGGATTGCGTGATTCAAAAACAATTTCTCCCCATCTATTAAAAATCAATAAGGTAAAATCATATGGGTCAAATCCAGAATAAAAAACTGGCTTGAACACTTCATTATAATCATCATTATCTGGAGTAAAGGTATTTGGAACATAGAAAACAAGTTCTTCTTTCACAGTGATTGTTGCTGTTGCAACATCAGAGCAACCTAACGGTGAAGATGCTACCAAAGTAACGACATACTCCCCTTCATCTTCTGGGAACACATATACTGGATTCTCTTCGATTGAATAGGAAGATTCACCAAACGTCCAATTATAGCTACTGGCACCATAGGAAGAATTTAAAAATGTCACCTCAGTGTAGTAATTAACTAACTCTGTCGCTGAAGGAGTAAATGATGCGACAGGAGGAGCTTCTACACAAATATAATCTGTAGAACTCATTGAATTTGAACAACCATTAACGTCTGTAACAGTTAATGTAACGTCATAACATCCAACTTGGTCAAATACATTAGAAACAGATCCACAGCCTAACAATACTGTTC
>JBKDKG010000198.1:0-6020 GCA_046345095.1 Flavobacteriia bacterium | reverse complement strand
CTCTTGTAGCGGGGACCAAATACCGCGGACAGTTTGAAGAACGCATGAAGGCTGTGATGCAGGAAATTGAAAAGAACCCGGATGTTATTTTATTCATTGATGAGATCCATACCATTATTGGTGCCGGAGGAGCAAGTGGTTCTTTGGACGCATCACACATGTTTAAACCAGCGTTAGCGCGCGGAGAAATGCAGGCAATTGGTGCAACAACATTGGATGAATACCGTCAATATATTGAAAAAGATGGTGCCTTGGAAAGACGATTCCAGAAGGTGCTTGTTGAACCAACATCTATTGATGAGACGATTCAGATTCTTAACAATATAAAAGAACGATACGAAGACCATCATTCGGTGACATATACAGATGATGCTTTGATGGCTTGTGTAAAACTGACAGAGCGTTACATCACAGATCGTCACTTACCGGATAAAGCCATTGATGCAATGGATGAAGTAGGTTCGAGAGTGCACCTTACAAACATTAATGTTCCAAAAGAAATCTTGGATATTGAAGCTCAAATTGAAGGGTTGAAGGATCAGAAAAATGAGGTTATCAAGTCGCAACAATATGAAAAGGCCGCAGAACTAAGAGATTCAGAGCGTAAGCTTCAAGAACAATTGGAGGTGGCTAAAAATAAGTGGGAACAAGAGTCTAAAAACAATCGTGTGGTAGTTACTGAAGAGCATGTAGCAGAAGTAGTTTCTATGATGTGTGGTATTCCAGTAACTAGGGTTTCTCAGTCCGAAACTGGTAAGCTTGTTAATATGGCTGAAGAACTTCGTGGGAAGGTGATAGGTCAAGATGAGGCAGTTTCCAAAGTTGTGAAGGCAATTCAACGTAACCGTGCCGGATTGAAAGATCCTAACAAGCCAATTGGATCCTTCTTTTTCCTAGGGCCAACGGGTGTTGGGAAAACGCAATTAGCAAAAGTGTTAGCAAAATACCTGTTTGATTCTGAAGATGCATTAATTAGAATTGACATGTCTGAATACATGGAGAAATTTTCGATCTCTCGCTTGGTTGGAGCGCCTCCAGGATATGTTGGATATGAAGAAGGTGGTCAATTAACAGAGAAGGTTAGAAGAAAGCCTTATTCCATCATTTTGCTCGATGAAATTGAAAAAGCGCATCCAGATGTATTTAATTTGTTGTTACAAGTCTTGGATGATGGACATATGACGGATGGATTAGGACGTAAAATTGATTTCAAGAACACGATTCTAATTATGACTTCAAACATCGGAGCAAGACAGTTGGCTGATTTTGGAAGTGGAGTTGGATTTGGAACGAAAGCGAAAGAAGAATCAAGGGATGAAAATGCGAAATCTGTTATTCAAAACGCACTTCGCAAGGCCTTTTCACCCGAGTTTTTGAATCGTATTGACGATATGATCTTGTTCAAATCATTGCAACGTGAGGGGATCCACAAAATTATTGACTTAGAATTGCAAAAACTGTATGGCCGTATCAATGATTTAGGTTATAACATTGAGTTGACTGAAAAAGCAAAAGACTTTATAGTTGAAAATGGTTACGATGAGAAATTTGGTGCTCGTCCATTAAAAAGAGCAATTCAGAAGTTTATTGAAGATCCACTTGCGGAAGAGATTATTCGAGCGAGTTTGCAAGAAGGAGACAAGATTAAAATGGATTTAGAGGATGGAGCTGAAGAGCTCAATATCAAAATTGAAAAAGGTAAAGCGAAAGCAAAATCAAAAGAATAAATCGAAAGGTCACGAAAGTGACCTTTTTTATTTGTAATACTTTTTCTTCCAGAAATTAATAACCTTCACTAACAAAATTAAGGCAGGTACTTCAACAAGTGGACCAATGACTCCAGCAAATGCTTGGTCGGAATTTATTCCGAAAACACCAATCGAAACTGCAATTGCCAATTCGAAGTTGTTGCCTGCTGCAGTGAAAGAAAGCGCAGCATTGTCTCTGTAATCTGCACCAAAATATTTTGCAATAAAAAACATTAATGTGAACATTATGCCGAAATAAAACACAAGGGGTAATCCGACTTTAAAAACGTCCATTGGCAGAGAAATAATCATTTCTCCTTTCAGACAAAACATTAAAATAATGGTAGCTAACAAGGCGATTAGTGTAAAGGGAGATATTGTTGGTATAAAACGTGTGTTCAACCAATTTTCTCCTTTTGTTTTTGTAATTATCCATCTGCTTAAGACTGCAAGTACAAATGGGATTGCTAGATAGATGCCCACGGTTTCTGCGATTTGCCCAACAGATACATCAATTGATAAGCCTTTAATTCCAATTAACGGCAATACAATTTCTAAATAGAAGTATGCATATAAACTAAAGAATGCTATTTGTATAAGACTGTTTATTCCAATCAATCCTGCTGTTAACTCTCGATTTCCTTCTGCTAGTTCGCTCCAAACAATAACCATTGCAATGCATGGGGCGATTCCGATTATGATTAAACCAGTTAGGTAGGCTGGTTGAGTTGATAAAAATAAAACAGCAAGAATGCACATTAAAAGAGGGCCGATGATCCATGTGATAAAAAATGATAGGATCAATAATTTTGGTTTTGCAAAAACAGCAGGCATTTTTTTGAAATCTATCTTCACCAGCGGTGGATACATCATAAGAATTAAGCCAATAGCCAGTGGAATATTTGTGGTGCCATTTGATAATTTGTCAATCGACTTTGCTGATGATGGAAAAAAGTAACCAATACCAACTCCTATGGTCATTGCTAAAAAGATCCAAAGTGTTAAAAAACGATCAAGAAATTTAAGTCTTTTGTTCATGTTATTAAGCGTGAATTTTTGAAAATATATAAAGATTTTCTCTGGCTATTTGCAAAGATCGTTCGATGTATTTTTCATCCTGCTCAGCTGAACCATCAAACTCCTTAGGGTCTTCATAGGTTGTGCTTACTCGCAATTCAGCTCCGGGAACAAAAGGGCAGTTTTGCTCAGCTTCAGAGCAAGTCATGATCGCAGCAAAGTTTTTAGAGGGAAGAGATAAGTGGTCAAGCGTTTTTGAAAAGCCTATAATTGGATCGTTGGTTGAATCAAAACTAATGCTGTAATATGGATTATATTCTTGACTATCTGATTGTATGCTGAACCCCATCGTTTGCAATGCTTTAACCGTGTTTGGGTGCATTGCGGTTGCCTCTGTTCCGGCGCTGTATGTTCTGACATTCTCTATTTGATAATATTCTGAAGCAACTTTGCCCCAAACCTGACCAAAATGGCTGCGCCTAGAATTGTGAGTGCAGACATAAACAAGACTTATATCTTCTCCGTTATTAGCTTTTTGTTTGATATACTGGATGAGCTTTTTCAGGATCAATTTTCTTTCTTTTGAAATTTGATCGAATTCACTTGTTAGCTTTTCGCACAATGATTTTAAAGTAGTATTCATAAAAAAGCAGGATTAACAGCAATTGCCTCCAGGAGGACAACATGAAGCGCCGGTTGTTAGTTCTTTTAGGTTCATTTTTGTTTTGGATTCAGGAATTCCGCATTGATCTTCAGCCAAACAAGCTGTTTGTTTTGTGGTGAGTTCAAATTGATTTTCACAAAAAGTTAAACCAAATTTGGCGATTGTTTCTTGCTGATATTCAATTTCCATCTCATATTCGCCTAGATCTATTAATCTTTCGCTTTGTTCAATAATGTTTAGCAGTTTCGAGGGTTTTAATCGGTGCTCCATATCTGTTGAATACCACAGTTGGACGTTAATCGATTTGTCTTCTCGCAATTTACCTCCACAATCAATGTAATTTCTAGTTAACAATCCAATTTCAGTTATGTGAAAGTGTGCAGGTATATGTTCCCCATTAGGAAGTTTAAAAGTAATAACGTCCAATTGATGAAGCAGCGATTTGAATTCAGATAAGTTCATATATTTATTATTTTAGTTCAGCAACAAGGTGATTCATTTTCTTCGACTCTATCGATGTATTGCTCAATAATCAATTTGATTTCAATTAACAATTCAGGATTTAAACAATAACACAGGCTGTTTCCTTCAATTGTGCCTTTTATAATTTTCGCTGCTTTCAATTCTTTTAGATGTTGAGAAATGGTTGCTTGTGACAAAGGAAGTGTATCGACAAGGTCATTGCAAATACACGTTTTTTGAGTTATGATATATTCAATAATTGCTACTCTTGCCGGATGTCCTAATGCTTTAAATATGATCGCCTTTTTATTTTGAAGGTCTGTAAATTGAGCTGTTTTCGTTAGTCCCATTTCAAATTGTTATATCGCAATATTACGATATATTTTTTAATTATTCAAACAGAAATAAGTTTAAGCAACTATTTAATTGTAACTTCCGTCTTATTTTAAAATTTGAAACCATGAAAAAGCTTTTACTACTCTTTTCTTTAGTTGCTTCTGTGGCGTATTCACAGCAAACGATTTATCTGACTCAGTCTGAATACAATATTCTGAAACTCTCTAACTCGGTCGATCCACTAAATAAATACGTTTTTACGGATACTCAGATGTCTCAAACTGTTCATTATTCTGGTGGAACTGTGAAAAACGGAGTTTGTAATTGTATGGTTCCTTTGGACAGTTCGTTCATTCTGGCAATGCAGCCAAACGATGATGGTTCGTCTGGTTCAATTAACTTGCCGTTTACATTCGATTTTTATGGTAATCAATACGATTCAGTGATTATAAATAATAATGGAAATGTTTCGTTTTTGGCGCCTTATGTTACTTGGACTGCCAATGCATTTCCAGATGCTTCCTACAATATGATAGCACCTTTCTGGGGTGATGTTGATACTCGGGGAACTTACGTTATAGACAGTCTTGGAAACTACATTGGTACAGGTGATGGTGGCAGTGTATGGTACAAGGTGACGCCATCTGCGCTGATTGTTGTATGGGATCATGTAGGTTATTTCAGTAATCATACTGACTTGGTTTCTACATTCCAACTGATTATTTCCAATGGTGCTGATTCACTTGTGCCTGCTGGCAACAATGTTTCATTCTGTTATGAAGACATGCAATGGACCACGGGAGATGCTTCGGGGGGTACTGGCGGATTCGGTGGCTCACCTGCAACTGTTGGCGTAAATGTGGGTAATGGAGTAGATTTCTTCCAGGTTGGTCAATTTGACTCAGCAGGGTTAGCTTTTGATGGTCCATATGGAAGCAGTGATCAAATTGATTTTCTGGATGGACAGGAAATTTATTTTAACATAGCTGGTGCAGCAGCGTCAAATACACCTCCTGTATTAATTAGCAGTGCAATTTGCGATACAATTGATGTATATACTGGTGACACTTTAATAAAAAGTTTGCCAGAGCAATTTGAGTTTTCAATTTCAGCTTACACCCCTGAAATGGGTCAAAGTCTAACTACCGCGATTGCTTGTTCGGTACCATCCGCCTTTACTATGACTGCGACACAAGTTAGTTCTGAATATTACCGCTATGATTGCATATTTAACGCAAATAGCCTGGCGCCTGGTTTGTATTACGTGAATGCTCAATCGATGGACAATGGAGTTCCTGCTGCCTCAAGTGATTTAAATCTTGTTTTCCGCGTGAATTATGAACAAGGTTTGTCTGTGTCAGAAATAAAAAATGTTGATTTTGAAGTGTTCCCTAATCCTTTCAATGATATAGTTCAAATTCAGAAAGGAAGTGATTTAAATATAATCGATGTTGAAGTACTTGGTCTTTCAGGTAAACAAATAAAAATTGCTAAGAATTGTAACAGCTATTTGGATTTGTCGGATCTTCAAAACGGAGTATACTTAATTTCTGTTTATGAAGCTGGAAAACTGATTGGAACTAAGAGAGTCATTAAAAACTAAAACTAAACCTTTATCGAAAACAGAAGTGGCGGGAATTTTCTCGCCATTTTTTTTAAAATGGCGGTTTTGCATTAAACGTAATTGTATCCAAAGTCAATGGGTGAGTAAACTCAATCTGTTCGGCATGTAAATGCAATCGATCGCCTTTCAAGCCGTACAAATCATCACCCTTTATCGCACAGTTTAATCC
>JBKDKG010000197.1:0-3514 GCA_046345095.1 Flavobacteriia bacterium | reverse complement strand
GACGAATTCACCTTCGATCTTGGATGGATTGTTGGAGGAAATGCAACTACAGGTATGTGGGAACGGGGTATACCTAATTCAACGTCATCTGATTCCGCGCCCGGAAATGATGCGGAATTTGATTGCACAGATAAAGCGTATATAACAGGCAATGACGCTACTTTGAATCCTGATTTGGATGATGTAGATGGAGGTGTTACGTTACTTACATCGCCGTCGATGGATTTATCTTCCTACACTGATCCTTATTTGAATTTTAGCTACTGGTTTTATTGCTTCCATGGAAATACGCCAGATGATACGTTGAAAATTGTAGTTACGAATGGATTTACTGCGGTTGTAATTGCAAAACTACCAGCCTACGAAAACTTGTTTTATCAATGGGTGCCAATGAGTATTCGCTTGAGTGATTACATCGTTCCGAGTGCAACTATGCAGATTGTTTTCAGGGTGTCAGATAATGATCCAAATGTCAATATAACCGAAGCAGGAATTGATTATTTCTATATTTCGAATAGCAATGTGTTGGACGTAAATAGCTCAGCAATGGAGGAAGGGGTTATTTATCCCAATCCAACAAGCGGTAATTTAACAGTAAAAAGTGCTGTGTCAATTGGTGATTTTGAGTTGTTGGATTTAAACGGAAAAGTTGTTTTATCAGGAATTAGCCATAAGAGTGAAATGGAATTAGATATCAGTGCATTGAAAAGTGGTTTTTACATTTTTAAGTCGACTGATTTTAATTCCAAGGTTTTAAAAGATTAATTGTTGAATTCTGTTCATTGAGTTTTGTTTACACAATTTTTCAATGACTATATTTGTCTTCAATCAACACAAGCACATTGATTACAACAAAAGACATTTCAATCGTCGTTCCACTTTTTAACGAAGAAGAATCATTGGCAGAATTGCACCAGTGGATCCAAAAAGTTATGCTTGCCAATGAGTTTAGCTATGAGCTCCTTTTTATTGACGATGGCAGCAAAGATGCTTCTTGGCTTGAAATCGAAAGGTTACAAAAGTTGGATCACAATGTTAAGGGCATAAAGTTTCAACGTAATTATGGGAAGTCTGCGGCACTTCATACAGGATTTGATGTAGCAAAAGGAAAAGTTGTGATCACCATGGATGCTGATTTACAAGATTCACCCGATGAGATTCCTGAGTTGTATCGAATGATTGTGGACGAGGATTATGATGTGGTTTCCGGCTGGAAGAAGAAAAGATACGATCCAATCACAAAAACAATTCCAACGAAATTGTATAATTGGGCAGCACGACGTTTGACAGGTATCTATTTGCATGATTTTAATTGTGGACTAAAAGCCTATAAGAATGTTGTCGTGAAAAGCATTGAATTGTATGGCGACATGCACCGATACATTCCACCTATTGCTAAATATGCTGGTTTTACAAATATTGGAGAGAAAGTAGTTCAGCATCAAGCGCGAAAGTATGGTAAAACAAAGTTCGGTTTGAATCGCTTTTTAAACGGACCACTTGATCTGCTTACCGTGGTTTTCATGGGTAGATTTGGTAAAAAACCAATGCATTTATTTGGAGCATTAGGAACGTTGATGTTCTTTATTGGCTTTCTCTTCTCATTTTACATTGGAATAGACAAGTTATTTTTAAATCGTTCTGCAAAATTGATCGCAGATCGAACGGAGTTTTATGTTGCTTTAGCAGCCATGATTATTGGTGTCCAGTTTTTTCTTGCAGGATTTTTAGCTGAATTAATAGGGAGAAATTCATCGACACGAAATGTCTACCTTATTGAAAAAGAAATTGGAGAAGCTTGATTGGCAAATCGATTCTACCTGGACGCTTTTCCTTGATCGGGATGGGGTGATCAACCAGCGGATAATGGAAGGATATGTAAGGTCGATCGATGAATTTCACTTTTTGCCAAAAGTCCCTGAATCGATTGTTCAACTTTCCAATTTTTTCGGATTGGTTTTCGTTGTAACGAATCAACAAGGTATCGCAAAAGGATTGATGACAGAAAGTAACCTACAAGAAATTCACGGTTATATGTCTAGTCACATTGAACAAATGGGAGGACGAATTGCAAAATGTTATTATGCTCCAGGAATTGCGGGGCCAGAAAATTACCTTCGTAAACCAAAACCTGGAATGGCCTTATTGGCGCAACGTCAGCATAAGATGGTGGAGTTTAATAAAGCTGTAATGGTTGGTGATTCAGATTCTGATATTGTTTTTGGACAAAACCTTGGCATGAAAACTGTCAGGATAGAAACTGTTGAACCAATAAAAGTAAAAGCAGATGTGACCGTTAAAAGTCTTTTTGAATTTACACAACTTTTAGAAAGATGAAGAACCTACTTTTATTTCTCATAATTGCTTTTCAGGGATTTTCGCAAAATGCTATTGATTCTAATGGTAAGAAGCAAGGCCCATGGAGTAAGTTGTATCCTGGGACAAAGGTTTATCAATACAAAGGACAATTCAAAGATGATAAGCCTGTCGGTACATTCATGTATTATTATCAATCGTCTAAGTTGAAGGCAATTGTAAAACACATAGACGGCACAAATCGCTCAGATGCTCAGTTTTACCATGAAAATGGGGTGATTATGAGTAAAGGGATTTATATCAATCTTAAAAAAGATTCAGTTTGGAGCAATTTTGGTCCATCCGGTAGGTTGAGTAACAAAGAAACGTATAAGGCGGATTTACTCCATGGCAAAAAAACCATTTTTTTCGTTCCAGAAGATCCAAATGATAAATCTCAGATTATTTCTTCCGTATCAAATTATAGAGAAGGAGTTTTAGAAGGAGAATTTATAGAATATTTTGATAGCGGATCGATTAAGGAAAAAGGGAATTATTTGAATGGAAAGAAATCAGGTTTCTGGATGAAATACAGTATTACCGGCTCAATTATGATTGAGGAATGCTTTAAAGAGGGCTTGCGCAATGGATGGACAAAATCGTTTGATGAGTCAGGAAAAGAGGTGGGGAAACAATATTACCTACAAGGCCGAGTGATCAAAGGAAAAGAACTTGAAGTAAGGCTGAATCAGATTAAGAAACAAGCCGCTGAAGGTAAATCAAATTAGAAATCTTTTTTTGTACTTTCGTATTATGATCCGAAACATGTCAAAATTTGGTTTTTTGTCACTTCTGTTGACCTTTGCGTTTTTTTCTTGTAAAAAGGATCAGGCTAATTACGACCTTCAATACAGTTATTTTGGTTTAAAGGAAGGACGATACATCGATTATGATGTCCTTGAAATTCATCATGATGCGACTTCATCAATACCTCATGATACGACGCGTTATCAATTGAGAACCTTGATTGGAGATACAATTATAGATAATGAAGGGCGTATCGCTCGTAAATTCATTCGATTTAAAAGAAATAATGCTGCTGATAGCTGGGTACAAACAGATGTTTGGTCAACTATCATCGCAGATCGCAGAGCTGAATTAGTTGAAGAAAATCAACGTGTAGTTAAATTGGTTTTTGAACCTACAGAAAGTAAAGAAT
>JBKDKG010000196.1:0-8492 GCA_046345095.1 Flavobacteriia bacterium | reverse complement strand
AGGTGTAGCGAGCTGTAAAACAGTGTGTCGAATGACAACACTCACATTGTCAAAAGCACCTGTCAGAAACAAGAAGAAAAAAGCCATCCAGATATTCTCTGATAAGCCAAATAAAATGGTTGATAGTCCAAATGCACCTACTGATAGAAACAAATTTCTGCCTGCATTCTTAGTAGGTGGTTTATAGGCAATAATAAACGCCATGACCACCGCACCGATTGCAGGTGCCGCGCGGAGAAAACCTAATTCAACAGCACCAGCATGTAAAATTTCTTCTGCAAATGCAGGTAATAAAGCAACTGCGCCACCAAACAATACCGCAAACAGATCAAGTGACAACGCACCAAGCACTACTTGATTTTTAAAAACAAATTTAATTCCTGATGTCAAACTTTCGAAGAGTGTTTCAGACTTTTCTCTTGGAGGAACAGGTTTCGATGCAATGAACAGAAACGCTAAAAACGACAAGGCAATAAACGTGATATCCACTGTATATGCTGTCGTATATCCAACAGCAATAAGTAATCCCGCCACTGATGGTCCAAGGATAGAAGCACCATGCCAAACTGTACTGTTCCAAGTGGCAGCATTTCCATACAGCTCGCGCGGCACAATCTGTGATAATATGGATGGGAATGCCGCAGATAAAAACCCCCTTATCACCCCCACTAAAACGATCATCGAAAAAATCGGAAGAGTTCCATAGCGTTGAACAAAAGAACTGGCATCGGTGGAAAGGTACAAAAGCGCTCCGGTCACTATAATGAAGAGGAATGTGAACCACAAAATGATTTTCTTTCTGTTAAATGTATCAGCTATATGCCCGGAAAAAATAGAAATCACAATGAACGGAATGGCTTCAGAAAGACCAATCATTCCAAGCGCAAAAACATCTTTGGTAATGTCATACACTTGCCAACCAACGATTACGCTTTGCATGGTAATCCCCATGGTCAGCAAAAATCGATTTGCAAGATAAAATTTGTATTCCTTTAAACGAAGAACGGCAAAAGGATCGTGGGATTTTTCTTTCATGCTCGGATGAAAAGTGGCTGTTATTTATCCAACACTTTCGGTATTCTGAAATAGTCAGAATCTTTTTTAGGTGCGTTTTTCAGTGCTTCGCGCTGCGTTAGTGTATCTTCTGAGACATCTTCACGCAATTTATTGACCTCATCATTCATGAAAATAAGCGGTTCAACATTGTCTGTTGGTACCTCATTCAGTTTGTCCATAAAAGAAATAATGTTTTCCATATCCTTTCGGATAGCCTCTTTCTTTTCTCCTTCGAACTCCAAACGAGCGAGGTGTGCAATATGGTCTACTATTTCTTCTGTAATTTTCATATGTAAATAATTTGTCTTTTAAAGGTCATATGGAATACGCCATGTTATTTTCATTTGTGCTTGCGCGAAGTATGTGCATGGCTATTTCATGCTGCAAAATTAATGAATTTGAATGATTTTACATTCAACGTTGAACATTCCTAATGAGTTCGGGGAATTCTTTGATTAAAGGTCCGTTTATGGTATCAAAGCAGGTATTTAGCAATTCTTTTTCAGAAAATTCATTGACTTTTTCAGCACTCAAAAATGGGTGTATATATACCCTGGAAACTCCTGGTTTGGCAGGTCCAAACAACTTTTCAGGATCAGAAAAAAGTTGAAAATTATTGGTGAATGTTATGGGAACAATGGGCACTGCCAATTCCTTTGCAAGTTTAAATGCCCCTGCTTTAAAAGGCAACATGGCCGGATTACCATCATCTGGTATCGTACCCTCTGGAAAAATTACAAGGCTCCAACCATCCTGAACAGCCTTTTTTGCTAATCCAAATGACCTTGCTGCTTTTGCTCTGTCTTTGCGATGAACGGGAATGTTTAATCCTTTAAAGTAGGTCCGAATAATTGGATAGCTCAGAATTTCTCCTTTGCCTAAAAATAAAAACGGATGTTTCGACATCAGCGAATGCATCACAAAAATATCGAGGTAAGATGAATGATTTGATACAATAACATACGGGCCTTCGGGTAATTCAGCGTCCAGCACTTTACTTATTCGGTAAAAACAAAACAACCTCATGCACCAACTCCAACAAACAAACAATCTAAAACTCGACCTTTTCCAGGCAGGAACTGCGAGAAGAATATAGAAAAAAGGATAGAGAAGGATGGCGAAAAAGACAAAAATGATCCCCACATACAATTTCCAAATGAACCCGAAAAATCCTTTCACCGCCGTCATGACCTAAAGTTAAGCAAATCCAACGCGACTTTGTTCATCGCATCTAGATATCGTCTTAAAAAAACTAAATTTGCACTGAAAAAAAGGCACTATGGCAAGAATTCTCACAGGTATACAAAGCACAGGAACACCTCATTTAGGAAACATTTTAGGGGCCATTCAACCTGCCATTCAAATGGCGCATCAGCCTCAAAACGATTCATTTCTGTTCATCGCAGACATGCATTCCTTGACTCAAATCAAAGATGGAAATGAGCTTCGTGAGAACACGTACAGCACTGCTGCAGCTTGGTTGGCATTTGGGTTAGACACTTCTAGGGTTGTATTTTACCGTCAAAGCGATGTGCCTGAAACTGCTGAACTTGCTTGGTACCTTAGTTGCTTTTTTCCCTATCAGCGTTTGACACTTGCTCATTCATTTAAGGATAAAGCCGATCGCCTAGAAGATGTGAATGCAGGACTTTTCACCTACCCTATGCTAATGGCAGCCGACATATTGCTCTATGACGCCGAATTTGTTCCTGTTGGCAAGGATCAATTGCAACACATTGAAATGACAAGAGATGTGGCTGCGCGTTACAACCATCAAATGGGGGATACATTTGTCTTACCAGAAGCAAAAATTGATGAAAGCACTATGTACGTGACGGGAACTGACGGGCAAAAAATGAGTAAATCAAGAAACAACTTTATTGATATTTTTCTCCCAGAAAAGGCCCTTAGAAAGCAAGTAATGGCTATCCTTACTGACAGTAAACAATTAGAAGATGCAAAAGATCCTGACAGTTGCAACATTTTCGGTATTTACAAACTATTGGCTTCTGAAGAAGAGATTGCAACAATGCGTTCCAATTATGAAGCTGGAAATTATGGCTATGGTCATGCCAAGCAAGCTTTATTCGACTTGATCATGGGAACATTTGGGCCGCAAAGAGAACGCTACAATTATTTAATGCACAACCGCTCAGAAATGGATGAGGCGCTAGCAGCAGGTGCTGAGAAAGCTAAAAAAGTAGCACGCGAAGTACTTCAGCGTGTGCGTTCCAAATCAGGTTATTAATTATCCTTTTTTATTAATGTGGTTTTCCATATATTTGCTTTGACTACAAACTATTTTCAATGAAAAAAATATTTTACTTTGTCGCTATCATTTCGGGTCTCTTTTTGTCCTCTTGCGGATCGAATGAAACATCTCATCTAAATGCAATAGGTGGAAAAGTATACGGTGGCGAGTTTAAGTTCATGTCTTCTGAGAAGGTGGAAAACCTGCTTACGATTTCTTCTATTGATATTTATGCTCAACGTTTAAATTCTCAGATTTTCGAATCTTTAGTAAAATTAGATATCGAGTCATTAAATGTGGTTCCATGCATTGCAGAATCCTATGAAGTCAGTGATGATGCAAAATCGTTTACTTTCAAAATCCGAAAAGGGATTCATTTTCACGATGATGATTGCTTTGGTGGAGAAGGTCGAGAAGTTACAGCGGAAGATGTAAAATTCACCTTAGAGATGGCCTGCTCTGGGTTAAAGATCAATAAAATGAGCTACTTGTTAGTTGATCGAATTGAGGGAGCACGTGATTTCTTTAACCGGTCTAAGAAAAGCTTGCCGAAAGAAGGTGTCTCAGGAATACAAGTTATTGATAAACAAACCATTCAAATCCATTTGAACGATCCATTTATTGGTTTTGATAAAATCCTTTCTCATACAAATCTTGGAATTTTCCCAAAAGAAGCCTTCGAAATGTACGGTGCAGAATTAGGTAAACACCCCGTTGGTACAGGTCCCTTTATGTTGGAAAAAATGGATGCTGAAGGTGTTACCTTGACGCGCAATCCTAAGTATTGGAGAAAAGATGAATTTGGCAATCAACTTCCTTTTCTAGATAAAATCTTAATGAGTTGTGTCAAAGACAAAAAGAGTGAATTAATCGCCTTTAGAAATCGCCAAATTGATGTTGTACTGGAGATTCCAGTGGATGAAATTGATAATATCTTGGGAAGTTTGCAGGATGCACAAGCGGGTAAGAACGTAAAACACAGGGTTGAATCTAAATCAAGTATGAGCATGAATTACGTTGGGTTCGCATGCGAAAGTGCTGAATTCAGAGACATGAACGTGCGTAAAGCATTCAACAAAGCTATAGACAGAAAAATTATTGTGAACCAATTACTAAAGGGCGAAGGTTGGGCCGCAGAAAATGGTTTTGTACCTGTCATGGCAAACTACCAAAACGAAACAGTTATTGGTCACAAATACGATGTAGCTGAAGCTCGAGCACTATTAGCTGCAGCAGGTTACCCCGACGGTAAGGGGTTTCCAAAACTGGATTTTTATGTCAATTCTGTGGAGGGTTCCTCAATTCACAAAATGTGTCAAGGTGTAGCCCAACAAATTAAAGAGAACCTGAATATTGATTTAAATATCAAACTGTGTTCGTATGAACAGCGCAACAAAGCAATTGCCAACGGAAAAGCTAAAATATGGCGTTCAGGTTGGATTGCAGATTATCCTGATGCGGAAAGTTTCTTGAGTTTGTTTTACAGCAAAAACATCAAACAAGATGGCGCTGAAGTGAATGCGTTTAAATTTATCGATAACAATTACGACCAATTGTTTGAAATTGCAATGAAAGAACTTGATGAAACGAAGCGAAACGAACTATTTGCGCTTTGCGATCAAATCATTATAGACAAGGCCCCAGTAATACCTGTATTGACAGATGATTTTATGGCAATGGTGAATGCTCGCGTTCGAGATTTCAAAACGAATTCCATGGAGACCTTGGATTTTTCATCAATCTTCATCAAAGAACCGAAAAAATAATTCGGAATAGTGTTTCATAAATAAAGCTCTCTGCTTGCACTAAAGTCCCTCTCGGGTGACTTTTTATGTATACAACACCTCTCTGATTACAGTCAAGGACCGATCTACATTGAAATTCGGAATGTGTAGTTCATAATACCGAATCATAATCTCCAACGCTATTCGTTTGTCCTGGAGTAAATATTGATTCGAATTTGTACCACGCAAAATACCTTGAATCAAGAAAACCGCATTTCCTTCGCGAACAAGATCACCAGTTAGATCCACATTTGAAAAAGACCCTTCGTTGAGATAAAAGTAACGTTTGTTCGTGACTTCTGTCAATGGCTCAATTCCTAAGTGAACAGCAAATTCAATCAAAAAATTGAGTGCAAGCATGCTTCCATCCAAGTTCTCTTGCTCATTGACATTTACAAGATAGGATTCCAAAAAATCATATAAGTCTTGGTCGGACTGTTCGGTTTTTAGCGCATTTCTAAGAACATCTGCAATAAAAAATGCAACTGTTGATAGAAGAGGATTCAGGACAAAAAGATGTAAATTTCGATACGCCTTTGCTTCTGTTAGTTTTCCGAGGTCACTGTCTGGTCGTTTGTAAAAAGTCAATTCACAAAGCGCGCAGGGATAAAGCGAAGCCGCCTTTTTTTTTCCGCCTTGAAATAAGAAATGTTGCAGCCCAAATTCCCGTGTATAAAATACCGTTATTAGACTGCTTTCCGAATAAGAAATCTTGTGTAAAAAAAGGGCTTTTGCTGATTGCTTCAAATGAATCAGTTTATCACAACAACTTTACCAACTTTTCTGCCTTTTCCTTCATTTGCTGCCGACCAAATCAAATAAACACCTGAAGTCACGCGCTCACCGGTTAATGTTTTGCCGTCCCAAGTTGCTGTTCCACCGTTGGATGTAGTTTTATAGACCAAATTTCCAGCTACATCCGTTATTTTGACATCGGAATTATAACGTATACCCTGGATGGTAATCGGTCCTTGAAAATCAGGTCGTGCTGGATTTGGAAAAACCTTGACAGAAGAATATTCAGGATCTTCGTAAGTTGCGTCTGTTCTATAGGATATCAATCCATTGTCGGTTATAATGTATAATTCACCTGTATTTTGATCCAGTTCTATATCGAGAATGGTGTTAGAAATAAGCGGGGAATTTTCAATTGTATGCTGTTCTAAAATTTCAAGTCCATCTGCTGAGAGTAAAATAATACCAGAATTCGCCGTTGCCATCCACTTGCGATTTCCTCCATCCACTTCAATATCCGTTATACCTGTATTTCCTAAAACATATTCTACATTTCCTTCAAATTCAAGTTTAATCCGTTGTGCATTATAATCTCCCGATTCTGCACCAAAAGCTGTTTCAGAATTGTACAATACAGCAAAACCATTGTCGGTTCCGATCCAAATCTTATTATCAAAATCAACCGCAATAGCAGTAACTCTATCTGAAGGTAGGGCTCCAGTCGTCGCCCCTGTGTTCAACCGAACTACCTGATCATCTGAAGGATCACTGAGCGTATTATTGTGGTTATATCCTATCAGACCTGCGCCTTCAAGAGCAAACCATTTGTTGCCTTTGTAATCGATTGCCAATTTTCTGGAGAATTTATTTTTTGCTGATGAACCACAGTCAAAAGATATCCAATTGCCATCCGCTGTATAAACGTTCAAGGGTTGATCTGAATACCCGTTAACCGCCCATAAATTTCCTTCAGTATCGTAGGACAGCGCACTCACAAGCGACCATAAACCACCTGTTGCACTAACTTTTAAAGTAGAATTAGTTGGTGTAAACGTATCTGTAACCTGATTACTAGCTTTCATTATTGAAACCGGTATTTCAGAAAATGTTGAAACGGCAACTGTTTGCTTATCCTTCGGATGAATAGCAACTGAAATAAAATCCCAAATATTTTGTCCATTCCATAGATTCATATTATCCCGATCGCGTAAAGACCAGGATTCATCTTCGAACAAGTACATGCCTGATCCACTAAAAGTTGGGGAAATTTCCGACAAACCACCACCCACTACAGCCAATTTGCCATTCTGCCAATCCATACTGTAAAATTCTCTCTTCGGAGGACCTTCCAGCTTTATTGGGGTGAAAACCCCATTTGTAGAATTGATCAGCCCAAAACTGTTGTCTGCAACCCAAAGAGAACCTTTGGAATAAATAGCATTATTTGGTCGGGCATAGCCACCAAACTGATAATAACCTCCCGAAACAATCGTTACTGAATAGGTCGAAGGGTCAACAGACCAAATACCATCAAACAAGATCATCAGCAACTGTCCGTTGTTTTCATGAATCGAATTGATTTCAACATTGTAAGTAGGATCCAACACCGAAATAGCACTGGTTTGTGTCAACTTGAAAATGCTATCACTTCCATAGTTTTCATCAGAACTTACAACATACAATTCACTTAATATAGTTTCAATCGCCTTATAATCGCCAGTTGTACTAGCGGGTAAACGAGGGTCTAGTGTCCACTGTGCCGGATCAGCAAGAGCAAAATTATTGTTGTCTCCAACATAGAGACTAAATGGTGATAGGGCAAAAACAGAATCGTTTCTAAATGCAAGATCCACTATCGGACTATTGCCACTTGTTGGATACCAAGTATCACGTATTTCTTTTTTGACTGGGTCCAGCTTAACAATTGAAAAATCTGTTGCGAGGAAAACATCATTATCTTTTACAACTATTTTGTTGATGCGTTTTGATCCAGGAATTTGTGCAAGTTTTATTGCAGGAACATTCGTAATCCGATTATCAGTAAGTAAGTCAATATTTCCATTTTCGTAACCAACAACTATGGTTTTAAGTGACGATAAATATTGCAAGCAAGTGATATTGATGTCCGAGAGACTATTGACACTCGTCATCAAACTTTGCTCTTTGGCCTCCGGGTCATATTCTACTAACCCATTTTCATAGGCAGCATAGATTAATCCATTGCCAGCGACCACGTCAACGGCTTTAGAAGTGGGCACATGCAAGCGCCATTGACCCGTGCCAATCTGCGCAACGAATCCGTGTGCAAGAAATATAAAAAAGATGAATATTCTCATAATATCAGCAGCATTAACGCACCGCCGTCAAATTTATTGGAATGGTTTTGAAATAACAACTAATTACTGAAACCGTTTGCATCAATGCTTTCACATTTGTAACTTTGTTCACCTTGAAATTAATCTCTTCAAGAAATGGAGAATGGAGCTCTTACGTTCCATCTACCAAAAGGCTCCGTGGCGCAACTGTCCTTTTGAGGATTTCAGTTGCTCCCCTTGCCAAAAAGGCTCCGTGGCGCAACTGTATAGCGCACTGGATTTCGGCTCCAGCGGTTGTGGGTTAGAATCCCTCCGGGGTCACGAATATGAATGAAAACCTCAGTATTTACT
>JBKDKG010000195.1:0-8378 GCA_046345095.1 Flavobacteriia bacterium | reverse complement strand
CTCCTGCGTCGTACACTCGACTAGCTCTTAACAAAAGTATACAAGCCGACCGAGTGCTAGTCTCGATACAACCGCTGAAGCGGTCACTCGACTAGCTCTTAACAAAAGTATACAAGCCGACCGAGTGCTAGTCTCGATACAACCGCTGAAGCGGTCACTCGGCTAGCTCTAAACAAAATTATACAGATCGACCGAGTGCTTGAAACGAAGTGGAAAGTGTACAGAGGGTGGATACTCGACAATCATTGATCATGGAATATGGTAAATAAATCAAAAAATTTGCTTATATTCAATATAGTTTACCTAACCTAACAATTCATGACTTGTCATATGTATATCTTACTTTGTGGAGATGGAAGCTACTACACAGGAAGTACAAGAAATTTGGAACGAAGACTTCATCAACATCAAAATGGAGAGGGTGCAATTCATACAAAATTGCATCAACCCGTAAAACTTGTTTATTCAGAAGAATTTAATAGAATCGATTATGCTTTTAATCGTGAAAAGCAAATTCAGAAGTGGGGTCATGAAAAAAAGAGTGCTTTAATTGATGGAAGAATTGATTTTTTGAAAAAACTTGCTAGGAAGAAATTTATCCGCTAGCCTCGGTACAGCCGCTGAGGCGGCCACTCGGCTAGCTCTTAACAAAAGTACACAAGCCGACCGAGTGCTTGGAACGAAGTGGAAAGTGTATCGAGGACGGCCACTCGGCTAGCTCAGAGCGGGGAGCGCTAGTCTCGATGCATCCTCCTGCGTCGGACACTCGACTAGCTTTTAACAAAAGTATACAAGCCGACCGAGTGCTAGTCTCGATCCATCCTCCTGCGTCGGACACTCGACTAGCTATTAACAATAAATCAAGGTCGACACTCGACTAGCTCAAAGCCGACCGAGTGCTTGGAACGAAGTGGAAAGTGTATCGAGGACGGCCACTCGACTAACTTCGAACATTAATTATTATCTTCACATTATGATCGTCATCGTGAATTACAACATGGGGAATTTATATTCCGTGAAGAAAAAACTGGATCGCTTACAGATTGAATCCATCGTTTCATCGGATCCGGACGATATAATGAATGCGGAAAAGCTAATTTTACCAGGTGTTGGACATTTTGGGAAGGCCATGAATAACCTGCAGGAGTTGGGATTGATTGAAGCGCTTAATCATGCAGTGCTGAACAAAAAAATACCAATTTTAGGAATTTGCTTAGGAATGCAATTGATGGCAAAAGTTAGTTTTGAAAGTGAAAACAACTCAGCATGTGAAGGATTGGGATGGTTGGATGCAGAAGTCGTCAAATTTCAGGTGAATGATACACTTCGTTTCAAAATACCACATACAGGATGGAATACGATTCGAATTCATAAACAATCACCACTCATGAACAACATCGAAAATGAATCAGAATTTTATTTTGTACACTCCTATCATTTTAAGGCGAATGATCCTTCGATCGTTTTAAATACAACCGATTACTGTGGCAACTTTGTTTCTGCAGTTTCGAAAGACTTAATTTTTGGGGTTCAATACCACCCTGAAAAAAGCCATGATACTGGGATTCAACTGTTGGCGAATTTTGTAGGTTTGGGTTGATAATAAATTACAAATTGAAGGTTACAGATTCAAGATTACAGATTACAGATTGAAGATTACAGATTACAGATTACAGATTACAGATTCAGATAAGATTACAGATTGAAGATTACAAATTGAAGATTATAAATTAGAGTATAAAAAATGCACCGTCCTCGCGTCATACCTGTATTGCTGCTAAAAGACAAAGCCCTATACAAATCGATTGGATTTAAAAATCATCGGTACATTGGCGACCCAATCAATGCTGTCCACATTTTTAATGATTTAAGAGCAGATGAACTTGTTTTTCTAGATACTCAAGCCACTAAAGAAAAAAGAACAATCGATTTGGAATTTGTTCGGATTGTTGGCGAAGAAGCGGACATGCCATTTTCAGTTGGTGGAGGAATAAGAACGCTTAACAACATTCAAGAAATAATTGCTGCAGGAGCTGAGCGTGTTATCGTTACTTCTTATGCAGCAGAAAATCCAGATTTTATTCAAGCAGCAGCAGCTGAATTTGGTTCTTCAACAATTGCCGTTTGCATTGACGTTAAGAAGAAATTTTTGGGTGGAATCAAAACATGGACGCATGGAGGGACAAAATCGACGCGTTACGATCCGGTAAGCTTTGCAAAACTCATGGAAGAAAAAGGCGCAGGTGAGATCATTGTGCAATCGATAGAAAAGGATGGCGAAATGAGTGGTTACGATATCGATTTAATTCGAAGTATTTCTGAAGCGGTTGCCATTCCAGTTGTAGCACTAGGTGGTGCTGGTTCCATTTCAGATCTTCAAAAAGCGCACCATGAAGGCATTGCCAGTGGATTGGCAGCGGGGAGCTTGTTCGTTTATCAAAGTAAAAAACGCGGCGTATTGATCAATTACCCTGAAGAGTCGTTAAAAAGTTAATAAAAACCACTTTTTTCTTTCAGAGCTTAAAATCATGCTTAATTTTGCACAATGCATTCTACTGAATATCGCCAATGCACTCGTTGCGTTATGGATACTTCCGATCCTGATATTACTTTCAATGAGAAAGGTGAATGCAACCACTGTACAGAATTTCTTGACAAACGTGAACGCTATAAATACCAAGGAACAAAAAGTGATACAGAACTTACTCATCTGATTGAAGAAATTAAATTAGCTGGTAAGGGCAAAGAATTCGATTGTGTTGTTGGTTTAAGCGGAGGCATTGATAGCAGTTATGCTGCCTACATAGCGCGCCAACATGGTCTGCGTGTTTTGGCAGTGCACATGGACAATGGTTGGAACTCTGAAGAAGCTGTTTTAAACATCAAAAACATAGCAAATAAACTACACGTTGAATACGAAAGTTATGTGCTCGATTGGGAAGAATTTAAAGATCTTCAAATTTCATTTTTAAAAGCATCTGTCCCAGAAGCTGATACACCGACCGATATTGCCATTCTGTCATCACTCCACAAGGTTGCCGTTAAATATGGAATTAAACACATTATCAGCGGTGGCAACTTCGCAACAGAAGGTATCTTGCCAAAATGCTGGCATTACAACGCAAAGGATCTTACCTATTTCAATCATATTCAGAAGAAATTTGGAAAACTGAAACTGAAAAAGTTTCCCACTTTCGGATTCTTAAGTGAAATGTATTACAAGCTTTTCAAAGGAGTAAAAATGGTTTACTTACTCAACTATGTTCCTTTTGAAAAAGCGGCAGCCATGGAACTTTTGGAAAAAGAATTGAATTGGAAATATTACGGAGGCAAGCATTACGAATCAAAATATACTGGGTTCATTCAATCCTATTATCTTTTTAAAAAATTCGGAATTGATTACCGAAGAGCAACCTTCTCTTCCCAGATTTGTGTTGGTGCCGTTTCGAGAGAAGAAGCGCTTGAGATTTTAAAAAGCAACCCTTACATTGAAGAAAAAGCGCAAGAAGAAAAACGATACATTGCCAAAAAGCTTGGTTTATCCATCGAAGAATTCGAATCAATTATTCAACTTCCACCAAAACTTTACCGCGACTATCCAAACGATGAGAAACGATTGAGCTTTATCTATGATACGTATCGTAAAATCTTCAAGAAAGAGAAGTTAGGTTCTTTTTGATATTAAATATCACTGCAAATCAGTGTGCTTCCATTGAATCCAGTACTCCTCCAAACCTTCCGGTGTTTTGTACAGTGGACTAACGTATAATTTTCTGTTTTTAACTATACGGCCTTTTAATAAATCACGTTTCCGTTTTTTAAGATCCGGTGTATGTCCCCAGCCTCCAGAATGATCAAATCCTGTCATTGCTTGTCGTTTCTTATCAACTCGAACAAAAGGAATGTAAACTCTGTATTCCACATACCGGTCGCCATCTCCCATGCCATAGGTGGTCATCTTGATGTTTTTTAAATCTACTTTGGCGTATTTTTTTGATCTAAAGAGCTCCTTTAATTTATCTCCTACATAACGAGCCATTACATTTGAATAATTATGAGCGATATCCGTTCCTGTGAGATCTAATTTTTGCATGTATTCAAAATCAACAAATTCTACTCCTTTGTATACTCCTGAACATCCCTCATCTGTGCAAACTGGCGTATCAATGTAATATTTGTAACGTTCCAAAATTCGCGTGGATGTATCTTCAGGATTCTCAAAAGAAAAACCATTGCTATTTGACTTTTGAGAATCACCACAACTCACAATAAAAAGCAATAACTGCAAAACAAGAAGATAGCCAAAGAGCTTTCTCATGGTCTAATTAATTTGCATTCTTATCCGCCATTCTTTCGGATACAAATTATTGAATCGCTTATTCACTCTTTTGATCCAGCCCAAAGGTTGTTGCTCGAATGTTACCAAACAAAATCCATTTCCTTCACCTAAGTCAAAGGTGTCACCATGTAAATAGCTGAGCGCATCCTGCCGGGATAAATCTGTTTTTTTATTGAACGACAATAAATTAAAATCCATCGCGAGTTCTTCTGAAGGAATCAAACCTTTGCGCGAGTTTTCCCCTACCATTGTTCCCATTTTCAATAACCGCAAAGTTGCTTGAACGTGCAACATTTCTGCTTCCATTTTTGCCGGCAAAACCAACATTCGCTCATTCCAATTATACAAAGCCCCATCTTCTAAACGGACAAATTCATCTAGACCCGCACTCTCTTTTTGTTTGCGAAACTCAGGTCGTTTATTCCATTTGACAGTTCGAAAATCTTCATCAGGTTTCTGTAACACTGCAACATAAAAACCCTCCGTTTTATTTATTCCTGGAAGGCAATAATGACCATGTCCACCCCTACCTTTATGAACTTCATCTGGCATTATCAGACTTATTTCTTCAGCCCCAAATTCTTCGCAAAGCCAAGACACATTTTCTTCATTCTCACTTGAATTAAATGTACATGTTGAATAAATTAGAAAACCTCCAGGTTTCAAAGATTCCCAAACATCAGCGAGTATGCGTTTTTGTCTAGCGGAACATACCATTACATTGTCTTCAGACCATTCATCACGTGCTGCCTTGTCTTTCCGAAACATTCCCTCTCCAGAACAGGGGGCATCAATAATTAATGCATCAAAAAAATTAGGAAGTCGGGAAAAATCTGCAGGATCATTGCTTGTTACAATTGTATTTGTATAGCCCCATTTTACAGTGTTTTCGCGTAAGATTCTAGCACGGTTTTGTATCACCTCATTGGAAACTAACAATCCTTTACCATTCAAAAACGATGAAATGAGGGTGCTTTTTCCTCCAGGTGCTGCGCACAAGTCCAATAATATTGGATCATCAGGGAAATCTATTTGTTTTAAAATTGCATCTAAAATCATGGAGCCCGCTTCTTGCGGATAATAGCTGCCCGCATGAAACAAAGGATCCAATGTAAAGGATGGTCGCTCTTTTAGATAAAATCCATTTTCACACCAAGAAACTGCATCTAACACTTCCAACTTAGATTTAACTTTTTCAGGATGAAAACGCACGCTCACAGGTGGAGTGGAATCAAGATTCGCTAAAAAATCCGAATCGAAAAAGGAATCATTATTTATTCGTTGAATGAACTTATCTGGAAGCGGATGTGACATTTGGTAAATTTAACACCTCTAAATTGAAGAAGACCATTTACAGCATGAATTCTTCGATTTGGATCTTTAAATCATCAATAAAAGGAAATTTTACGGACGAGATTTATTTTGCTGTTATCTGTAAGTCGAAATAAGTATTCTCCTTTTGCAAAATTGTCCAACTCCAAATTCTTTCCAGAAAACTGCTTGAACTCTTGCACTAATTGACCGTTTAAATTGAACAAACTCAAATTTACGACACCATCAAATGTCCAACTAAGATTCATTTTTTGATTCGCTGGATTATATTTAATTGTGATATCCTGATTCAAGGTTTGAGCATTTGAAAGCCCAACCTGTTCAGCTGATGACAACAATTCAGCTGGTTCATTCATTTCGTCAAACGGAGATGCTAATGCAATAGTTGTATTTAATGACAATTCACAACCGTGTGCATCCAAGACGATGACTTCATAAAATCCTGTGGGTAAATTATTTAAATCTTGGGTACTTGCGCCATTCGACCAGAGATACGAATATGGAGCTGTACCACCTGAAACAGTCAAATCAATTGATCCACCTGCAGAATAAAAAATATCCGTTTTCTGTAAATCGACCAACAATTGTGTTGGTTCATGAAGTTCATAAATTTCAGCACCACTGCAACCTGCGCTATCAGAAACAATCACAAAATAAACTCCGGGAATCAATCCTTGTATACCAGAAGTTGTTTCCCCGGTATTCCATAAATAATTGTAATTCCCTTGACCTCCAGTTACACTCAATGTAATCTCACCATTTGGCGCTCCAAAGCAAAGAGGATCATGCAATTGTTCATTTAAAAAAATGGGTGCCACTGTACTAATTTGAGCTGAGTATGCTGACACACATCCTGCGCTATCTCTAACAATTACACTGTAGGTACCTGGATTCAGATTTGTAAGGGCAGTCGCGGTTGAACCATTACTCCAATGAATTGAATATGGAGCTATTCCGCCCTGATTGAGATTCAAAGAAATCCCTTGCGACATATTGGAGCAATCAATTGTTTTTGTTGCACCCATGTTAAAGGTGTTGAATGTAGAAGCCATCTGTACTGCAGCCTGTGCATTTAATCTTCCAGCACCAAGAAGACCGAGATAATTTTGATTTTGAGCATCAATATTAGCAGCAGTTTCTTTTAAAATATATTCTACCTCATCGGAATTGAGACATGGATTAACAGCTAACATCAATGCAACCGTTCCGGAAACATAGGGTGCCGCAAAAGAAGTTCCATTCCCTGTTAAATAAACCCCCGGCGAAGTTGAAAGGGCCACATCATATCCCGGAGCGCAAATATCGACACTTGAATTGTGCTGATGTGTTGATGCTGAATTGCCAATATATCTTTCATGGTTATCGTTGGGACCTACACTGGTGACAGAAATAACATGGTTAAAAGAAGCAGGATAGACAAGATTTCCGGGTGCACCACAAGTTCCACCATTACCCGCTGCAGCAATTAAAACTGTTCCATTGCCATATGCCTCATCTATAACAGTTTGCAAGTATTCGGAAAAATCACAGCCTGATGTCCAACTTAGATTGACAATTTGAGCACCAGCATAACTGGCATCAAGAACATCGTTGTAACTCATTGCTCGCAAGTCTAAACGGGTGTCATAGCCAATAGAACTTTTTCCTATGCCATTGTTTGTGTTTCCCGCAGCAGTAATTGCCACAACAGTACCATGGGTATAATCAGTTGCAGAATTAGGGGAAACATAATTGACTTTCCCCACCAACTCTTCGTGGTTGAGATGGTAATTTGCATCGGTAATAGAAATAACAATAGTGGGGTCACCATGCGTAATTTCCCATGCTTGCTTTGCTTTAATCAGATCCAAGGCATAATCAGTTGCAAAGGACGCATTGTAATCATTAGGCACATTTAACAATTCATATTTTGGCCCTATTACGGGTTTTGAAAATGGTAATTTCGACTTGGTTATTTCTTGTATTAACTCGTTTTCGTTGCATTCGCAGGTTAGTTCATACACCTTTAAAAGATCTTTGTTCCTTGAACTTGGCAAAGCCTGTCGAAACACACTTATTGAAAACTTTTGAATCAATTGATTAAACAATTCGTCAGTTGAAACTAATGTGCCTCCGTTGATTGAATAGTATTGGTGAAATTCTGAATCACCTACCGTTACCCATACCTTTCCTTGCTGGCTATACACCAGTGAATATGAACAAGTAATCAAAAAAGTAAATAAGAATTTCTTCATAATTCACAATATATGTATGCGATCAGTGCTATTTAACGAATATACAAAGATGAAGAATAATAAGTATGAATTAAGGTGTTTTTTTAAACATATTAGAATGATTTAAAGCATTTGAGCCTATAAGACAAAGTATTTTTAGACAAAAAACTTAACCTAGTTGAACGACTTAAACTTTTTCAAAAAAAAACGAGAGCCTCCTCTACAAGACTCTCGCTGCAGCGATCTTTCAACATGAAACCACTCTACTATATGAAGATCACCTTTCTAACTAACTCTTGTCCGTTAACTGTGTATAGCTTCACGAAATATTCTCCTTGTGCAACTCCAGTCAATTCTACCTTTTGTAAGTTAACTGCTTCGATGGTTTGAATTTTTTGACCAGTGATTGTCATTAGTACTACTTTTTGAACTTCTTCACCGTTCCATGTTACAGTGGCATTTTCTGTTGCTGGGTTTGGGTATACATTTAATTC
>JBKDKG010000194.1:0-11795 GCA_046345095.1 Flavobacteriia bacterium | reverse complement strand
TACATAGATTATGGCAATCAACATAATGAGCACTGCTGTTAACTTTTTCATGGCTTCTTTTTTTATGAAAGCCAATACATCCAAAATTTGAATCGGTTCAAATTTTTAAAAAGAAAATCAAATATTTAAGGAATAGCCCCTGTCAATTAAGGATAAAACAAATTGAACGGTTTAAACGGTTTGAACGTTATTTGAACCCTATCACTTCTGTCACTTTTTTAGGCGAAAAAAACAACCAAAAACGCCTTTTAAACTTAGTTTGGATCCTCGTAAATCATATCAATTTACGGGTTTTAAACGATTGAATCTTTTAACCTAACTATTAAACACAAAGACACAAATTGAATGAAAATGCTAACGCTTAATTAAGACACAAAGAGATCTTTTAATTGTCAAGATTTCGTATTTGCTTACCTAAAAAGCCAAAGGCTTTTTTTTCAATTTGTGCCTTAATAATTACGGAGGACAAAATTGTCCTTGCGCCTTTGTGGTATATAGGAAGTGCTCGAATAAAAAGTTCTTTTCAAACGCACTGAAACGTCTAAAAATAGAGAAGGCTCCGAAGGAGATCATCCACATTATAGCGAATTCAGAAAAGCGAAAAATGACTCACTTCGAAGCTTCCCCGATACAACCGCTGAAGCGGCCACTTCCTCCTAGGCGGACATGCGGTCAGCTGCCAATCGAATGATTTTTCAGAGCATTCATGCGAAGAAAAACGACTCACTTCGAAGGCAATCGAGTGATTTTTCATTTGAAAAATTGTACCGAGATAGCATGAGAAGCATTGAACGAATTTAAAAATTTAAATCAATGCTTTTATTTCTAAGATAATCCGTTCAGCTAGGTCGTTTGCCATCTGCTCATTCTGACTTTCCGAGTAAATACGAATGATTGGTTCTGTATTACTTTTTCGAAGGTGAACCCATTCCTTTCCGATGTAAATTTTTACTCCATCCGTCGTGTCGACTTCTTCATGAGCATAATTTACGGACATATACATCAGTAACTGGTCAACATCGATATCAGGTGTCAACTCAATTTTATTTTTTGAAATCGTGTATTTTGGATAGCTGTCACGCAATTCAGAAACCTTCATTTTTTTGTGCGCTAGGTGACTCAAGAACAAGGCTATTCCAACCAATGAATCACGTCCGTAATGTAATTCAGGATAGATCACACCACCATTTCCTTCACCACCGATTACAGCGTTAGTTTCTTTCATTTTCGTCACGACGTTCACTTCACCGACGGCTGCTGCACTGTAAAGTAATCCTCTTTCTTCGGTAACATCGCGCAATGCTCGTGTGGAAGATAGATTAGAGACTGTTGCACCTGGTGTGTGCGTCAATACATAATCAGCCACAGCAACAAGTGTATATTCTTCTCCGAACATTGAACCATCCTCACAAACGAGCGCTAAACGGTCGACATCAGGATCAACAGTTATTCCGACGTCTGCACCAACTTCTTTGATTTTAGCTGCCAAATCAGTTAAATGTTCTGGTAGCGGTTCAGGGTTATGAGGGAAATGGCCAGTAGGGTCACAGTATAGTTTCGTTGTGTTTTTAACACCCAACGCTTCTAACAATGCAGGAACAAAGATTCCTCCTGTTGAATTTACGGCATCAACCACGACTGAAAAATTTGCTGCTTCAATCGCTTTCTTATCCACTAATGGTAATGCTAAAATGGCATCGATGTGTTTTTGTAAATAGGTATCGTCAACTGTTACTTTTCCTAAATCGTCTACTTGAGCGAATTCAAAACTTTCTGCTTCAGCAATGATCAGAACTTCCTCTCCATCCGCTCCCGAAATAAATTCACCTTTTTCGTTCAATAATTTAAGTGCATTCCATTGTTTCGGATTGTGACTCGCTGTAAGAATGATTCCTCCCTGTGCATTTTCCATTGGCACGGCCACTTCAACAGTTGGAGTTGTAGACAAACCTAAGTTCACCACATCAATTCCCAACCCAACTAAAGTTGATACAACCAAGTCTGAAATCATTTGACCCGAAATACGTGCATCGCGACCTAAAACAACTTTTATTTTACTTCCATTATTTCTGTTTTTCAGCCATGTTCCGTATGCTGCTGCAAATTTTACTGCATCAATAGGTGTCAATCCTTGATCTACTTTTCCGCCAATTGTTCCGCGGATACCGGATATAGATTTGATAAGAGTCATAAATGAAGATTTAGTTCAAAAGTTCAAGTGTTCAAAAAGTTCAACCTTTTAACGTGTTATTTTGAATAGCCAATTTTACCCGTCGATTTGAATTGTCTCTTCAAATCAATCATTTTCATACAGGCAATGGCACATTCAATTCCTTTGTTTCCATGTTTTCCTCCTGAGCGATCAATAGATTGCTGCATGTTGTTATCTGTTAACACACAAAAAGAAACTGGGATATTGTATTTCAGATTGATGTCTTTGATTCCCTGCGTTGCGCCATCGCAAACAAAGTCAAAATGTTTTGTTTCACCTTGAAT
Organism: Flavobacteriia bacterium; assembly: GCA_046345095.1. Taxonomy (GTDB): domain Bacteria; phylum Bacteroidota; class Bacteroidia; order Flavobacteriales_D; family Crocinitomicaceae; genus M0103. Next base: position 9,299 of record JBKDKG010000194.1, on the reverse strand, counting down.
AACAACGCCTATAGCTACAACGCCATCTACATCCGTGAATTCACACATGTATTGTGCACCCAAAGGAAGTTCAAAAGCACCTGGAACAAATCGAACCAAAATGCTTTCTTCTTTCACTCCATTGTCTAATAGCGCTTCTTTCGCTCCTTTTAAAAGATTCAAGGTAATTGAATCGTTCCATTCAGAAACAACAATGCCGACTTTGAAATCGGCACCATTTGGAATGAATTCCTTATTGTATTCTGACAAATTGCGTCCTGCAGTTGCCATTATTTTGTTGTTTTATTTGAAGCTCTTGCCACGTATTTCTCAATTGCTTTCTGATTACCATATCCCGGATAATCATCTCTGATTTTTGTGTAGCACTCAGCTGCTGTGGAGAAATCTTTCGTTTTTTCTGCACAAAGTCCTGCTTTGAAAAGGTACATAGGTGTTGTCAACTCATTTTCATTTGTCCCTGATGCCTCAAGGTAAAGTTTCTGCGCATTTTCATAATCCTTCATTTCGCTGTGACAGTCAGCTTGAAGTCCAAGTGTCATTGCGGACAAATAAGTATCGCTCACTTCAACACCTTCCAATTCATCCAATGCCTTTTTGAATTCACCTTTTGCCATGTACTGACGAGCCAAAATGAATTGAGCATTTTCACCACCTACTTTTCCGTCGTATTTTTTAACAACAGGCTCCAATTCTTCAATGGCAAGGTCTGTTGAATCTTTCGCAGCGTAGTTCAAACCAACCCAGAAAGCATCTTTAGACTTCTCGTTACTTGGTTTCCAAATAAACTGGCGATAAGCAAAAATACCAAGTACAAGTATCAAGATTCCACCAATGACATACGTGTAAAGCTTCGTCGTTTTATTCGATTCGATCTGCTTTTTAAGTTCCTGAAAGGAAAAGTTTTCCAACATTGTTCTAATTTTAGACGTGCAAAAATAGTTTTTTTTTTCATTTTAAGCGCTTAAGTTTTCAACATCTGAAGCATTGAAAAACCTTTCGTGATTTGTGCATAAATAGTGGTTATTCACAATCCGAAATCATCTAACTTTGTGAATATGCATCTGAATTCTGTTCACCTGATTAATTTCAAGAATTACGAGGAGGCAGAATTGAACTTCTGTCCCAATGTAAATTGCCTTGTTGGAAAGAATGGTTCTGGTAAAACAAATGTGCTGGATGCCGTCTATTATCTAAGCTTGTGTAAATCTTACTTGAATGTTTTAGACCGCCAAAATATACGTTTTGATCAAGGTTTTTTTAGTATTCAAGGTACATGGAAGAAGGAGGAGCAAGAGATTCATATTCATTGTGCTGTTAAGCAAGGTGCGAAAAAGGTTTTCAAGAGAAATCGCAAAGAATATGAGCGTTTAGCAGATCATATTGGACAATTTCCAGTGGTAATGATTTCACCTTATGATCGCGATTTAATATCTGAGGGGAGTGAATTAAGAAGAAAATGGATTGATGGTATTATTTCTCAATTTGATCGTCAATACTTAGATAATATTCAAAAGTATTCTAAGGTGTTGGATCAGCGCAATGCCTTGTTGAAAAATATGCATGAACACGGTTTGTTTGACAGAGAATCCATTGAAGTATGGAACGATCAAATGATCCGGTTGGGGAATGAAATTCATTCGAAAAGAAAAGAATTTGTTCAAGAATTTATTCCAGTTTTTCAAGAGCGTTATAATTTCATTGGACTCGAAAAAGAGCAAGTAGCGCTTGAATATCGTTCACAATTGAATGACGCTTCATTTGAAGATTTACTTGTTGCTTTTGAGAAAAAAGATGCTTTTTCACACTACTCCAATGCGGGTATTCACAAAGATGATTTGGTGTTCACAATCAAAGGGCATCCAATTAAAAAATTTGGTTCCCAAGGGCAGCAAAAATCATTCATCATAGCCTTGCGTTTGGCACAATATGAATGGTTGAAAAGACATTTAAATGTTACACCTGTTCTGTTATTGGATGATATTTTTGATAAACTCGATCAATCTCGGGTTCGCAAATTGCTTGAATTGGTTTCAAATCATTACTTTGGACAAGTCATTGTGACCGACACCGATGAAGAACGCATGCGTGAAATTTTTCAAGGCGGTGATTTTGAAACAAGGATGTTTAAAGTGGACGAGGGTGTAGTGGAAGAATTGACGAACTCATTGAAGGGGATTGAATAATGGAAGATGTAAGAAGAACGTCAAATGAAACGCCATTGAGTCAGCTTATAGAAAAGTTGATGAAAGCGTATCGCCTGGATGGTAAATTGAAAGAATTGGATATCATTGAAGCTTGGCCGGAAATGATGGGTATAGCCGTGGCAAATCGAACGAAAAAAATAACCATTCGCAACAAGGTGTTGTATCTGTCGATAGATTCATCTGTCATGCGTGACGAGCTTTCTTACGGTAAACAAATTATCATCGAAAGAATCAATCAAAAGGCAGGATTTCAAATTATTGAAGATGTTTGGTTCGCCTAAATTTCTTTGAACTCTTGAACTCTTGAACGCATTGAACCCATCGAACCATTGAACGCATTGAACTCTTGAACGCATTGAATCCATGAACGCATTGAACTACTTTAGTTTCATATTCACATTCTTTAACAACCCTTAAGCCTCTTTAAATCACTATATTTGCCGCCTCATGGCAGCGAAAGCAAAATTTATAGTGGTATTATTAGCATTGTGTAATGCGTTTTTCAGCGATGGACAAGTAAATGCAGTTTACGATAAAACGGACTATAATTTTTGGATTTCACTACCAGCCGATAGCCTTCTCAAAAGCAAACCACCAATTTTAATTTTTCTTCATGGAAAAAGTTTGTCAGGATCTGATTTAAACATGGTGAGACGTTATGGAGTCATTCATGAAATAGACAAAGGACGCAATTTTCCCGCTATTGTTGTTGCACCGCAAGTTCCTTATGGTAAATCTTGGGAGCCAAAAAAAATCAAGAAATTGCTCGAGTATGTTCAAAGCCAATATGCAACCGATTCAAATCGCGTTTATGTCACAGGTATGAGTTTGGGAGGATATGGAACATTGCAATTTGCCGGGGCTTATCCAGAACTTGTAACTGCTGCTGTCGCACTTTGTGGCGGAGGTAATGTAAATGATGCGTATAATCTTTCGCAAGTGCCAATCTGGATTCAACATGGAAACCGCGATAATGCTGTTCCAATCAGTGAATCAACGAAAATGGTTAAAGCGATAACGGAGTGCGAAGGCGGCGAAAAATTGAAATACACCATCGTGGAAGGGGCTGGTCACGGAGATCTTGAAAAGGCTTTTCGAACAGAAGAAATCTATGAATGGATGTTTCAATACAATAAGTCAGTAGAACAAACTGTTCGGCCATCCAATAAGTAAGGGATATTTAACCCTCTGTGTGATGCGGTGGCAGCGTAGTTGGTAGTTTGGTCGCTCGATCGTGTAAAACGATACTTCCTGTTACGCCTACGTTCAAGGATGAATTTCCCGGAAGTTTGATGACGTAGTGACATTTTTCTAAAATTTCTTTCGGTAAGCCTTCGTCTTCAGCCCCTAATAAATAAATTGCTCTTTTTGGGTGTTCAAATTCATGCAGGAATGTGGCAGAATCATCAATTTCTACTCCCACCAATCGACAATCATGTGGAATGTTGTTCAATAAATCTTGGAAGCTTTTGTAATGAAACAAAGGAATTCTAGACCATGCTCTCACGACATCAGAACTTTGCTTTTTATATTTCTTTTCAACGGTGAAAATGTACGCAGCACCTAGAATATAAGCAGATCGCCACAAGGTTCCCATGTTGTGTTCCGTTTTTCCTCGGTACACACCTATGGCACAATAGCCTTCAGAATTCTTAGTTTTCATTGTGTAAAAGTGAGGAAAAATCGCTTAAATTGATTTTTACGCATCAATTTTCATTTAGTATTAAGTTTTATTAATAGCGGAAAGTATTTTTTTTATGGAAGATTCCGCGATAAATAATTTTTAAATTAGAATTAAATAAGATGTTTATTATTCACGGAAACGTTATATATTTGTTGGATTCCGCGAGAAATAAATTTTTATTATGGATAAAATTGTTATAGGTAGAGAGTTTGAGGTCGTTATCTTGAATCGTTTGTTCGATAGTCCAGAATCAAGTTTTATTGCTATCACAGGAAGGAGGCGTGTAGGGAAAACTTACCTGATCAATACCCATTTTAAAAAGGAGATGACTTTCCATTTCAGCGGTCTGCTCAATGCAACCATGGAGCAACAATTGCAGAGTTTTAGTTTTCAACTGGAGAAACATTTTAAAAGAGTAGATGCCAATAAAATTCCTGTCAATTGGATGGAAGCCTTTATGCAGTTGGAAGGGCAACTTCGAAAGATGAAAAAATCGCGTAAAAAAGTTATTTTCATTGATGAATTACCTTGGCTAGATACGCATAAATCCGGCTTTATTCCTGCTTTAGAGTGGTTTTGGAATAATTCATGTGTTCACCAAAACGTGCTTTTAGTTGTGTGTGGTTCTGCAACGTCATGGATGATTCGCAAGATAGTCAATAATAAAGGTGGATTGCATAACAGGTTAACTGGAAGAATACATTTGAAGCCATTCACACTAAAGGAAACGGCTGAATTTCTTCATTATCGTAAAATTCGTTTATCTCCATATCAAATTACACAGTTGTACATGGCTTTAGGAGGTATTCCACATTATTTGAATGATGTTCGACCGGGTGAAAGTGCCATGCAGGTGATTGACCGCATGTGTTTTCAAAAAGATGGATTGCTTGTGAATGAATTTGAAAATTTATATCAGGCACTTTTCAAAAATGCAGAAATGCACTTGAAGGTTGTTCTCGCCTTGTCATCAAAAAACAGGGGGATGACCAGACAGGAACTACTTTCCTCTGTCAAACTTCTCGATGGGGGAGCGTTTACCAATGTTCTTGAAGAGTTAGAGTGGTGCAATTTTATTCATGTAACGCATGGATATGGTAAGATTAAAAAAGATAATCTTTATCGTTTGACTGATGAATTTTCACTTTTTTATCTTCAGTTTATGTACAAAAAACATAACGTTAACTGGTTGCAATTAGCTTCTACGAATAAGTGGGCATCATGGGCAGGATACGCATTTGAAAATTGTTGCCTAAAACACCTCGACGAACTAAAAAAGATTCTCGGTATCTCAGGAGTATACGTGGAGGTGGCCTCTTTTTACAGTTCCGGAAGCAAGGATGAAGAAGGTGCACAAATCGACTTAGTCATTGACCGGAAAGATGGAATCATTCACTTGTGTGAAATGAAATTTTACGAAGGCGACTTTCAGGTAAACAAAGAGTTTGCAAAAGAAATAGAACGAAAAACACGTGTGTTTCGCGAGAAAACAAAAACACGGAAAACGATCTTCCCTACACTGATTACTTCGTTTGGAATGAGGTACAATGAATATTCTGTAGGATTGATTCAGCAAAGTATTGTGTTGGAACAACTTTTCTCCTAGTATCTTTACAAAAAAAATAAAATCATGGAATTCATTTCACCAGAACTCGATCAATATGTTTGCGGCCATTCGGAAAACGAACCCGAGGTATTGCGCGAATTGAACCGCAAAACGCACCTTTCTGTGCTGCAGCCTCGCATGCTGAGTGGCCATTTTCAAGGCCGGGTTTTGAGCATGCTTTCACACATGATTCGACCTAGGCGAGTTCTGGAGATTGGAACCTATACCGGTTATTCTGCTTTGTGTTTTGCGGAAGGATTGATTGAGGATGGAAAAGTTATTACCATCGATGTCAATGAAGAATTGGAGGATTTGGTTCGTGAATACATTTCAAAGGCTGGGATGGAAAATAAAATCGAATACCACATTGCAGATGCAACACGGCTCATTCCTGAGTTGGATGATGAATTCGATATCGTATTTATTGATGCGGATAAAAAGAATTATTGCAATTACTATGATCTCGTTTTCGACAAGGTCAAAAAAGGCGGATACATTATAGCAGACAATGTGCTGTGGTCGGGAAAGGTTTTGGAGGAATATAACTCGCTCGACCGCGAAACAAAGGTTATCATGGATTACAACCGCAAGGTGCATGAAGACGCGCGTGTTCAAGAAGTCTTATTGCCGATACGCGATGGGTTGATGGTGGCGAGGAAACTCTAAGACCTATTTTTTGTTTTTTATATTGATTAAAAAATAATTAAATTTGTTTAATTAATTTAACAATATGAATACATTGTTGCTTGAATATGAAAGCAGAATTTCACAGTTTAAGTCGAGTTATAAGCGCTACCTATTTGAGCAAATTGAGCTTTCTGACCGCTTAATTGCAATCAAAGGTGCACGAGGTGTAGGGAAAACAACTCTTTTGCTACAGTTGGCTAAATTCAAGTTTCCGAAAGGTTCTACCTTGTATGTAAGTTTGGATCATATCTATTTTTACGAGAACAATCTTTATGAGCTTGCGAAACAATTTGAACTCTATGGAGGTACCCATCTGTTATTGGATGAAGTACACAAGTATCCGAACTGGTCTAGAGAGTTGAAACTGATCTACGACAATCTGTCGAATTTAAAGGTTGTTTTTACTTCATCTTCTGCACTGGAAGTCGTGCGTTCTGAGTCAGATCTCAGCAGAAGAATGGTGAATTATCATTTACATGAACTATCTTTTAGAGAATTTATCTATTTCGAGACGAAACAAGAAATTCCATCATATTCGCTGGATGATTTAATTACAGACCATCTTGGAATCGCTGCGGAAATTATACAGTTATTAAAACCTTTACCATTATTTGCAAAGTATCTGAAGATGGGTGCTTATCCATATTACAAGGAAAGTGAATCGAGTTACCAGCAAAAGTTAATGAATACGATCAATCTCATGATCGAGGTGGATATCATGGCGGTAGAGAATTTACGCTATGAAACGATGGTTAAACTTAAAAAAATGCTCAAAGCGATTGCGAGTAGTGTACCCTTCACTCCTAATATTTCAAAATTAAGCGAACATACCGGACTCTCCAGGAACTCCTTGATTGAGGCTATCAAAACATTACAAAAAGCTGGCCTTGTCATAGAATTGTATAAGGATACCTCAGGAATCGGAATGCTTACGAAACCAGAGAAATTGTACCTCAACAATTCCAATTTAATGAATGTCCTAGCAGGTGAACAAATTAATATAGGTAACATTCGGGAGACTTTCTTTGTAAACCAATTGAAATGCGGTAATTCAATCAATTTGTCAACAACTGCGGATTTTTTGATCAATGAAAAATACACCGTCGAAGTTGGTGGAAAAAACAAAAAACAAAAGCAGATTGCCGGAATAGAGAATGCGCTTATTGTAAAAGATGATATTGAGATAGGACATGGAAATATAATTCCCCTTTGGATGTTTGGACTTTTATATTGAAAAATGGTAAAACCACTCGAAATCCTATACCAAGACGACTGCCTAATCGCCATCAATAAACCGCACGGCTTGCTGGTGCACCGCTCTCCCATTGCAGCGGATGCCAGTGAATTTGCTGTTCAACTGCTACGCAATCAAATAGGGCAGAAGGTATATCCCGTCCACCGATTGGATCGAAAAACAGGCGGAGTGCTGCTTTTCGCTTTGAATGAAGAGGTCAATCGAGCGATGCAGCAGGCGTTCATGAATAAAGATGTTACGAAAAAATACCTGGCAATCGTCAGGGGCTTCGCACCCGAAAAAGGAACAATAGATTACGCACTAACCACAGAAGACGGAAAAGTGCAGGATGCCATCACGCATTATCAGACACTCCGGCACTTTGAAATCCCCGTTCCATTTGGAAAATTCGATACATCACGCTATTCATTCGTAGAGGTCAATCCTGAAACTGGGCGCATGCACCAAATACGAAAACATTTCGCCCATATTTTTCATCCGATTATCGGCGATCGTCCGCACGGCTGTAATAAACAGAATAAATTATTTCTGGAAAAATGGAAAATGAACACGATGTTATTACATGCCAGTGAACTGAGTTTTGTTCATCCTGTTTCTCAAGAATTAATGACAATTGGAGCAAGTATTCAATCTGATTTTGAACGGGTAATAGTTATTTTAAACAATTTGAACTCTTGAACCCTTTCAGCACTTGAACATTTCAACTAGTTGACTCAAAGTATTCCCGCACAAAACAAGCCGCCTATTATTAAAAGCAATACTCCAACTATGCGCTGAATACCTTTGATTGTTGTTTTGGTGAGCAGCTTCTTTCCGAAGTAACTGCCAATAAATGCAAAAGCAATACCGATTAAAAGGGAACTTTTTATCCCATTGAAATCAATAATTTTAAAAATGGTTGTTGCATAAACTGTTATGCGCGTGATGTCAATTACTAACGCAATGGCATTTGAAGTGCCAATAAATTCTTCTTTGGAAAGTCCGGTTTTTGTAAGGAACACTGATCGAAATGCTCCCTGATGACCTGAAATACCGCCAAAGAAACCGCTGAGAAGTCCGCCCAACGGCATGTATTTTTGATCCATTTTCCAGTTTGATAATTTGGGTATTAATTCAAAGAGTGCAAAAAAGAGCATGAGTGCACCGATAACTAATTTCAGTGAAGTAATACTGAGTTCTTTATGAAATAAGACATAGCTATAAATTACAGCTTGTTTTCCCATGAAATTTAGGAGCAATGCTCCCAAAAGTGCCGCACCCATTGCGGGTAAACCAAAGCGCAACAGTGTTGGCCAATGAACGTGTTTGTACACCATCCCAAATTTGAAAACATTGTTTGAAAAATGCACAATCGCAGTGGCGGCAATAGCGATGTCTATCGGGAAATACAGGCTGAAGACAGGTAGTAAAATGGTGCCCAGTCCAAATCCTGAAAAGAAGGTGAGCGATGCGCCAAAAAGGACGCTAAGTGCAATTATGAGATAGTTGATGATTTCCATTCTTTCAAAAAAAGTAAAAAATACCTCAGTGATTGTGAAGTTAGCGTTAATTTCATTGTCAAATTTAAACGAATGATCGACTTTAGGAGTGATACTGTAACGAAACCGACATCTGGCATGTTGGATGCTATGTTCCATGCTGAATTAGGTGATGATGTGTTTTCTGAAGATCCAACGGTCAATGAATTGCAGCGTTTTGCGGCAGATTTATTTGGAAAAGAAGATGCGTTGTTTTGTGCGTCTGGTACTCAGACAAATCAAATTGCGATCAATGTGCACGTGCAACCGGGTGGCGAAATAATTTGTCACGAAGAAAGTCATATTTACAAATATGAAGGCGGCGGAATTGCTAAGAATTCTGGCG
>JBKDKG010000193.1:0-11166 GCA_046345095.1 Flavobacteriia bacterium | reverse complement strand
CCGGTAAACCAACTCCCAAAATACTATGTCCATAGGATTCACTTACCCAAACGGAAGCAGAAATACCCATCTTTTTAAGAATTGAAAAAGCCAATAAACTTCTAGTATCACAGTCTCCTTTCAAATTGTGCATGAACTCATAGGGAGATTGCACGCCACCTGGAATATTTGCAAGACAGGGTTTTCCCTCTGCATGGTAATCCGTTAAAAACTGCGAATTGGATTGGTCTATGGCCTCCTGACAAGACAAATCGTGGACAAGGTAATAGGGAATTTCCTGCACAAATGTTGTGACCATTTCCGCTGTCCTTATGGCAGAGAGGTGTTTGCGCCCTGCATAATTTCTAAAGATAACTACAATTGAATCTATTTTCTGGCTATCCATCCGATCCAACCCTCGGTACAACTCTGTGTAGAAATCAATGCTGGTTTGTGCACTGGTTGCAGATGCTAGTCGCCGGTGTACCTCATTGCTTGCAAAGAATGAATTGTTGGAGGTAGTGTAATCTGCTTTGTACAAAGATTTGAAAAAATCCCACCATCGAATGTGCTTTTCACTGGAAAAATCAATTGCCTCACTGCCGTCTCTCTTTATTTTTTTTGGAGGCGCTATTTTCACTTCCCCTTCTCTCGTTTGTTGTGGCTTCGTTTGTCTCGCTTTGCTTGGTAAGTGTTGCAGCGCTATCAACCCTCCAATAATGAAGATGATTAAGGCAAACAACATTGGCAGACAAGAGGATCTGAATCTGCGGAAAATAAAATAGGAAAGTCCAATTAAGATGGCAGGAATAAGAAATACAGAACCGGCTTTAAAAAGAGCAGAAATAATAGATCCCCAAAAGAATAGACTAAGCAAAAAGACGCACCCAGGTCTTTTCTTATTGACGACTGCTGCATTATTCCCTGGTAATACTGTAGCAGAAATTGGCTCAACTATTTCAGAGACTGGAGTAACAATAGGATTTTCCGCAATTGCTTCTGCAACGGGTACTTTCACACTATTCTCATTGACCTTTTGAATTGGGGCCGGAACTATTGGCGGTTTTGGTTTTTCAAGCTGAAAGTATATATCTGCTGTTACCTCAGACCAAGCTTCAAAAGATCTTTTTTTAAGTTTTGACAAGTCAAAGTTGCGAATGTAAACATTGAGTAAGGTCCCGGAATAAAAATCCACTTCGCCTCTTGGAATAAAAATCTCGGGGCGCTTCATGATTCGTGGAAAGTCAACTTGGTATGGCTGCCATTTTTTTTTGGCTTTCAACCTTTTAGCATGCCAGAAATCACCTACTTTCAAGTCTCTCACATCTACTGATTCAAGCACCTCAACATCTGTGATTTTAAGATAACTCCAACGAATCTCATAAAAGTGGAATTCTCCCGAATGACTGTTTTCTTTGGGCAAGAAGATTCCCGTCAACTTTCCTTTGAAAAAGGACGCATCTGTATGTTGCGGAATCAAGCTCAATTTCCTTCTTGTTTTGTACGTTTTGTTTTAGTCGTATTCGACTGTGTCAATTTCACTTCAACCCTTCGATTCATCGCACGGCCTTCAGCAGTTTCATTTTCCGTTACCGGCTCTTCCTCTCCTTTTCCTGTCGCTTTAATTCTTGATGGATCCACTCCAGTATCTGTAATGTATTTTTTCACTGCTTCTGCTCTTTCCTTGGAGAGACGCTTATTTCTAGACGCATCACCATCGCTGTCCGTATGACCGATAATCTCAGCCTTGACATCTGGATTTTCAAGCAAGTAATTGGCTAACTCATTTAGCTGTCCCAATGATGAGTTTAACAAGATGGCTTTACCTTTTTCGAATTGCACATTGGGCAAACTAACCATTTTGTAAGATGTATTGGTCGTTTCATCTACGTAATTAACTGTGTCGCTTTTCTGTTTAACGACATAGACTGTATCATGTACAATCTTGGAACCACGTGTATTTGCTGATGAGTTGGAGTTGCCGCAATCACCAAAAAGAAAACAACGCAGCAACCACAGAAGCATGCCCAGTGCAAAGATCAAACTCAAGAAACCACATCCAAATTTCATACATCCTGGACCAGAACAGCCACTTGGTAGCATACTTGGAGCACACCCATTCGGTTCATTCCCAATTAAGTTTGTTTTAAAAATCCCTCCAAAAAGTGCATTCAATCTGTTCTTGACACGTGTGTTGAAATCAAAAATTCTAAAGACTTGCTTGCCCAAACAGCCGGATCTTGACTCTAAAGAAGCCGGTGACGTAAAAATTGGATCAATGAGCTCCAATCCTTTTTCATCAAATTGGGTAACGCAAATGATATACGCTTCACCATCAATGCGACCATGCTGCCCTATATGTCCCGACTGAGCAAGGTAACTGTTGTAGAATGCTTGTCTTTCCTTGAACGAATAGGAGGCCCAATTAACAACTGATTCATCTGCTGATTTTTCAGCGTTTTTAGTCAGAAACAAAAGGATTTTTTCGACATGCCTCCTTGTTCCTGTTTTACCATCCTGACCTGCGTAAATTTCTACATCAAAAGCGCCTTCTTGGATCAAATGCGGCAAATGTGTCAACTGCTCAACGTTGGGGTAATCTTCGGGATTTATTTCAACCGCATTTTGCAACCTGAATCGCGGTTGAAGGACAATCCCTGCATGTGAATCGGTTGCATTGAGCTTTTCTACTTTTGAAAGCTGAAATTGACACGATAAATCACCTTTGTAATATGTGAGCTTCTTTTCCAGTTAAACAGTTTTTGGCGTATTGAAAGAATCCAGAAAAGATTGATAGGTCATATTCTTCCTTGTAAAGGTTGATTTCTTTGAGTTGAAAGGTGCGTCCGCATAACTACTTTGAATAACAATTGTCTTATCGAGTTTTTTAAATCGCTGATTCAAATCACGATTAGCAGCGTCAATCACGGACTGGTATTCAATCAAAATAGATTGCTGGTATAGTTGTGCAGATGTTTTCGCATAATTGAAGTTTTTTCCTGTTTTTAACAATACCATCATGATCTGCGGAAGGATAAAAAGGATTAAGATCAAAAACGCAATAGAATTAAAAGAACGAAAGGTATGTGCATACTGAAAGATCAACATCGGGAAGAACTTTTTTGAAATTTTGGTTCGAAAGTTTTTCATCTCCGTATGTTGCTCAATTTTTAAAGCTTTCTTTTCATTTTGATAAAAGATTGACGTTTTATTCAGGTCAGATTTCGCTTTTCTTACACTGAAACTGTTTTTTGAAAGTGTTCGCTGACCCAAATTTATCTTGCGCATCAAATCGGCCCGAATGGCTAATTCTTCTCTGCTTAGTTTGTCGCGCTGAAATTGCTGTTGTTTTTTAAAATCCTTGATGACTTCCTTGCGTTTAACTTCCATCAGGTTTTTAACTTCAACTGGATGTAAAAACGACGCTAATGGAAATAAAACAACCAAGGCAAACATTCCTAAAAATACACTTCTTAGTAGCGATGAAAATCCTGGAATAGGACCATCTGCAGTAAACCGAATACCTTTCAATTTTTCGAGTATTCTGGCTGGAAAAGAAGTGATTGTTTTGGTTGACAGTTCAACTGTTTCTGATTCAGGCGCGGAAATAGGTTTGCGGATAATAATCAGTGAAAAACGAAAAACAAAAGTGACAACAAATACGATAAAAGCTCCTAGTACTAGCGAATAGAGATAATTTGAAGTCAATAAAAACGCTAGGTAATAACCTGAAATCATGGAAATAACAAATAGAGCAACAAAACAGATGAACACCAATCTGTAAAGTGACTTTTCTCCGCTTCCAATTGATTCGTAGACAGCGGGCTCTAGACCCAGTAATTTTATGACTCCTCGATCCAACAAAATTTACGCGTTATTTGATTGTTCGCTGTCTTTGCCTTCAGTAAAAAAGGCAGTCGGATTTTGTTTCACATCTGCCATGGTTTTCTCTGACCATTTTGCGATTATCTCTCCATTTATCTTGGCTTGTTCGGCAATCTTTTTCATTTTTTCATCCTTGGCCAATTCCACTTCCAAGTAATTCCATTTCTCCATGTAGATCAAGCCATTCGCTCCTTCATACATATTGTCCTCGCGGTAGATACCATTTTCAACATTTTTCTTGAAATTATAGTTCTCCACCATGTAATCATAAACTCCTTTGTTCATCATCATTTTAAAGAAAATAGGCCCCATTTCAATGCACAGGAATACTGCTAAAATAATCCAAGGAATCACACCGCCTATCTCGTGACTGATCTGAATACGCTTCAACAATCCATCGTATCCATGGGCTTTCTTTTCATTGTCTTTGTATGCTTTTCGCAAATCATCCGATTGTTTATTGATTTGGTCATCATTGAAGTTCAACTGTTTCCTCCACCCTTTTACTTCTGCTGCCTTCAGGACTACATACTTGTCTTTCTCAGCGCGTTTGGTATCAATATCGCTTTGCATTTTTTTAGCAACCGGACCAAAACCATAGGCCCTTTTGTCCTGCATTTCTGATTGCTGACGGGCAACAAGATCATCAATTTCATCATCAAATACTTTCAGCTCTTTTTCGTAGCCCGTAAGTTTCACTTCATACTCTGCCTTATCTTTTTCAAGTTTTGCCAGTTTCTGTTTAAAGACAATATCCGTTGTTTTATTCAACTCCTCCGTATATTCTTGCTGGTATTTGCTCAATTCAGAGTTGATTTCAGATTCCAATATCTTGATTTCCAACGGTGCCGAAATAGCAAACCCTAATATCAACGCAATGATGATACGCGGCATCGCCTGCCCTACTTCTTTCCATGTAATTTTATCTGTTCCATCTCCTTTTCCTGTGCTTGAAACAATGAAACGATCCAGGTTGAATATAATCGTACCCCAAATAAGTCCAAAAATCAGTGCACCAATGCGCGTTCCAATTGTCAATGCTGTGTCATCAATTGCATCTCCCTTCGGACCAAATATTGTGTTAAAGGCATATCCCCCGGATACGGCTGCCAAGAGACCTGTACAAAATACGATTCCGCCAATTCCGGCATATTTCACGCGATCCTGCATCGGTGATTGCTTTAAGAAAAAAGCATCAGCTCCTGCACACCACCAAAGAAAGCGTGTTACACGGCTTGGATTTTCATTCAGATAATTCGGACTTTGCATTCGCTGCTGTTTTAAAGGATAAATAATTTGTGTCTAAATCGACACTTGTAAAAGTCGTGATTAAGTTTGGTTGAACTTTCGTGCTTTCAACACTAAAAGCAATCTGATTCAAATAAACATTTTTTGCATTCACATCCATTCTTTGCGTAACATTCGAAGACAATTGACGTGGCCTCATTTCTCTTACGATCGTGTTCAAAAAATTGATTTTAAATTGCTGCTTATACCTTTTAATGCTCCAACCAAAGGCAAAGAATATAATTTGAGGACTATACGCATTTGTGACATTTTCGAACGTACCACTTGCTTTTTTAACATAAAATCGACGAAAAAAGGAAGTGCCATTGTTGTATTTCACAACCACAAAAAGTGTTCTGGAAAAAACGTAATTCAGTTTAAACACCTGTCCGTGCAGCAGGTATTCCACTTTTTGACCGTTAAAAGAAAGATGTTGAAGCAAATTCAATGTTAATGGTATCCAAATATATAATTTCAGTTGGATAAATCTATACAACTGAACTATAAATTAACCATTTAATATTTCCTTTTTGATCATGTTAAAATCATCTTGGGTAATCAAGCCCTCCAATAACATTTCATGGTACTTTTTCAACTTATCTACAACCGATGCATTCCCTTGTGAAATATTTCGATTTAGTTGGATTCTTTTTAATCTTTCATGAAAAAGTTGAATATCGACAGGGTCTTCATTGAAACAAGCCTTGTATTCAGCAATAAGATCCTGGGCCTCAGCACTCATGCCCTTATCTAGAAAATATGAAATTCTATTGTTGGTTAATTCACTTGCCTTAAAAAGAACATCTGACAACTGAGGAATCATATTTTTGCATTCTCCTAGAATCCGGTAAAAAACGTCAAAAGAGTTTATATTATCCAACTTTTCCAAAACACTTTTTACCTGAATGAACGTATTTTGAAAATCGGAAAAATCAATTTCCTGTTCAAGTCTGTTCGTAATATCTGCAAGTAATCGCACCTTTTCGGAAAATTCATTGATCGCAGATTTATTTTTCTCAGTTAGTAATGAAACAGCGAGCGCATTGATTTTTAAAGCTTTTCCACTAAGTTGATTAAAACTGAGTACAAAGACTTCGAAAGAAATATTACTTCGTTCATAGAATTGCTTTACACACTTTCGATAATCAGAAACCTCATTTATTCGTCCTTGCTCAAGTAAAAAGGCAATACTATTGTTTGAAAGGTTAAAAACCGTATTTTTCCTAATTGTCTTAATAAGAAGAGACTGTTTTTGAATTAATACATCCCGTTCATCTTTCGACACCCCCTTATCGCGATACAACTTGATAAATAGCGATGGAGAAGATTTGAAATTTTCAATAAGACATCTAATTACTTGATCGATGGCTCCTGCTTTCAGGTTAATGAGTAAAAATAAGAGAATAGTATCCTCTTTTCGATCGATTTCCAAGACTGGAAAAAAAACCTCTTTTGCAAGATAAAAAGAATCCAGTTTGAACAATTGCACCGCAATCATTTTCCGATATGCAACCTTTTGATCCTCAATTGTATGTTGGATTGCCTTTTTTATGTATTGTTCAGCCTTACCTTCATCTTTACTATGAGCAAAGTACAATCCTAGACCATAATTCAATTTAATATTATCGGACCTCTTGCTTTCTGCGTTCTTCAGCAAGGAATAACCTGTCTCATAATCACCTTTGATTATCAATGAATACCCTCTTTCAATATCATAATCAATTGAATACTTTGATTCTAAATGCTTTAAAGATTCTTCTATCTTCCGTATTGCCTTGTCTGCCCCAGTACCAAAAACATCATCCGTTTTTCCCATTACCTGAATAACTGACAAACCCTTATTCTCCTTTATTGCGGCAATAATTTGAATATTTTGAAGGCCATAGCGATATGTAGATTTATAGATTCCTTTTTCAGCATCAACACTTTTCAGTTTACCGATACTATTTAGAATAAACTTTAGTTCATTTTTACAGTATTCAGGTTTTATTCTGATCGGGAAAGCTTTCTTTTTGGTAGCCATATTCTAAAACATATCAAAAATTCCACCCAAGGCTTCGCCATCTGCATCATCAAATCCTCCTAAATCTGAATCACCAAAAGAGGACAAAGAATCAGCAAAGCCATCATTATCAAAATCACTCATGATTGAATCCGTAATCCCATCCCCATCTAAATCACTGAATTCAGTAACAGAATCCGTGATACCATCCGCGTCAAAGTCATCTGAAATTCGATCCATTACACCATCTCCATCCATATCCTCGAAAGTGGTCATGGAATCCATAATTCCATCGTTATCGAAATCACTCGTGATTTGATCTGTTATCCCATCACCATCCAAATCTTCAAACCTTGTGGTCGAATCAATTATTCCATCACCATCAAAATCATCCGTTATCGTATCGATCATTCCATCACCATCGGTATCGTTCATTTCAGTAATCGAATCAGCCACTCCATCTCCATCAAAATCAGAGCTAATCTGATCTGTAATGCCATCTCCGTCCCTGTCATTAAAATTTGTAGTCATGTCAACGATTCCGTCTCCATCTACGTCATCCGCAATTTGGTCTGTAAAACCGTCCCCATCTCTGTCTATAAAGGTTGATGTTGCATCAACGACACCGTCATTATCAAAATCGCTTGCAATTTGATCTGTAAATCCATCGCCATCCAGATCCTTGAATTGCGTCAACATATCGGCCGTTCCATCATTGTCAAAATCATAACTGATCTCGTCAAAGAAACCGTCAGCATTCAAATCATTGTAATCAACGGATGAATCAATCACTCCATCGTTATTGAAATCTGTCTGAACAGAATCAAAAAAACCGTCATGATCTCTGTCTGTTTGAAAAGCTACGAAATCATTGGTTCCGTCTGCACCAAAATCAGCAGAATATTCTAAGTTGCCTGTTTCGTTGTTGTAACTTGTTTTTTCAAAAAAACTTAGTTTTTCGACGTCTAATTTCATCGTATAAGAAAATTAATTTCAATTGATTACTCAAAAAAAATACTGTAAATCAAATTCAAGAATTATTAATAAAAGCGTTCGAACCGATTTTCGAATACCTCAATAAATAAAAGTGGCTAGATTACATAAATGCGATTCAGCTCAATTCAAACACAAAAATCGATTTTTTCAGTAATCGGCTTCCTCTACCATTTCCTCCTCAGGATAACCGTTCATAGAATTGTACTCTTCAGGAGTAAAGTACTTCGTGTTTTCAACCCTTTTCTCCCTATAACTGGTTATCTTGCCCGACTTGTTAAACTTCACCTCGTACCAAATATTTGATATTTGATACCTCTCCTTACTTGGTCTGTAACATTGAAATTCAGTTGCGTACTCCCAAGTTTCCCCATCGATTGAGCTATTCACCATATTAACAGTTTCAGTGGCCATGCGAAATGAAGGTTCTGTCCAGTCTGTGTTTTGCTTTATAAGAAGATTTATATCTGTGGGTGTAATGTTCTTTTTACCCAAGTACTTTTCCACATTGTAGGAGAAAAAATTATAAGCATCCAGATACCCTCCTGAATAAGCTGAATAAAAACTATTCATCTTATTTAAAATTGCATTTTTTCTGTACTTCAACTCGTTAGGATCACTGTATGCAATTGATTCTTTTTTCTCATAAATTGCAGTTTGTAGATCATTTATCTTCTGGGTTTGACTAATCAGCTCTTCGTTACCGGTAACCTTTGCTTGATATGCAAACCAAAAGTCTTTACCCTCAGATGAACCTTTTGGAAAATTGAGCTCAGCTTCTTGATTTTCAAGATTAAACTTTTTATAACAAGCTGTTATTGTCGGATTTAGTGTGTTAATACCATATTCGTTAGCTAATTGATCCAAGGTCTTATCAACATCACTAGAATATTCAAAACCACTATCTTCAAACTGAGCAATAATCTCATTTAATTTGGCTAAGTACTCTTCATTGTTCTGTTTTTGGCAGTCGCAATATTGGGCAGCAAGAGTTTCACCTGCTTCTTTAGGATCTGGTTTTGAATTCTGAATGATGAAATAAACCCCAATTACCAAGATAGGAATTGCTATAAAAATCCATTTATATTTCTTAAAAAACTTGCTGGAAGCAGATGGCTCCATGGCACTTTTTACTCCATCTTTAGCCATACTTTTCCTAAGCAGGTCTGACTTTAATTTTTCAAATTCTTCATTTGTAATAGCTCCTGCCTCAAGCATTTGCTTCAACCCCTTCAATTCTTCAAAATTATCTTCCATTTTTGTCTTCTAAAATTTGTTTTTTTATTGTGTTAAAATCTTCCTCTGATATTAAACCTTCGGAAAACATTTCGTGATATTTCTTGATTTTTTCAACCGTAGACTCTTTTTTATGAGAATCGTTTTGCTGTTTTATTTTTGGGAAAGCAGATTGACTTATACGATCACTATTCCCAGAACTTAATATCGGTCCGGATGTATTCACTTTATTGGAACGAGTGTTAAAATTGTTCGAATGAGTTGACTCATGATTATTCCTTCCGTAATCTGAATGCACTAACAATATGTTTTTCAAAGCCATTACCTCATTCCAAAAGACAATCCACATGGCAAGAGTGCCAAATCCAAAAATCACATAAACAATTGTAGACCAATCATTCAAATCCTCAACTACCTGATAACTATCTTGATTCGTTGCCGCGACAAAGAATCCTGCAAATAAAGGAAAAGTGAACATCGCAAGGTTAAGCACTGGATAAACAATCCCGGAACCAAGATCTACTTTCGAATGAATACCTTTCTCCTTGAATTCTTTTCGGTATGAAGTCTGAAGTGCATTATTGAAAATAAACACCCAAACAAAATTCAACAATGGAACAAAATTCAACCACACCATACCGCCATCCATCGCTCTGTTTTTAGGACTGACAGAATTCATGGCTTGCTGCATATTGTAAAAGAATCTTATGACGAATACCAACGTAGCAATGACAATCAAAAAACTTGTAGGTCTAAATAGGAACATAATTTATGGCTGCTAATAGTGAATTACTTACAGTGCTTTTTTTGCACTAAATGGTAAGTCGAAGCTGAAACTATTATTGTTAAACACGAACTAAAAATAAATATTTTATTCAAGGAAAAACACTAGTATTCGATAAAACTTTTTCAAAAGCAGGGTTTACTTTTGGAAGAAATAAAACAACAACAATAAAATCAAGGCCTTGAATGTACAGAATGATGAGCGTATTGATCTACTTTACATAAACAATACCCTGGATGAGCGGACAAGGGTATCGTCGCCAGTTGACTTTAAAATTTTGGAATTGTAATGCAATTGCAAGAGGCCTTTTTGATCCAAGAGGCCAAACGGATTGGTCATTTGAAAGTTTAATTGGTTGATGTCAAATTGGTCAGGTAATTCAAATTTTGCAAAGGTTCCTATTTCGAGTTGATAAAGTATAAAAAGCACCCCATTCGAAGGCTTAGTAAATTCAATCTGAACATCTTCCGTTTGGTGCAGTGGAAATAGTGTCTCTGTTAAATGAAGGTCCCTAGAACGGATGCGCTCTAAGACTTTTCTATTTTGTTTAATTTCAATTTTATTGGTGTCGTTGCACAAAAAGATCTTTATTTCTTTTCCCACGGCCATATCACTCCAGTGATTGAATCCTTTTTTATGCAGGAAACTTAGGTTAAAAAATAGCTCCTCCCAATCAAGTTTATTGGCCTCTTTTATATACCGCATTTCATCCATCAATTCATTTGAAATCTCACACATCCAGATGCGCAATCCTTCCCCAAAGAATTTAATTGTGACGGCCATACATATTTTTTTAGCTTAAGAAAAGCAACAATTCAAATCTTAAATGAAGCTGATTAAAAAAAAGAATAATACAGAAGTCTTCTCAACCGTCAGGATGCGTACTTCAACTTATTTTCTATCGCCCACATGCGAATAATGGATTTTTCTTCATCCGTTGCCATTCGATTGAATTTACCTTTCGTTTGACGAATTCGATTGGTACAATCCAATTCAATTG
>JBKDKG010000192.1:0-4352 GCA_046345095.1 Flavobacteriia bacterium | reverse complement strand
AACTAACTGTTTCCAAACTGAACAATAATGTTTCTGGAGGATCGCACGAAATACATCTTGGATTTCAATTGAATGGGGCGAAGAAAGAATGAGCAAGTTTCATATGGCCTGGATTTTTCCTTGAATTATTCAAAAAATGATGGAAACATAATTCACGGTATTCCGAGAGAAACACTTAAATCAAAAATGTTTTAATGGCTTTCAAAAAATAAAGTCACTATCACCAATTAAAAATCAACTACCATATTTTTTTATCAGTGCAATTTGTCCTGCGTGATAGGCTGTGTGTGAGATGATTCGCCCGAATGCCTCGGATTTTGATTTTGTACCAAATTCTTTTGTGGTCACTTTGTCACCCCAATTATCTCCTTTTTGATTGGAAATTGCAGTTAGAATGCTTTGGGAAGAGATTTTGAGATAATCAGTCAGTTCATTGAGATCCGACCATTCACCGGTATCTTTTTGATCTATGAGTGTTTTTGCCCTCACTTGAATTTCGGATGCTTTGAAAACATTTTTAGCAAATAGCAATTCTACATCAGCGATGTGCCGCATTAAAAAACCTATGCTGTTTGGCGAAGGGTGTAATTTTTTACTCAAATCTTCTTTCTGAATCAGATTGAGCGTGGCTTCAAGTCGAGTCCTAGCTTCCTTGTAGGCTTCGTAAAAATGTTGTGAGGTTTCCAAAAGATAATTTTCGAAGAAAAATAGACATTGAAAACCGATAATTAGTGTCGAATTCAGCGAGAATGCATAAATATTCAAGCGTTGAAACTTGAATCCAAATGACACAACAGTGTATAAATGGATATTAAATTAGCTGGAAGGAAGTAATCCTTTCTCAATCAATAATTTACCAATTTGAACCGCATTGGTTGCCGCCCCTTTTCTCAAATTATCTGCCACAATCCACATGTTCAGCGTATTTGCCTGTGATTCATCGCGACGAAGGCGTCCAACAAATACATCGTCTTTTCCCTCAGCATATTTAGGCATTGGGTAAGAAAAAGTGGTTGGATCGTCTTTTAATGTGATGCCGGATTGTTCGTGAAGCAAACGACGCACATCAGACAAATCGAAATCATTTTCAAACTCTACGTTAACGGCTTCAGAATGTCCACCAACGACAGGCACCCTTACTGCTGTAGCGGTTACATGAATTGATGGATCCAAAATCTTTTTTGTTTCGTTTGTCAGTTTCATTTCTTCCTTCGTATAGCCGTTTTCCAAGAATGAATCACATTGTGGAATACAATTTTTATCAATAGGATACTTGTAAGCCATGTCACCTGAAATTCCTTCACGTTCATTCTCCATTTGTTGAACAGCTTTCACTCCTGTTCCAGTAATTGATTGATAGGTTGAAACAACGACACGTTTGATTTTATATGCTTTATGCAGTGGCGCTAAAGCGAGTAATAACTGAATTGTACTGCAATTTGGATTCGCAATGATTTTGTCATCCTCTGTGAGAAGATTTCCATTTATTTCAGGAACCACCAACTTTTTTGTTGAGTCCATTCTCCATGCCGATGAGTTGTCAATTACAGTTGTTCCAACTTCTGCAAATTTTGGAGCCCATTCTAAGGATGTTTCTCCTCCCGCAGAGAAAATGGCTACATCTGGTTTCATTTCAACAGCTGTTGCCAAACCAACCACGGTAAATTGAAGTCCACCAAAATCGATGATAGTCCCTACTGATTTTTCTGAAGCAACAGGGATTAGTTCGGTTATTGGGAAATTTTGCTCACGCAAGACTTTTAACATTACATTTCCTACCATTCCGGTGGCGCCTACAACTGCAACTTTCATAATAATTTCTTCACATTAAACGATTGTCAAAATTAGTATATTTAGCAGCAAAGAGTTCGACTAATGAAATACTTTTTCGCTTTGTTTTTTTTCGCTTTGTCCCTTTCAGTATATGCTCAGTTTACTGAGGGTTTTACAGACGGCGATTTTTCAACTTCACCAACATGGCAAGGTGATGATTCCGTTTTTACGATTGTGAATGTTGCGGGAAACAATAAATTACGTTCTAATAAGGTCATTCCAAGCACGACGTTTTATCTTTCATCTGCAAGCACAACAGCTACGAATTGTCAATGGGAATTTTGGACAAACTTGCAGATCAACACCTCAAGCGCAAATTATGTTGATATTTATTTAATGGCAGATCAATCGAACCTTATGTCTGCAGGAATGAATGGTTATTTTGTTCGAATTGGCGGAACAACGGATGAGATTTCACTTTTTAAAAGAGTAGCAGGCACAGCGACAAAAATTATTGATGGTACCGATGGGATTACAAACACATCAAATAATACGTTAAAAATAAAAGTGAAACGAACTTCTGCGAACGATTGGACATTGGAGCGAGATATTACTGGAGCGGGCACCTCCTATTTTGCTGAAGGCTCAGTGAATGATGCATCGGTAAATTCAAGTTCATATTTTGGGGTTAGTATTACTCAATCAACGGCAAGCTTTATTTTGAAGCATTTCTTTGATGATTTTTACATTGGCCCAATCATTTATGATGTTACACCACCTGTTCTACTTTCAGTCTCGGCTGTCAACTCCACAGCTGTAGACGTGCTCTTCAACGAGGCATTGGATGTCACATCCGCATCATCAATTACTAATTTTTCTTTGTCTCCAGCCTTAACAATTGCTTCCGCCACAATAGACGGTTCCAATCCTGCTTTGGTCCATTTGCTATTGGGCACTGCAATTTCCAACGGCACAGCGTACACTCTTTCAACCAATAACATTGCTGATCTTTCATTGAATATTTCAGGTAATCAATCTGCCCAATTTACATACCTAGTTGGCGAAGCACCAATGAAAGGCGATGTTATAATCAATGAATTTATGTGCGATCAATCACCAGTGGTTGGTTTGCCTGAGGTTGAATACGTGGAAATCTTTAATAAGAGCACTAAATATTTTGACTTAACGGGATGGAAACTCGGTGATGCATCTTCTGATGGAACACTGCTCTCGGGTTGGCTTTATCCAGGCGAATACAAAATCCTATGTTCAACAGGGAACATTGATACTTTCTCGATACAGGCATTGGGAGTTACAAGTTTTCCAAGTCTAAATAATTCAGGTGATGATATTGTCCTTAAAGACAACAATGGGAATTTGCTCGATAAAATAACTTACACAGACAATTGGTATCAGGATCCAACCAAAATGGACGGTGGTTATTCTCTTGAATTAATTAACCCAAATGATCCTTGCTCTGCTGCAGACAATTGGATAGCAAGCAATGCTGTTCTTGGCGGCACTCCGGGAAATCAAAACAGTGTGTACGATGCAACTTCAGATATTCAGGCTCCCCAAATTACGGAATTAATCGCTTTGGCACCAAATTACCTCGAAATCCATTTTTCAGAAGGCATGGATTCTACGTCATTGAAAAATGCTAATTTTTTGACCAATCCAATGCTAACGATTGCTAACAATTTTGTGCCTTCAGCAGGATCAGACATGACCACTTTGCAATTTGTCGAGAACCTTGCAGGAAGTCAAACGTATACAATTTCCCTTCAGAATGTTGCGGACTGCTGGATGAATAATACTTCTTTAAGCGGTGTATTTGCACTTCCGGAAATTGCCCAAGTCGGAGATGTTGTCATCAATGAAATATTATTTGACCCCTACACAGGAGGCTATGATTGGATTGAGGTTTATAACAATTCAGACAAGTTGTTGGATCTTCAAAACTGGAGTTTGGGGAATTTTGACAACGACACGATTTCAAACCAAAAATTTGTAAGTGACCATTTTTATCTTCCAGCAAAAGGCTATGCTGTTTTGGGGAAGGATTCGGCTTTTGTTAAACAGAATTATCCTTCGGCGATTACAGGACATTTTGTGTATTGTGAAACACCAAGCTTCAATGTAGATTCAAGCACTGTGTATTTGATTTTTAACAACCAAGTTATGGACAACGTGTCCTATTCAGTCGATTGGCATTTTCAACTTTTGGACGTCACCGATGGTGTTTCTTTGGAACGAATAGATCCTTCAGGCAGTTCGAATAGCTCATCAAATTGGCATTCGGCTGCAGAGGCAATTGGATTTGCAACGCCGGGCGGTAAAAATTCTCAATACAGACCAACAGTTTCATCGGGCGATTTTAGTTTTACATCAAACACTATTTCTCCCGATAATGATGGATTTGAGGACGTGCTACAAATTAATTACGAAATGGCTGAAACAGGACTTTTGGCGACTTTGACAATCTATGATGACAGAGGCAGAGTCATTAGGTCATTGTTTAAAAATGAATTACTTGGAAGCAGTGGCGTATTCAATTGGGACGGTGTAACAGACAGTGG
>JBKDKG010000191.1:0-4502 GCA_046345095.1 Flavobacteriia bacterium | reverse complement strand
GACCTTTGCAATTCGCACCGCAGATGATATCCTGGCACAGAAAGAAATCGTTGCCCCGATATATGCACTTAACGCCAGTACAC
Organism: Flavobacteriia bacterium; assembly: GCA_046345095.1. Lineage (GTDB taxonomy): Bacteria > Bacteroidota > Bacteroidia > Flavobacteriales_D > Crocinitomicaceae > M0103. Next base: position 4,419 of record JBKDKG010000191.1, on the reverse strand, counting down.
TTGGATCAATCACTTTGCCTATGTCTTATGGCAATTCTTTAGTGCTTTCAGAAATAGAGCGCGATATAATAAAAAATTCAGCCGTGGTTCAGATTCATCTTGTTTACACCGATCACCCAATAGGCATTGATCTCAAAGCATTAAACAGGTCACGAATAAAAGTAGTGTCTGACCTTAGAAAAGACCTTCTAACGGATACTATGGTTAACTGGAAAATGATTCGGCAAACCAATTGTCATTCTGAAGAAGAAGCCAAAAAACTATTTCACGGAATAGTGATCCTCTATAAAAAGATTGGTAGCGATACATATACCCCATTGGACTGGATTCTCCCTGAAAAGATGAGTAAGGAAACAGCCAAACGCACTATAGAAAATATGGCAGATACAACAGTATACCATTTATTGAACACGCTGAATCTCAAAAACTCATCCGTCATTGCTGATTTCACTGGATCGATGTACCCATATGCTTCACAAGTGACTCTGTGGTTTGCTCTCAATACTTCTCAAAACAAAATTTCAGATGTATTCTTCTTCAACGATGGAGACATCACCCCTGATGATGCAAAGATTGACGGTAAATGTGGTGGTATCTATTATGAACACAATGTGAATTTTTCAGAAGTTCGAAAACTAGCTTTTAAGACAGTGAAAAACAGCAATGGAGGCGGTGATGCCGAGGAAAATGACATTGAAGCTCTTTTGTATGCTATGGACAAAACTCCCAAAGCCAACGGATACCTCCTCATTGCGGACAATGGTGCCCCTCCACGCGACATGGAATTACTTCACAATATTAAAAAACCAGTGCACATTATTCTCTGTGAAACCAATACGGACATTGAACCAGCCTATCTGCAATTAGCAATGAAAACAGGCGGATCTGTGCACACCATGAATAGCCATCTTACTGAAATGGCTCATTTGTGGGAAGGTCAAAAGATCAAGATCGAAAAACAGGAATTCATATTTTCAGATGGAATGTTTGTTAGAGTGAAGTGATTTTTTTATGTTTTATGTCTTGTGCATAATGTCTAACAGCGAAAGTATTAAAGTCCACTTTTCTTAATTCACGCAATTCTTTATTTGCCAGACTGCCTAATGACTTTCCATCAAATCTAATACCAACATAATGTTCTTTGATCTCTGGGCACTGAAGGAAAAATTTACCGGGAAAATAGTCTTTACCATAAATCCTATCAGATGAAACCTTTTTTGTTTCACACCTACAGTAGGGACAAACTTTTCCTTCTATTATTTCCATAGTATAATCATTTAGCAAAATCTTAGAGTTTAAATTTCAGCAAATCTCTATTAATTGTTGGCAATATTACTTCCATCAATTTAAAAATATAAAACCTCGACTGAATTTTAATTTTAAGAACCATTTTAAAAGGACATAATTGAATGTTACATGTTATGTCTTAGATGAGGTGAAAAAGCCCTTTACAAAAAGCGTTTAATCTTATAATCCAACATAAACTAGTCAAATTTTGATACCAAATTATTTATTTGATATCTTTTTTTTAATCTTACCGTCTTGTAGACTTACTTTCTCATCATGGTCTAAATTTTGCCAAATGAGGGCAGACTAAAAAAAGCTGACCATGAAACACTTCCCACTTAGACTCCTTGCTGCGTTTGTAACATCCTTGATGTGTTGGACCATCATCGATCGGTTTGTTATACCAATGCCACTTTACTCGTTCTTAGTGATTGAAGCAATCATCACCATTATGCAACGCCTTTATACTTGGCAACTTAAAAACTTGAATCATGCCACGAAAGAATAACGATACTAAAAAACTGCACCAGCTAAGAGTCGGTCAGCAGCGTGAAGTACAAAAAAGTCAAGGGTTCTTTGACGGGAGATTCGTGCAACGCAGCGAACCCTCCGGCACAAGCTATGTAAGACATAAAAAACACCGTAACCGCCCAATTGATGAATTATGAAACAGACCTCACTTTTTGAAGAATCAAACTCAACGCAGGATATAAAGTTGCAAACGGTATTGGCTTCCTTTGCTATTGAACGTAGGGAATTCATCGAAGCCTTAAGGGCCATAAAAAGACCTGTCCATTTGTCCCGAAAGGACGCCTATACACTCAAATTTGATTTATTTGTTATAGAGAATAAAATCCTTTTCCGCTTGTATGAAAATGAATGTTGGCTAGATATTAAAACGAACGGCACATGCAGCACCTCACTTTATTACAAGGACGTTTTCGACGCGTTAAATATCTCCAAAGAATTCTGGATTGATGTCAACATAAAACAAAAAACGATTGGATTAAACCAAGTAAACCTCACCTCTCCTACCGAAGCACTTGATCCGACTATGAAAGAGATACCAATTAGCGTCATCTCCGCTCCTATTCATCCATATGATCACCAGGCCGCGACACCGGACAAACATTTTTTCACCCAAGACTTAAAAAAAGGTTTTTACTCAGAAACGGTTGAAAAGGACATTAAGTACGTACGCGCAGCGCTCAAGAAATACGACATTCCAAAAAGCGATATCGAAAAATTCATTTACTCCTATTTAAAATTTCCAAAAGTATGATGCCAGGCCAAGACTGTGGCTAGATTCACGTAAAAATTTTGGTTGCAAGTCGACCGATTTTGTTTAAGGATCGCATTTTTATCCGTGCTTACTTTTCTGCGAACGCGCCCTTTGCGTGTTTGACTAAAGTTTCAATTTCGATAGTTAGTTGTTAGGAATAAATTCTTCTGAAATCATCCATTTTTCGCGAAAGCGGAAGGCAGGAATCGTTTGTCTTTTGGCCTTATTGGCGGCAACGTTTGGTTTAATTCCTTTTTGCGATGCCCATAGCGCAAGTGGAATTATTTTTTTTGCCGTAAGTATGGTTATTCGTTTATGCAAAGATTCTTGCAAAAGTAAGGCAAACAACTCTGTAAAACCTCCAAATTTCATGGTTGACTGGTACCTCGTAAAAAGCGGATAGTATTCGGTATGTTTACTTTTATTTTGAATGATAATTGGCGGAAAACCTGCGTTATTTAACTGCAGGTTAATAAGCACCCTACCCATTCTACCATTTCCATCAACAAAAGGGTGAATAGTTTCAAACTCAGCGTGAAAATAAGCGACAGCATCCAAAAAATAGTTGATTTTATTCTGGTTGTAATTATCCACAAACTCATGCATAAGTGAAGGAACAAACTGCGGATTTGCCCCAAGATGATTGCCAACCCGCACCCATTCTTTGCCACTTCTAAAACGTCCCGCAATCCTGTCGTCAATGCTGGTGAGCAAGGTTTTATGCAATTTCAAAATGAGTTTGATGTTCAACAACGATTTGTTTTTTTCTAATAAGGTTTCGGTGAGTTTCGCTAAATTTTTGGCTTCAAAAACCTCACGTACATTTACTTTTCGATTCAAAACGTCTCCTGAAAGAATTTTTTCCGTGTCTTCCAAGGTAAGTGTTGAGTTTTCTATTGCGTTGGAGTTGTAAACCATTTCAGGAATCTCGGCAAGGGCTATTTCCTTTAGTAAAGACTCATTGCCTTTTGCTAAGCATGTATATTGCTGGTGCAATGCCTCAATTTTATCTTTTGTAGTTTGGTTTATCATTTCTACCTCTTGAATATTCCGTGAAAAGTTATTCAAATATACATCTTTTCACGGTAAGTTGAGTGATTTATTAGGGTTGAATACCTCTGAAAATATGATTTCTTTTGTATTCTTTCTTCTTAAGTGAATTACTTTGTTGAAATGAAATCTTCAAATTTCACCAATAGCGACGTTAGAATCCAAAAAAAATATAAACAGAAATGATTTCAATAATTTATTCTCTCAATATGTAAAACCCTTCAATAAATTCTGGGTTATTTATAAAGAGATAGTCTAGCTCTTAAATTCGTACAACTTGATTAGGATGGAAATAGATTGAAACAAGTATTATCATTTGAAAGAATTATGTGACCTTTTGAATAAAAAACCATTGTAATTTATTACATTCTAATAAAGTAATCTGTGTTTTAATCTATATATTTAACCGCTACATCTTTGCCATGACTGATATCGAAAAAATAACCCAAGCCTTAGTCGAATTCCGCGATGCACGCGACTGGAAACAGTTTCACGATTCCAAAAACCTAGCAACGGCTCTCAGTATTGAAATAGCGGAGCTCAATGAGCTGTTCTTATGGAAAGATATAGCTGATTCAGATAATGTTGACAAGGAGCGAATCAAAGAGGAACTGGCAGATGTATTTGCCTATGCATTTTTGATGGCGGAGAAACACGGGTTGGATGTAAAGGAGATCGTACTGGAGAAGATAAAACGAAACGGGGAAAAGTACCCGGTGGATAAAGCCAAAGGAACAGCGACAAAATATACGGATCTATGATCGACGATTTTATACGCTCGATACAGATCAATAAATACG
>JBKDKG010000190.1:0-9662 GCA_046345095.1 Flavobacteriia bacterium | reverse complement strand
GATTGTTGAACAATACGAATGAATTCTGCGGTTAGATTAGGAGCTTGCATCTGCGATCTGAAATCAGCCATGCTGCCATCGAACAATAAATTTCCTTTATGAATGATAGCGAGTTCGTCGCAAAGCAAATCGACTTCACTCATGATGTGACTTGAGAAGATTACCGTTTTACCCTGGTTTTTACAATCCTTGATCAATTCAATAATGTTTTCTGCCGTGATGACATCTAATCCACTTGTTGGTTCATCAAAAATCAATACTTCCGGATCATGAATCATGGTGCGACATATGGAAACTTTTTGTTTCATTCCGGTGCTTAATTTACCAATGCGCTTGTTCTGAAAATCATGCATGTCAAGAAGCGTGTAAAGACGTTCTTTGCGTTGTGCAAAATCAGCGGATGATACAGCGTATAGATCAGCGAAATATTGAATTAATTCATTAGGAGTTAGTCGAGCATACAAACCTGTTGATCCAGTTAAAAATCCAATCTTTTTTCGTGCTTCAGCAGGGTTTTTCACGGCATCAATGCCGGCAATTTGAATGGTTCCTGCAGTTGGCTTAAAAATGGTAGCTAACATCCGAAGAGTTGTTGTTTTTCCCGCACCATTCGGACCTAAAAGCGAAAAGATCTTTCCTGGTTCGCATCCAAAACTAATTCCATTTACAGGAATTGTTTTTTTATCTGTTGTATTGAGTTCTTTGCGCTGTTGACGCGTTAACTCAAATTCTTTGTAAAGGTTTTCTACTTGTATCATTCTGTTGGTGGAATTTCTCCTGAATCGTGACGTCCTAGTACAACCCCAAGTCCTATTCCCCCACCAAACCCCCAGCCGAATCGGGCTGCTTGTCGTGTTTCAATAAAGGCTGTGGCTGTAATTAAATCATTAAATAAATAGGTAGATTTCACTCCAAATGAGCATGCATATTTCAGGTAAAAGTCAGACGTCTTTTTATCTTTTATAAAATCAAGACCAAGTATGTTTGCATACGGTGATATGTCCCATCTGTAGGCAGGAGAATAATGGTAACTCAATCCATCAGGAAGCACCAATAAGATAAGTCCACCAAGGATTCCAAAAGCACCTGAACTCGTTGTGTCGCTGTCAACTGCATTGCTGATTCCAATTCCAAATAGAACGGGAGCACCAAGGATTCCCATGCTTGTATGAAATTGATTGATGGAATCTTTGCGTATTTGGTAATCGAAATTATAATTCAATCCAAAATTCTTTTTCAAAAGAATCTCTCCATCCAAGGAATAGTTGCTGTAGCCAACGGTTTGAACTATTCCCATGCTGTAGCGAGCATAAACATGGAATTTATGATCAAGTAATTGGGATTTGCCTATTGAACATATCAGCACCAAAATTACGAGTAGAGATAGTTTTTTCATCGGTGTTCATTTATTACAAAAGAGTAAAAACTAATTTTAGTCGCAGATCCTGCCCTTGTGCTTCTCATTGTGAAATTGTTCGTCAACACTTTTCATTTCTTCCAGTAACTCAGTTGATGGCGGCACATTCTGAAGGGATCCCAGGTCGGGTTGACCGGCATCTACCCATGCTGTATACCAGATTGATCCAACTGCAATGATGGCTGCACGCATTCTTCTTTCGACCATGCCGTTCATGCGTTTATGGTATTCTTGGGAAAACTCGTAGGAATAGACAGGGATGGTAGTGTTCCCTCGTTGTTCGAAACTGTATTTTTTGTCGCTCGGAAATTCAGCGGTTAATTCTTTTTCTATTCGCAAAACAGAATCAAGTGCATGGTGAGAGCCTTTGACTGCATCCCAAGCCAATTCAAGGGTACTTTTGAGGTATTTGCTCTTTCCAACAAAATAATCGTAAGACTCAGCATTGATTTCGACCAATCTACTTTCCCACAATCCATGAATGCCTTTTTGACCAGAAAGTTGTCCGTTGTAGTTTTCAGTAGTATGCAATGGAACATGAGCATCTCCGATGTAGTGTCCAATGTCAGCTGAATATTTTAGAATAAGATCTACGTTTTTTGTCTCAAAAGCCTTTTGCAATTTCATCTTCATAATGTTGATGTGCCACGGAACAATTCCATATGCTTGCAATGTGTCTTCACTGAATTTGGCAACTGCATCGGTCCAGCGCTTCGGTACGATTTGAAAAGGATCTTCTCCAATTTTGTAATAATGGTCTAAATCGATGTAATGACATTGGGCTTCTCCTTCAACGGCATAGCGTCTTTTATCAGGGTCTACAGCGTGCTCTGTTAAATATTCCAAGTGCTCTTTGTAAAAGCCAAACATCTCAGAAGGAAGGGTGAAAACGGCAATTCTATTGATGCGCTTATGACCGTAAAAACCCCATTTTTTTTCAATATGAATTTCACGACTTCCCCAAGCTAAAAGAAGGGGAGCGAGTAAGAACAAGAGTACTTTATAGTTTGACCAGTTTGCCATTTTTTAAAATAGGAATAACATCCGTTTGGTTGGGTGTTAAACAATATTTAATGTCTTCGTTCAAATTTAAATTTTTTAATCTTCTTCTGTGTGAACTAGATTTTAAATATCCTAAATAATTATCCTTTGCTGAAAGGTACAAATATTTGGCAGCAATCGATGAATCCTCTACTGAAGTGAATTGGCCCGTTGAAATAAGGTAATCTGAGATGGCACCGGCACAAATTGTATCTTCCAAATTGAATTTATCCTGCCAACCAGAACAAAGACACAAAACATTTTTATTTTGTTCAGCAAGCCATTTAGAAAGAATATCCAGATTTAGAAATGAACCCACCACAACAATTTCAGCATCTTTAGCTACATCTAAAGATTTGGTGCCATTTGTAGTCGTTAAAACAACTTCTTTTCCTCTGAATTCTTCTTTCATATAGGAGAAAGGTGAATTGCCAAAGTCGAACCCTTCTACGATTTGACCTTTGCGCTCAGCACCTGCGAGGTAGCCCTTTTGTTTGTATTCCCAAGCCTCCTCAACCGTAGGTACAGGGATAATTGCTTCGATTCCATTGTCAAATGCAGCACAAATGGCCGAGGTAGCCCTTAATACATCAATAACAACAACGATTTCAAATTCATCCTTGTAATAGGCATATTCGCCGGGTGTGAAGCAAACTTCAATGTGTTTACGCGTATCCATAATTGCTGTCAAAGGTAGCCTTTTTTGCTCATTTCAACTTGTTCTCTCTTGATAATCAATTGTTAAATTTTAAATTCAGTTCATTGGTTTGAGAATTTTTTTCTCTGCCCAGAATGTCATGAAAGGTACAAGTGAGGAGATCAGAAGTAGGCCAGTGGTTTTAACTGGCAGTTTACGATCAAAGTGAACCAACAGTACCCACAAGCAATAGGCTATGAATAGCAGTCCGTGGGCCATACCAACTATGTAATTGGGACCTTTTATATCCATCATATATTTTAAGGGCATGGTCAAGCCGAATGAGATATAGGAAACACCTTCCAAAATGGCTAGAAGTTGCAGTTGTCCGAGTTTTGAGTTGAGATTCATAAGGTTTTATTTAAATTCTTTTTTTCGTGTTTCCAGCGCAAATAATTCATCCCTCAATCGCGCAGCTTCAATGAAGTCCAGTTCTTTTGCGGCTTTTTCCATTTGCTTGCGGGTGTATGTGATTGATTTTTCCAATTGTTCAATTGACATATAAGCAACAACCGGGTCTGCAGCTAGAGGAAGGTCTTGAGAATGTTCATATTTTGCATAACGCACCGAAGGATCTCCATCTGCCACCTTCGTCGATTCAAGGATTTTCTCTTTAGATTTCTTCAAAGCAGTTGGAACTAATCCATGATCTTCATTGTACTTTATTTGAAGTGCTCGACGACGAGCTGTTTCATCTATTGTTTTTTGCATGGATTTCGTCATTTTATCGGCATACATGATGACTGTACCGTTGACATTGCGTGCCGCTCGACCAACAGTTTGTACCAGTGATCTTTCATTGCGCAAAAAACCTTCTTTGTCAGTATCTAAAATGGCTACCAGCGAAACTTCGGGCAGATCCAGTCCTTCACGAAGTAAATTGACACCAATCAATACATGAAGTTCACCGAGACGCAGTTGTCTTAATATTTCAACGCGCTCAATTGTATCAATGTCACTGTGAATGTATCGACAAAGAATACCAAGTTTGTCAAGGTATTTTTGCAATTCTTCCGCCATTCTTTTTGTCAGCGTTGTAACGAGTGTTCGTTCATCTCGGTTGATACGTATATGAATTTCCTCGATGAGGTTGTCAATCTGGTGTAAACTTGGTCGAACATCTATGATTGGGTCGAGTCAACCGGTTGGACGAATAACTTGTTCGACGATAACTCCTTCGGATTTTTCAATTTCATAATCCGCTGGCGTTGCAGAAACATAGATTGCTTGATTCAAAAGTGATTCGAACTCTTCAAATTTCAATGGTCGATTGTCAATAGCTGCTTGTAATCGAAAACCATAATCTACTAGATTGATTTTTCGTGCGCGATCGCCACCGTACATTGCCCGTATCTGTGGCATGGTCACATGACTTTCATCGATGACCATTAAAAAATCATTTGGAAAATAATCTAACAAGCAGAAAGGACGTTCACCAGGTTTTCGTTGATCAAAATAACGCGAATAATTCTCTATCCCTGAACAATAGCCTAACTCTCGAATCATTTCCATGTCATAGTTTACGCGTTCCTCGAGGCGCTTGGATTCTTCAATTTTTCCTTCTTTTCTGAAGTTTTCCACCTGAACGACCATGTCTTCACCGATTTGGTCAAGTGCTTGCTTCGTGTTTTCTGGACTCGACACAAAGATGTTCGCTGGGAAAATATTTATTTCTTGAAATTGTTCAATTCGACTGTTGTTGAGGGGGTCAATGGCGCTAATTGCTTCAATTTCATCTCCCCAGAATTCGATTCGGAGCGCATAATCTGCATAGGCAAGGTAAATGTCTATCGTATCGCCTTTCACCCGAAACATGCCTCGCTTAAATTCCTGATTCGCCCTAGAGTATAGATTTTCAACTAATTTGAAGAGGAATTTATTTCTTGACACATTTTGTCCAACTTTGATTGAAATAATACTATTTGCAAATTCATTTGGATTTCCGATACCATAGATGCACGAAACAGAAGCGATAACAATTACATCTCTTCGGCCTGAAAGCAGGGAGGAAGTTGCAGACAAGCGCAACTTTTCAATTTCATCATTTATCTGAAGGTCCTTTTCAATGTAGGTATTGGTAACAGGAAGATAGGCCTCTGGTTGGTAGTAATCGTAATATGAAACAAAATATTCAACGGCATTATTGGGAAAGAACTGTTTGAATTCTCCATAAAGCTGTGCTGCTAATGTTTTGTTGTGCGAAAGTATGAGTGTAGGTCGATTAACCTCTTTGATAACATTGGCGACAGTGAACGTTTTTCCACTTCCAGTAACGCCCAGAAGTGTCTGTCCCGGGATGTCTGCATTCAATCCTTCGACCAATTGTCGGATCGCTTCCGGCTGGTCTCCTGTTGGTTGAAAATCTGAAACAAGTTGAAAATCCATGCTGTTTATACAAAACTAACGAATTATCATTGCATCTTCGTTTTCTAGTGAAGTAAAACTATCTTTGTGTCGAATTCAATAACAAAAAATGGCAGATCAGTGGAACGACCTTGTTGAAATGTTAAGCGCAAATCCTTTACACGCTATCTTTTTAGTTCTTGGAATATTATTGTTGGAAATAATTCTCTCCTTCGACAATGCTGCCGTATTGGCAACGATGGTAAAGGATCTTCCCGAAAAACAACAATCCCAAGCGTTGCGATATGGAATTATTGGGGCTTACGTTTTTAGAGGTATTGCGTTAATATTGGTAGAACAGATTCTTTCGATCTGGTGGCTAAAACCAATAGGTGGACTTTATTTGTTATGGATGGCATTTAGTCATTTTCTTCAAAAATCAAAGGATGAGGCCAGTGAAGAAGTTCAGGAAGTAAAGAAAAATCTTCTTTACAGAACAACCGTTGGATGGATTGGTGTCTTTTGGTCAACCGTCATTGCAGTGGAATTTATGGATATTGTTTTTTCAATTGACAACATTTTTGCCGTTGTTGCCTATACGCCAAACATTTTTCTAATTTGTGCAGGTGTATTCATTGGGATTTTGGCGATGAGATATGTGGCGAAATACTTCGTTGTGTTGATGGAAAAATATCCATACTTAGAGAAATCAGCTTTTATTGTGATTGGTATTTTGGGTGTTAAATTGTGTTTTGCCATGCTGGTACACTTCAATAAAGAGCAATTCGAGTGGATTGAATCTGAAGCATTTGACTTATTTATTTCTGTGTTGACGTTACTCATTTTTGCACTCCCAATTCTTTCTGCCAGGATAACTTCTAAGAAATAATAAATCTCGCCTTATTGAAGGGTGATTTATTAAGAGGTCAATCCTAGGTTGAAATGTCACAAAATAGTTTTGATCCGAAAGCTTTCCAAAACCAATTGGTATCTTTGCCCAAACTTGAACTGAAGTATGAAAATTTACAACAATATTCTTGAAACAATTGGAAATACCCCGCTGGTTAAATTAAACCGCGTAACGAAAGGTATGAAAGGCACTATTTTAGCGAAAGTGGAGACAACAAATCCTGGAAACTCAGTAAAAGATAGGATGGCCGTTAAAATGATCGAGGATGCTGAAAAAGCAGGATTGATTAAGCCAGGAGGTACAATCATTGAAGGCACTTCAGGAAATACTGGGATGGGATTGGCACTTGCTTGTATTATTAAAGGTTACAAGTTGATTTGTGTGCTGAACGACAAGCAATCAAAAGAAAAAATGGATATTCTACGCGCTGTAGGTGCAGAGGTGGTGGTTTGTCCAACGGCTGTTGAACCAACTGATCCTCGGTCTTACTATTCTGTTTCTCGAAGATTGGCTGAAGAGACACCAAATTCATGGTATGTAAATCAATATGATAATTTATCGAACCGTCAGGCGCATTATGAGCAGACGGGACCAGAAATTTGGGAGCAAACAGAAGGAAAGGTTACACACTTTATTGTCGGAGTAGGAACAGGCGGGACTATTTCAGGTGTAGGCAAGTACTTGAAAGAAAAAAATCCAGCTATTAAAATTTGGGGAATTGATACCTATGGTTCTGTTTTCAAAAAATACAAGGAGACGGGCATTTTTGATGAAAATGAAATTTATCCATATATCACCGAAGGAATTGGAGAAGATATTCTTCCTGCAAATGTAGATTTCGACATTATAGATCTTTTTGAAAAAGTAACAGATACGGACGCCGCAGTTTACACAAGAAGATTAGCACGCGAAGAAGGAATCTTTGTTGGGAACTCTGCAGGTGCAGCTATCAAAGGATTACTTCAATTATCAGGTGAAATAAAAGAAGACGATGTTGTAGTAGTTTTATTTCACGATCATGGAAGCCGATACGTTGGAAAAATATTCAATGATGATTGGATGCGCGAAAGAGGATTTCTTGAAGAAGAAATTAAGACAGCAGGAGATCTTATAGCAAAACATCAAGATATGCCGCTCGTTACTTTGTATGCAGAAGAACTTGTTTCTCATGCAATTGCCAAAATGCGCAAATTCGGTATTTCTCAGATTCCGGTATTGAAAGACAATCAATTTGTTGGTTCATTGGACGATAGTCATGTGTACCAATTGTTGGTTGATCAACCTGAATTGCGAGACGCAGCAATTTCTTCTGTGATGCAAGAAGCATTTCCAGTGGTGAAAGCAGCAACACATCTCGATGAGTTGTGCAAGCTCATCAATAAAAATACACCTGCTGCCTTGGTTGAAATGCCGAATGGCAATCATCATATTGTGACGCGTTACGATGTGATATCTTCAATGTCATAATTTGCCGATGATCTTCACTGATCAAATGCAGAGAGTGGTTCAATTGAATGACCGTCCCAAAAGGATCATCTCACTTGTTCCGTCTCAAACTGAATTACTGGCTGATTTAGGCTTGGAAGAGGAAGTCATTGGGATCACCAAATTTTGTATCTATCCTGAGAAATGGTTTCGATCTAAAACGAGGGTAGGAGGCACGAAACAACTGAACATAGAATTAATCAGAAGCCTCAAACCGGACCTGATTATTGGTAACAAAGAGGAAAATACAGCCGAGGATATTTCAAATCTAGAAGGTATTGCTCCAGTATGGATGAGTGATATTTATGCGCTCGAGGATGCACTTAAAATGATTGTTTCGATTGGCGAAATTGTCTCGAAGAAGAGGGAATCTGAACTTATGGTTAAAAAGATTCAAGAGGAATTTAACCGCATTAAAAAGACTCCATCAAGAAGAAAAGTTCTCTATTTCATCTGGAAAGATCCTGAATTTCTAGCAGGAAAAAATACGTTCATAGATGCAATGCTTGAGGCTGTAGGTTTTGCGAATTGCTGTCGGCTTGAGCGTTATCCTGCATTAGCAGATATTGAAACAATCCATCCTGACTTCATTTTTTTGAGTTCAGAGCCTTATCCATTTAAAGAGGAACACAAAGATTATTTCAAAGCCATTTTTCCCAATGCAAAAATAGTTTTTGTAGATGGAGAAATGTTTTCCTGGTATGGTTCACGAATGCTCATGGCACCGGCTTATTTCCGGCGTTTAGCGAATGAACTCGCCATTGATAAGAAATGTGATTAATTCGTTCATTGGTCGGTAATCCTCTCCAAATAAAACGCGGCCTTGCAAACGGGCCTTTTTAGCTGAAACTTTTCTGAACCGAATGGTTAATTCATCGATGTGATTGCTTAAGGTTTTACTGGCACTGAATTCAGGAATCATTTCAAGAAAAGAAGTCATTAGACCACCACCTTCAATATTCATAAATGGTCTTAAATTACCATTAATGATAATAAACTCATTTCCCGTCATTGTGATGATCGAAGGATGAGGTGATATTCCAATGTAGAAAGAGTTTGGAGTGATTTGTTCTACAAACAATTCTTCCTCCTGTATTCGGACAATATTGCTGTCTAATTCAAAGTCAAAATAAGATTGCAATGATTCACGTCCAACCAATTTTAGAATATCGAAAGGGTGTTTCGTTTCAATATAGAGTTCCATTTGAGGAACGACGAAGAAGCCAGATGAGTGATTGAGGATTTTTGTACCAAAATAATTCAATGAGAAGGATTGAATAGCAGGAATCTTAACACCAAATTGCTCCAACCAAGAATTCAGGGTGTCATTCAACATAGTTGGTACCTCTGTTCCAGAAAAATGAAATCCTTTTTGCTTTAAACATTTTTTCAACGTTTTTAATTTGCTCGAAGTAGCAGGGAGAATTTCCATCTTTCCATCGATGAACAAGCTTTGATCATCAAGTCCAAAGTGGATGTTAGTTTTTCCAAAATCTTTTTTATCACCGAAAGGAATACCGCTTGAATAAGTTTCAAAGAAGGTTCCTGAGCGAGGATGAATAATGTCGTATTGATCTATTGAATTGTTCTCCTTTTGAAGAATTTTTTCTGCTGTTTTTGTTAAGAGTTCATGCGAAGGGCCAATTCCATCTGGTTTGAAAAGAATGACACCAACATCATCTTTCACTGCAAATGGAACAGCTGTATCCTTAAAGCCTTTTTTAAATAGACCTACATTATTGATGTTAACCAAAAGTCCATTGATTGGC
>JBKDKG010000189.1:0-4285 GCA_046345095.1 Flavobacteriia bacterium | reverse complement strand
CTTCCGCAGTTGCTTGCTGCTGGTCGATTGGAAGTTGATCAACGTACTCGTTAGATATTTGCGGCGGCGAAGATGGAATTGCCGTATTTTTAATTGGTTCAAACTTCACCGACGACTCTAATGCATCTACAACCTGATCCAATGGTTGAGAAATTTCACGCGCAGAGTCTTCAATCAGGTGTTTAAAATTCATGTCTTTTTTGATGTCCATACCTGACTTGCGGATTTCCTCTTGCAAATCATTGGAGGCATCTTTAATTTGACGAATTGTTCTTCCAAATGTTTGTGCAATTCCTGGAATGCTTTTCGATCCGAAAAACATCAAAATGAAGGCAAGTATTACTAGTACCTCAGAACCGGAAACATCATTAAAGAAAAGGACCATTACGCTAATTTCAAATGCAAAGTTAATGAATTAAAGTGCTTTTCATTTTTTAGAAAAAACTTATTTTATGGTTTGCATCTTTTCAATCATTTTAAGCAAAAATTTTCGCGGAACGAAAGGTATGATCCAATTAACCGAGAATGTAAGTAACTTCTGATCAAATACAATCATGCGCGCTTTTTCCATTCCACTGTATCCTTTTTTTGCTGTATGTTCGGGTGATAATGCCATTTTAAATAAATCCACACCTTCCAGTCCTGCCGTTTTTTCAAAACCTGTTTTTACTGGTCCAGGACAAAGAGTTGTTACTGAAACACCATATGGTTTCAGTTCATGGTGAATGGCTTGAGAAAAAGAAACGACGTAAGCCTTGGTAGCAAAATAAACTGCTTGCAAAGGTCCAGGCATGAAAGCTGCAGAACTTGCGGTATTCAAAATCCGGCCCTTGCCTCTTTGAATCATTTGAGGCACAATAAAATGAGTTAATTCTGTCAATGCTATTGCATTCAAACGAATCATTTCAATATCCTGATCGATATTTCTCTCATGAAATCGACCATGCCCTCCAAAACCAGCATTGTTCATCAATACATCAATTTGAATATTTGCTTCAGACAATCTTTCAGCTAACCCTTTTGCGGCACCTGGTTGTGAAAGATCAGATTTAAAAACCTTGACTTCTATGGAGTATTTAGTTTCTAATTCTGTCTTTAATTTATTCAACTCATCCTCACGGCGAGCAACAAGCACCAAATCTCCGCCTTTCGAAGCATGAATTTTAGCAAGTTCCAATCCTATTCCGCTGGATGAACCAGTAATCAAAGCGACATTTTTCATAATCTAATTATTTTTTAACTGCATCCCATGCCACTTCAAAAAGTCCATTTCGGAAAGCAAAATCTTCTTGTAATTCACTGTTCAATTGAAGATATTCCACGGTTGTTTCAACCATCTTCATCATTATTTGAAACAACAGAAAAGCTTGTATGTTCTTGAAGACTCCTTGTTCAAGCCCCTTTTCCATCAATTCAATGGTCAATTGTGTGTGGCGGTGAGACATTTCAGTTTCTACACTGTAGTATGGTGAAGTTTCAAATTGCAGCATAAAATTAAAGTCCTCTGGATTTTCAACATACCATTCAACTGCTGCCAACCAAAGCGTGTATATACTTTCTTTCAGCGTTGCTCCTTTATAAACTTGACTTAAAGAGTAATCAAAAATCCTGTCTTTAACATCGAAATACATCGCCTTTACTAAGTGATCCTTCGTTGGAAAATAGTGAAAAAGAATACCGTTGCTGACACCTGCATCTTTGGCAATTTTTGCTGTTGGAGTCCCGTAAAATCCCTTTTGCGCAAAGAGTTTCCGCGCTGTTGCCATCAATTGATTTTTCTTGCTCATCACCTTTATTTTCAGCAAATATACTAAAAACAGACTGATTAGTCGATCTTAAAATTAATATCCTGCTTTTTCTTTCGGGTAACTATTCAAAGTACCAGAGGCTTTTGCAACGAGTTCCTTATTTTGATTGTGAATGAGCGCCTCCATGAACAAAATTCGTTTTCCCTTTTGCAAAATAGTGGAATGAGCAATTAACGTGTCTCCTTCAAGGGCAGGACGAAAAAAGGAAACTTTCATTTCAACTGTCGACACCACATGACCTTCTTCACAAACAGCGCTCAATGCACCAACGCCCAAGGTAGCATCTAATAACCCTGATATAACTCCACCGTGAGCGGCAAAAGGCGTTGCGAGATGTTCATTGCCAATTTCCAAATGGTATTCAACTTTTCCTGGAGCTAGAATCGAAAATTGCATTCCCAACAAGTCACCAAAACGATTGTTTTGAATATAGGTTTTAATCAAAGGATGTTGGTTCAGTTCCATTAGTTTTGAGATCGAAGATGAACATCCATTTGCGGAAACGGATAATGAAGCCCGTCAGTTTTAAATTCTTTGTAAATACGTTCGTTCATTTCATAAAACACCTCATTGTAATCATCTGTGGAAACCCATGCCTGTACCTCAACGTCCACAGAAGAATGAGCCAAAAGAAGAATTCCTACAAAAGGTGCTGGATCTTTCAAAATACGCTGGTCTTCTTCAATGAAAGCTTCCACTTTAGATTTCACCATATCAAAGCTATCACCATACGCCACACTGAACTTCCAATCCACGCGACGCTTATCTGCCTTTGTGAAATTTGTTATGTTTCCATTAGCCACCGGTCCGTTAGGAAGTATGATCACCTTATTGTCTGTGGTATGCAAATATGTATTGAATATCTGAATTTCTTTCACCACACCTTTTTCACCTTGTGTAAGAACTAAATCCCCTACTTTAAATGGCTTTTGCACCAAAATCATCACGCCACCGGCAAAGTTGGATAAGGTGCCTGAAAAAGCCATACCTATTGCCAAACCGGCTGCTCCTAAGATAGCAACGAAGGAAGTCATTTCCACACCTATTTGGGTGATCGATGTTACGACAACTAAGATTCTTAAAACCATAGACATGAAGCTGGATATAAAAGTCACCAAACCTTCATCCGTATGGCTTTTTCGAAGTACTCTTTTCAAACCTTTTGAAACAATTTTTGCTAACCAAAATCCAATAATCAGTATTAAAATAGCAACGAGAAGGTTTGTGCCCATTTTCACTAAAAACTGATTGATATCAGCATATTTTATTCCAAATAAATCCTCCAGTAATTTCATCGATAGAATCTTTTTTTTACAAAACTAATTCTTCTTAGTGAATGGAATTCGACAATTTAACGGAAGAAACCATTTATTTTTGCATTATGTTCTTCATACTATCTAAAGCACTACTGTTTTTATTGTCGCCGTTCAATTGGTTTATTGCTGCCGTTGGACTTCATTTTTTCTGGCCACGAGAGCCTTGGAAGAAACGGTTCAAATGGCTTGCAATAATTCTGTTTTTATTTTTCACAAACTCAAGTATACTTGGCGAATTATTCAGAATGTGGGAAATTCCAGGAAAAAAAATCAAAGACGTCAAACACTACGATGTTGGCATAGTGCTTACGGGTATGGCTGAATACAATACAGATCTTGATGTATTAAGCATTCGCAGAGGTGGGGATCGCATTTGGCAAGCATTGACATTGTACCACAAGAAAAAAATTAAAAAAATTATGATTTCCGGCGACAATGGTTATGTTACAGACCGAGGTTTGCATGAAGCAGCTCAAATGAAAGAAGTTTTGGTCTCGTGGGGAATTCCAGAAGGCGACATCATTACTGAAGAGGTGTCTAGAAACACGCATGAGAATGCTGTTGAATCGAAAAAAATCTTGGATCAATCCTATCCTCATTTTAAAAAATTTCTGCTCATCACCTCAGGCAAACACATGCGCAGAGCAATGGCTTGTTTTGAGAAAGAGGGAATGAAATGTGATCAATTTACAACGGATCATTATTGTGGACCAAAAAGAAAGTATCAATGGGATCAATACGTCTTGCCAAACTACGACAATTTCGAAGTATGGGATGCTTTTATCAAAGAGACTTCTGGCTATTTAATGTATGATCTTGTTGGTTACATTTAATGGAGCGATTCGAATTAAAAGATGGTTGGATTCTCTTCCAAAAGCAATTCTTTGACGTCCAATATGCCGACGAATTGTACAATGAATTAATTGAAAAAATAGACTGGCAACAAGGAAAAATAAAACTATTTGGCAAAACTCACCTCATCCCACGTTTAGAAGCTTTTTATTCATTGAATGGAGAGAATTATGGTTATTCAAATAAAAATTTAATTCCAAAAACCTATTTCGATACATTGACTAAAATACATCAGTGCATCGAAGTTGAAAGTCAAGCAACATTCAATTCCGTTTTAGCAAATTATTACCGTGACGGTCAGGATAGCAA
>JBKDKG010000188.1:0-5284 GCA_046345095.1 Flavobacteriia bacterium | reverse complement strand
GCTTACAGTCTGTACTTGTGTATTTTCCTTCAAGGTAACCTGTGCTGTCATTGTAGGTAAGGGAAGCATCAATGTAACACCAGTTTGTCTTTGAGTTGTTTTTCTTTTTTTCTATTACAATTTGATTGAATTGAATTACATTCTTTTTAACGGATCCTTTGATTTTTTTTACGGCAAATTCATTGGTATTATAGACCTCGTCCCTTGTTTTTCCTTCAACAATTCCGCTGTTCACCGTAAATGAAGTATAGAGTATGCTTCCTTGTTCATTCTTAAATCCGTCTTTAACCATTATTCCTTGCCAAACGCCATTAAAATCAGTTTGGGAGGAACAGGTCCAGCTAATTAAAAAGAAGAAAATAAGGAGTATTGGTCTCATCATAGTTTAAATGTATTCGGGAAAACGCAAAAAATGTTCCGAAAAAACACAAATAGATAGAACTTTTAAGCTTTATATTTGTCTTACTAAAAAACGGAACCCATGCGCAAATTATTTCTTTTACCCTTATTTCTAATATCAATTATGTCAAATGCTCAATCAATTCATCAGTTTACGGTGCAAAATATTGAAGGAAAAGATTTTAGTTTTTCTTCTTTGAAAGGTAAGAAGATTATGGTTGTGAATACTGCTTCCAAATGTGGTTTAACTCCTCAATATGAGCAATTAGAAGGCTTGTACGAGCAATTTAAAGACAGTAATTTTGTGATAATTGGTTTTCCGGCGAATAATTTCATGTCTCAGGAGCCAGGAACAAATGAAGAGATAGTAGAGTTCTGTCAAAAAAATTATGGTGTTAGTTTTCCAATGATGAGTAAAATATCTGTAAAAGGAAGTGATATAAATGAGGTCTATAAATTCCTTACAGAGAAGTCTTTGAATGGACTTGAAGATAGCAGTGTGAAATGGAATTTTCAGAAATATTTGTTAAACGAGGAAGGTAAACTTGAGAAAGTAATTGATCCACGTACTTTACCAAATGATCCAGAAATAATTAAATGGATTCGTGAGTAATTTTTGTTTCTTCTCATTGCGTTAATATATTGTTGATAAGTTCATCTTATACAAAGCCCTTTGATGCTAAATCAAAGGGCTTCTTTCGTTAAATTTGTGAGTTCACAATTTTATACTTTTCCAAAAAAGGAATCAACTATGAGTGAAGAATTAGCGAGAGATAATTATTCAGCGGATAACATCCAAGTATTAGAAGGATTAGAGGCGGTGCGCAAGCGACCTGCTATGTACATTGGCGATGTCGGAATCAAAGGTTTGCACCATTTGGTGTACGAAGTAGTAGATAACTCAATCGATGAGGCGTTAGCTGGACATTGTGATACAATAGGTGTCTGGATCAATGAAGATAATTCGATAACGGTTAGAGATAATGGTCGTGGTATTCCTACTGCGATGCATACAAAAGAGAAAAAATCAGCTTTAGAGGTTGTAATGACTGTTCTTCATGCTGGAGGTAAATTTGACAAAGACACTTACAAGGTTTCTGGTGGTTTGCATGGTGTGGGTGTTTCGTGTGTAAACGCACTTTCAATTCATTTAAAGGCAACTGTTAGGAGAGAAGGCAAAGTCTTTGAGCAAGAATATAGTATTGGAAAACCATTGTACGATGTAAAAGTTGTAGGTGAGTCGAATGAGACTGGAACAGAAGTGACTTTTAAACCCGACGGTTCTATTTTCGAATTTACTGAATACAACTATGACACATTAGCGGCTCGTATGCGTGAGTTGGCTTTTTTGAATAAAGGAATTACGATAACATTAACGGATAATCGTAATCTGGACGAAAATGGCAAAGCTGCTAGCAATGTTTTTTTCTCTGAAGGTGGATTGCGAGAGTTTGCTCAATATTTGGATAGAAATCGTGAAGCATTGATTTCAGACGTTATTTATTTCGAAGGTGAGCGTGAAGGAATTCCTGTTGAAGTTTCATTGACTTACAATACGTCTTACACAGAAAATATTCAGGCATATGTAAACAATATCAATACGCACGAAGGTGGGACTCACTTATCTGGCTTCAGAAGAGGATTGACGAATACGTTGAAAAAATATGCTACTGATTCAGGTATTTTAGCAAAGGAGAAAATTGAAATTGACGGAGATGATTTCCGAGAAGGACTGACAGCTGTTGTTTCAGTGAAAGTGCAAGAACCCCAATTTGAAGGTCAAACAAAAACAAAACTTGGGAACCGTGAAGTAACTGCGCCTGTGAGTCAGGCTGTTTCTGAGATGTTATCCGCTTATTTGGAGGAGCATCCAAATGAAGCTAGAGTCATTGTTGAAAAAGTTATTCTTGCCGCAAGAGCGAGACATGCAGCTCGAAAGGCGCGTGAAATGGTTCAACGTAAGAATGTGTTATCTGGCTCAGGTTTACCTGGTAAACTTGCCGATTGCTCAGAAAAGGATCCTGCTGCTTGTGAGATATACTTTGTGGAGGGAGATTCAGCAGGTGGAACAGCAAAACAGGGGAGAGACCGCCATTTCCAAGCAATTATGCCATTGCGCGGTAAGATTTTGAATGTTGAGAAGGCAATGCAACATAAAATCTTCGAAAACGAAGAAATTAAAAATATCTATACTGCTCTTGGAGTAAGAATTGGAACTGAGGAAGATTCAAAAGCATTAAACTTAGAAAAGTTAAGATACCACAAAATTATTATCATGTGTGATGCCGATGTGGATGGTTCGCACATCGAAACGCTTATTTTGACATTCTTTTTCCGATTCATGAAGGAGTTGATTGAAAATGGTTACATATACATTGCAACACCGCCTTTGTACCAAGTCAAAAAAGGTAATAAATCAGATTATGCTTGGAATGAGGATCAGCGTGACCGTTTAATTAACGAATTTAAAGGTGGAGGAAGTGAATCTTCTGTGAATGTTCAACGCTACAAAGGATTGGGTGAGATGAATGAAGAACAGTTGTGGGAGACTACGATGAATCCAGAAAGCAGAACATTGCGTCAAGTTACTATTGAAAATGCAGCTGAATGTGATCAAATATTCTCCATGTTAATGGGGGATGATGTTCCGCCAAGACGTGAATTCATTGAGAAAAACGCGAAATACGCAAAAATAGACGCGTAATTCTAACCAATATATTGAAAAAAACGTTCTCGTATAGAGGACGTTTTTTTTTTGTAATTCACGCAAGTTGTTAAAATTAAAGGTATCTTAAAATAGTAATTAGTTAATATTGTGTTTCATGAGATCATGGTTTTTATCCTTCTTATTGGTTTTTTGTTTTGTAAAAATCAACTATAGCCAAACAACATTTTACGACCGAACAACCGTTCAAACTATTGAAATCTTTTTTGCCTCTGCTAGTTGGGATGCGACCTTGGATGCTGCGGCTGTAACTGATACTTACACTATTGCCGATTCAGTTCGCATTAATGGAGTAGTTTTTGATAGTGTTGGAGTTAAATACAAAGGAAACAGTTCTTACAACCCTTCGAATAATAAAAATCCAATTCGCTTAAGTCTTGACTATATCAAAGGAGGCCAAGATTATGAAGGGTATGTTGATGTGAAACTTCAAAATGGTTATTCTGATCCCTCAATGATTAGAGAGGTTTTGTCTTTCGCTATTTTGGAACAATACATGGATTGTCCAAAAGCTAATTTTGCTAATGTTTATATCAATGGATCTTTGCGTGGATTGTATTCAAATGCCGAAGATATCTCGAAAGATTTTTGCGGTGACCATTTTTATTCTTCCGAAGGATCATTTTTTAAATGCAACCCAATAGGAGGTGCCGGACCATCTGTAACTGTGAGCCCCGATTTAAAATGGATTAATTCTGATAGTAGTTCTTATTTCGATGGTTATGAGCTTAAATCTAACTTTGGTTGGGATGATTTAGTTGAATTGATAAATACATTAAATAATAATTTCTCACAAATAGGATCTGTATTGGATGTTGATAGAGCAATATGGATGCTAGCATATAACAATGTGCTTGTTAATTTAGATTCTTATTCAGGTGCTTTTAGACAAAACTATTACCTATATAAAGATTTAAATGGACGATTTAATCCAGTTGTATGGGATTTAAATATGAGTTTTGCCGGTTTTCCTGGGGGAACGGGTTCAGGTTCTTATACTGCAACAACTTTGGACCCAATGTCTAATAGCACATCCGCCAATCACCCACTTATTATGAAAATACTTTCTGATCCGATGTATAAAAGAATGTATATGGCACATTTACGTACAATAGTTCAGGAGATTTTTGCTTCAGGAAACTATTTGACTACAGCTAATTCCCTACGATCAACTATTAATGCCTCAGTGCAGGCGGATCCTTATAAATTTTATACGTACACACAATTTCAAAACAGCTTAACAACATCTGTAACAGGAAGTGGCCCAATGGGCTCTTCTATACCTGGTATTCAAGCATTAATGGATGCTCGTTCTGCCTATTTTAGCACCAATTCAATTTATACGCTTGTAGCACCGACTATTTCTTCTTATAGTGCAAGTAATTCAACCCCAGCTTATGGTGAAACGATTACCATGAATATAACTTGTAGCAATGAGGCTACTGTTTATTTCGGTTACCGATTCAATAATGAAGATAAGTTCACGCGCCTATTAATGTACGACGATGGTGCACACAATGATGGTTCTGCAGGAGACCATGTGTATGGCGTATCTGTAACCATGAATTGCAGTAAAATGCACTATTATTTTTACACGGAGAATGCTAACGCTGGTTTATTTAGTCCTCAGCGCGCTGAGCATGAATACCATACACTTTCTGTTGTTATTCCAACCCCTCTCGTTGGACAAGTGCTTATAAATGAGATTATGGCCGACAATGGAACGATCGTAGAAGATAACTATGGAGAAAAAGATGATTGGATTGAATTTTATAATAAAACATCCACACCGAAGGATTTATCCGGATTGTACTTGTCTGATGATCCATTGTTACTGAATGAGTGGCAAATTCCAGCAGGAACATATATTGAACCATACGGATACCTTATTTTTTGGACTGATAAAGATGCAGATCAATCTGGTTTACACACCAATTTCAAATTAAGTTCTACAGGTGAATCGGTGTTTTTCAGTAATGGTACTACGATTTATCATCAAGTTGATTTTGGGGTTCAAACCACTGATATTTCTTATGCAAGTTGTCCTGATGGTAGCACATTTGATTTTGCTGTCCCTACTTTTAATGCGTCGAATAATTGTTCAGCTGAACTAAATGAATCTCAAGTACCATTGCTTGTAAATTTATATCCAGTTCCTAC
>JBKDKG010000187.1:0-7354 GCA_046345095.1 Flavobacteriia bacterium | reverse complement strand
GAGTAGGGCTTGATGTCGATGTTTTTGTTTTGTTTCCAAACGTTTTAGATCTCAGTGCTTTTAATACGAATTGGTGTGCATCTTTTCCTAGTGCATTGCCGCTGTTTTGCTGAAGAAAGCGCTGTGTAGATTGTACAACTGGGCGAGTCATATTCTCCTTGTTTCTTTTCAACTGCACTTTGATATACAGTAAACGAGAGAAGACTGCGATAAAGTAATTTGTTGAATACATGATTTGCTGTAAAATCTTCAAGGATTCTTTTAATTGGTCATGTTTTTCAAGGAGAACAGCCTGAAGGAAATTTTCAAGGATTCTTCCTTCTCCTCGGAAAAAGACTTGGTTTTCTTCCAATAATTTCGCTGCTTTTTCTAGTTCATTGCTTAATAAACAGAAAAGAATTCTATAAAAGAGCATGTTGTTATTGATGATAGAAAAGCCCTTGAAATGTTCGATTGTATCCTCCGACATGGCTAAAAGTGATTCAATATTGGTTCCAGAAAAGAATTCAAGACGCAGTTCAAGAAAGCGAATTTTCCTGTCTAAGTCGTAAAAATCATGGTTGCGTTTTTCAACAGAGTAAAGTGTCTCCTTTGCTTTTGAAAAGTACAAGTGCAAGAGTTCATTGTCGAAATTCAATTTAGCCAAAGAAACATAAAGCGAAACTTTGTTTAAAGGGTAATCCATCAATTCGATTTGTTCCAATATCTCCTGGGTCAATTCATCGCGTCTATTGCTAATCAACGAGTTTTTTTCGAGGAATATGTTTGAAATATTATAGTAATATTCTGTAACCTTATCGTTGTTTGCATGACGTAAAACTTTTAGCAACTCTTCATTCAATCGAAGTGCTTTGCTCAAGTCTTTTTCATTCTGAGAGGCATAACTCATTCGAATCTTTCCTTTCAAGCCAATCATTTGATAATAGTAGTCTTCCTCGATTACAGACGAATCATAGGCTTTGTCGTAGTAATAATTAATCAAGGAAAGGTTTCCACTTTTTTCTAATGCTTGCGCCAGTAGAATGTATTTGATGCTCGAATTTTTGTCTACAAAGGTTGACAGCAGAACACTTTCAATTTGATCTACAAAAAAACTACTCAATCGACGCAGTTTCAGCTCTTTTTCTTTTTGAGAAGAATTGGGCCAATTGGATTCCACGGCATCAGATAAAAACTGGTTCAAATCATTCAGTGTGCCTGGAGTTGATTGAATATAGTTTTTGAGAATAGCAAGTCGTTTATCAGAGCTAGTAGTGCAATGTTGCGCTATTGCCTTTCGCTGAGCGGCTGTAAGCTCTTTGTTGATGTTGTATAATTTGTTGCCTATCACTCTTTCAGTTTTTAATGGTTAATACTGATCAATTTTCATTCTTTAAGTGGTTTCCGTCGATAAATTTTCCAATATCTCGAAGAATTGTGGGAATGATTTGTTCACGACATGAGGCGTAAGGATGTTTATTCCATTTTCACTCACCAATGCCAAAATTGCACCTGCCATAGCAATACGATGGTCTCCATGTGGGTCAATTGTACCGTCAAGAATTTTTTCCGTTGGTGAAATAATCATTAAATCACCATCCAAGGATATATCTATTCCAAATTGTTTTAATTCTTTTTGAAGGACGACCCCTCTGTTGCTTTCTTTGTGAATGAGACGGTTTGCACCTTTAATTATACTCTTTCCTTTGCACAATCCCGCCAAAATAGCAATAGGAGGGAAGAGGTCTGGGCAATCCGTTGCGTCGAATTCAAATCCGTTGAGTTCATTCTTAGAAATGGTGTAACAATCAGCTTGATGTTCAATAGTTGCCCCTGCCTTTTTTAAGACATCTAAAATTGCAATATCTGCTTGTTGCGAATTTGGATTCAATCCACTTATAGAAACTTTTCCTGTTATTGCTCCAGCAACGAACAAAAAGGATGCGCTGCTCCAGTCTCCTTCTATCGAAATATTTGAAGGATCAAGTGTATATGGACCATCAAAATGCACTGTTTTATCTTTGTAAATCAATTCTACTCCGAATAATTTTAGTACGTCAAGCGTAAGCAATAAATAAGGCTCACTTTTTAAATCGTGTATGATAATTTTTTCGTTCCTCAATAAAGGTGAGGCAACAAAACTGTAAATCAATCCCGTGATGTATTGCGAACTTATGGATCCATCAACAGAAATGGTCTTTGGTTGAATCGGCCCAAGAAGTGAAAAAGGAAGTTTTCCTTGTTTTGAATAGAATTGGACATCAAGTTGCGGCAGAACTTCATCAAAAAATGACATAGTTCTGTCTAGTATAGTTCCATGACCATTGATTTCTACTCCAAAAGTACTATTTGCTAATATTGGCGTAAACATGCGCGTTGCAAGACCAGATTCGTTCACGTTAACATTTAATGTGCTGTTTGGATTGAAACCCTTACTCTGAACCACTACATCATTTTCAACGCGACTGATTGTTGCTCCAGCTTTCCGAATGATTTCCATTGATGCCTGCTCATCGTCCGATATACCAAGGTTTTTTAGTAAACTTTCTCCATGTGCAATTAATGCGCAAGCCAAAGCTCTTTGCGTAAAGCTTTTTGATGCGGGTATTTGTGCGTGTCCATTAACTGATGATGGCAATATTCGTTTCATTTTCCTTATTTATTTCGGGATCAATTCCCCTTTCAAATGTGCAACAAATCTTTTGTTTTTCAACAGAAAGATTCAACGTAAATCTATTTGTTTCTGCCTTTTTTAGAGCTGAATTATTGCTCTCGTTTGACTAGCTATTGCTGATGTCGTTTTGAATCCTGATACTTTCAATATGAAGCAGTTCCATTAAAGACTTTACAAAATCTTCGCTTAATTTTGTGTTTCTTGTTTTGCTGATCATTTTCTCTAGAATCTCATTCCATCTGTTTGATTGAAGAACAGTCACATTGTTCATTTTTTTAAGCTGACCTATGTTTTCTGCTACAGTCATTCGGGATTGAAGTAAGTGAATTAAATCGTCATCATATTGATTGATTTGTTCACGCAAAGATTCAATCGTGTGTTGATATTCCGGTAAGTTAATCGTCTCTTTTTTCCAAACGAGTTGATTCAATAATTCAGCCAATTGATCTGGAGAAACTTGTTGTTCTTTGTCTGTTAAAGCTTCTTCCGGTTTATAATGTGATTCTATAATTAGTCCGTTGTAATGTAAATCAAGGCTCTTCTGTGAAACTGAATACAAAGTATCTCTTTTGCCCGCAATATGTGATGGGTCACAAATCATGGGAAGGTCTGGGAACACTCGCATCATTTCAATTGGAATTTGCCATATAGGAGCATTTCTATATTCCTTATTTCCGTAAGATGAGAATCCTCTGTGGATCAATCCAATTTTTGTGATTCCGGCATTTAGAATGCGTTCAACTGCACCGATCCATAACTTTAGGTCAGGATTAACAGGGTTTTTAATTAATACGGTTGAATCTGTTCCTTTTAGCGCATCAGCAATATTTTGAACACTGAAAGGGTTCACACTTGTTCTAGCACCGACCCATAAAACGTCTACATCATAGTGTAAAGCATCTTCAACGTGTCGACTTGTTGCTACTTCTGTTCCAACGGGAAGCCCTGTCTCTTTTTTTGCTGTAGAAAGCCAAGACAAACCTTTTAATCCAACGCCTTCGAATCCCCCAGGATTTGTGCGGGGCTTCCAAATTCCAGCCCGCAAGACATCTACACTTCCTGTTTTTGCAAGTCTTTTTGCGGTTGTGACCAATTGCTCTTCAGATTCAGCACTGCATGGACCAGCAATGATTAATCCTTCTTTTTTTATAAGTGATTCGTTCATGACATTTTGTTTAAACAGGGATTGTTTGGCCTTTGTATAACCCTAGTGTTTTTATTGATTTTACTTTATCAGTTAAATTGCTCAATGCAGTTTCGAGACGTTCAAGATTGTTGAATTCAATGTCTAAATGAAATGCATATTGGGATAAATTATTTGGGATTGGAACACTTTGAATTTTTGTTAAGTTCAATCCTTGGTCTTTAATTATCCCCAATACTTCGCTCAAAGAGCCGATTTGATTTTTAGTTGTCAATGTTATTGAAGCTTTGTCTGGTTGGTCTTCAACAATTGCACCCTTGCTCAGAATGTAGAAACGAGTGAAGTTTTGCTTTTCATCACATACATTTTCTTCAACTGTGTCGAGATCATGTTCTTTTGCAACTGCTGGACCAGCAATCACTGCCAAGTCATTTCCTTCTTGATCCTTGACTAGTTTCGCAGAAGTTGCAGTGTCTTTGAATTCACTAACTTTTACATTTTCGAGCGTTGAAAGGAAATCTTGACATTGCCCAAGTGCCATAGGATGCGAAATAATTTCTTTGATGTCTTTTAATTGTGCACCTTTTTTAGTCAAAAGACCAAGTTCGATAGGAAGGTATATCTCACCGATGATATTCAATTCAAACTGATCGATTAATTGGTAGTTCAACAAAATACTTCCAGCAATTTTATTTTCAATAGCGATGATGCCATAGTCAACAAGGTTCTGTGAGAGCTTTTCGCATACCTCTCTGAATGAGCCACATTCTAAAACGGTTATTTCTTCACCGAAATATTTTTTTGCAGCAAGATCATGGAAGGATGAAACGGATCCTTGGATAGCAATGTGATGATTTCTCATTTTACAATAAATTTATGTTGTTAGTAAGTGCTTTTTCTTGAACATCTCTGGACCATATGCTACTTTGAACTTCGCCAATGTGTTTTTTTCTTAATAAGAACATAGCTGTTCTTGATTGACCAATTCCACCACCAATCGTTTGTGGCAGCTTCCCTTCAAGCAAAAGTTGGTGCCAGTATAATTTTGTGCGTTCACTGTGACCAGCTATATCCAACTGTCTTAGTAAGGCTTCCTTGTCAACTCGAATACCCATTGACGATATTTCGAAGGCTCTTCCTAAAATAGGATTCCATAGCAAAATATCACCATTCAATCCTTTGTATTCTGAAGATGTAGGAGTAGACCAATCATCATAGTCTGCAGCCCGACCATCGTGCGGTTGTCCTGAAGCAAGCTTACCTCCGATACCGATTAAAAATACTGCTCCATATTCTTCACAAATTTTATTTTCACGTTCTTTTGGAGATAGTTCTGGATATTTTTTCTCGACATCCTCAGTGTGCAAATAGGTGATTGCTTTAGGTAGAATGGCAGGTATACCATAGCGTTGTTCTACAACAAGTTCTGTTTCTAACAAGGTTGAATAGATAGTTTGAACTGTTTCTTTTAAATAATCTAATGTTCGCTGTCCTACTGGTATTACCTTTTCCCAATCCCATTGATCTACATAGATGCTGTGAACGTCAGATAATTCTTCATCTGGTCGCAATGCTCTCATGTCTGTATACAAACCTTGGCCTGCTACCGCTTCTATAGTTCCAAGTTTATAGCGTTTCCATTTTGCCAAAGAATGTACAATTTCAATTTTAGTATTGCCTAGACTTTTTGCATTGACATCCACCGGACTTTCGTACCCGTTTAAGTCGTCATTTATACCCGATCCTTTCTCAACAATCAACGGGGCTTCAACTTTAATGAGGTTGAGAGATGTCGCTAATTGGCCAATGAATGCTGCTTTGATCTCTGAAATTGATTGTTCAACTTCATACGCGCTTAATTGTTTCTTTTTTTCTAGTGTTTCCATTTTTACTTAGTTGATTTTTAAAGTGGTTAAATAAAAAAAGCCTCCCGAATGGAAGGCTCTATTTTTTTGCAATAGTATATTCCTTCCTTTAAAACTTAAAGTGATTAAAAAAGAAATTCATCCAATTGTTTGATGTTTTACTAGTGCTCATTTTTTTATTAATGGTTTAATGTCTTTTATAAATTGATGGTACAAATATAGATTAAAATCATATTTGAATTTAATTAAATACAATCTTAACATCCAGTTAATGATATGTTTTTTGTAATTATAAAATATTGAAAAATAAATAATTAATATTTTTTACAGAATAAATAATGTAGGACAAAATTGAATTAGAACACCTAAAAAAGCATTCTTTTTTCAATGAATTAATAGATTTGTTTAGGACAAGCTTAGTTAAGTAAGTTTGAAAAGTTGTTTTCGAACAATTTCAGCCATGTTTTGGCATTTTAGAAAAGAATCATCGGAATGATGTTTACTGAGATCTATTTTTAATAATTGGATTTTTTCTGGAGTAGATAACTCCTCTTTACGCATTGTATCGAACAAGTCCTTGAGAATGTGTCTTGAATGTTTGATTCTACGAATCAATCTAGAACGCTCTTCAATTTGGTATTGGTTGATTGTTCGTTCATTCAAGGTGTCTAAAGCAACTTGAACGAATGCATTGTTTTCTTTGTAAAATTGAGGTAAATAAAGATTTTTTTTACCCTCATAACACTGCTGGTCAAAATCGATAGATCGAATTCGGTATTGCACATCGTCAAAGTCATGTGTGATTTCAATAACGAAATTGTAAGACCGCATATCACCCAACAAGGTATAAAAACAGCGTTCATTGAATTTGATAAACTCTTTTGCTAATCGTGTTTTATTGGTTTTGGCATGCTTGATTTCCGTTTTTAAAAAATCGTCTCCTGGAATTCCTGAAATATGTTCCTCAATCAAAGTGTTATCGTCGATGAAATAGCTGATCTTATTAGGGGAGAGGATGTCTTCCATTTCCAATCCAAAAATCCTCGATACATCTGTTCGTTTGACATAAAAATAATCGTAGTTGTCATTGAAATTATTGATGATCCTTATCCGGAAAGGATTTGAATTTCCAAAGAGACAATAATCTACACGCTCCACACGAAGGTGCTCAATAACGTCTATGTCGCCTTCGGTTTTGAGTAACGAATAGATTTGACATAACCCACGATTGATTTCAATGAAATCTTCAGGGTCATAGACGATAGTTGCCCAAAGTGTATTTCCAACCGGGAAAGAATCCTTGTAACGAAGCAAATTTTCATAGGACAATGGAAGGTCTGCTTTTCGATTGTATTTAAGCAGGTATTTCTCAACATTTGAAGTTAAGGGGAAACACTTCTTTTTATGAGACATCTCGTTCAAAAGCACCTTGTTTTTTCTTTAAAATTAATGTTTTAAAAACCTTGCGCTCCTTTTATCAAAGAGAATTTTAAATATTCTTTTTGTCAGTATAGAACAGGGAAAATTCTTGTTTCACAGAAAGAGTGCCTATATTCAAAACAGAGATAATTTGTTTGTTGCCGTCAATCGAAGCGCAGAAGACGAATGTGGAATGAGATACGGCTATCAATGGGAATTTCCTTAGTTAAGAAGGAGTTTTTGATTACCCAGTGTTTTCATCCATCTCAAATG
>JBKDKG010000186.1:0-5742 GCA_046345095.1 Flavobacteriia bacterium | reverse complement strand
GTTCAAAGCACGATCATTTGCTGCATGCATAGTTGTGAAAATTCCCAAACGCGGTATCGCTGAAATTGTCTTTAGTATATCAAAAGAAAGGTAATTCCCATATTTATGAAGTGATTGCTCAAGAAATGATTTTCTCGTTCTGTCATAAATAAACTTGCTATTTGCTAAGTGCTTTGCTAATGGAGTGGAATCAATCTTCAAAACAGTTTCTACTGTTTGTAACAGTTCATTTTGGTCTGCTGAAAATGGTAAAAAAGTTCCGTCTTCAAAGAAATAATGGCATGCTGTTTTACAAGTATTATATTCGAAATAACTTGAAGGATTTTTACCTGCCAAATTGAACAGTTCATCAACAAGATAAGGCAAGGTAAAAAGTGATGGTCCTGCGTCGAATCGGTAATTTCCAAGTTCTAAATTGGTCAACTTTCCTCCAGGATATCCGTTTGACTCGTAAACATTAACTCTGTATCCTTTCAAAGACAAACGAATAGCAGAGGCTATTCCGGCTATTCCAGATCCAACAACAATCGCATGTGCTCTTTCATCACTCATTGAAAAAAGTAACTAAAGAATAAAAACATGAAAATGAAAAATGTTCAAAAGGGGATCAATAAAGATCAATTTAGTCGCTCCAAGTAACGCTCTAGGTTCGGGTTTTCAATCAATGAATCTGCACCGATAATCAATACCTTTTTACATTTATTTCTTTCAATCCAAAGATCAAGATTTGAAACTCCAACCATTAGGGTACCATTGATGTCAATTTTATGCACTGGCTTTTGCTTGTTATCAAAAAGATCACGCAAATCAGCAATTTCTTTGTCCAGTGATTGATTCTGATTAAAGATCACTAGACCATCGATACCGGCTTCAGGATCTTCCTTTTTTTCGGTAAATTCTTCTACCTCATAATTCCTTTGATTTGCCCAATTTGTAAGTAAATTAGAAAAGCGGGAATTGTTCTTCAAAAAGATTTTATCTAGTTTCATTTTGTTTGGGGTAGATCAAGAAAATCGTTGACAAAAATAACAATTTAGTTGGTAGTTCAATTAAACTTTATCGGAATTATATCCTAAAATTCTCAGGTAATCTGAAGCCGTTTGCTCTTCACTAAAGAGACTTGTTTGAAGCTTTCCATCATCATCACGTTGAATAAGAATATGTTTTGGTTCTGGAATCAAACAATGCTTTAACCCGCCAAATCCACCAATTGTCTCTTGGTAGGCTCCCGTGTTAAAAAAGCCAAGGTAAAGCGGTCTGTTTTTATCAAATTTTGGAAGATAAATCGCGTTTGAATGTTGCTCTGAGTTATAATAATCATCACTGTCACATGTCAACCCCCCCAGTAAAACCCTTTCATAGTCATCGTTCCAACGATTAATAGGCAGCATAATATAACGTTGGTTAATTGCCCATGTATCAGGAAGATTGGTCATGAATGAAGAATCGATCATGTTCCACTTTTCTCTGTCATTCTGCTGTTTTTGATGCAACACACTAAAAATAGCACCCCCGCTTTCTCCTACAGTAAAAGATCCAAATTCTGTAAAAATATTCGGTTCTGGTATATCGTTTTCTGTGCAAACACGCTGTACCTGCGTTAAAATTTCCCTTACCATATAAGCGTAGTCAAAATCAAATGCTAATGACTTTTTTATAGGAAAACCACCGCCAATGTTTAAAGAATCCAAAGATGGGCAAATCTTTTTCAAATCACTATAAATACGAAGACACTTTGTCAATTCATTCCAATAATACGCCGTATCATTGATACCCGTATTAATGAAAAAATGCAGCATTTTCACTTCAACCCTAGGATTATCCATGAGCATTGCCTTGTAGAAAGGAACAATTTCTCTGTATCGAATACCCAATCGCGAAGTATAAAATTCAAATTTTGGCTCTTCTTCGGAAGCAATTCGAATACCGATTTTAATATCCTTATCTGTTTTTGACAATATATCTGTAAGTTCCTGTGTATTATCCACTACAGGCACAACATTTAAATTGCCATCATTAATTAGGTCTGCAATATTATCAATGTATTTAGGTGGTTTAAAACCATTACAAATGACATATTTTCCGTCAGGAAGCTTTCCTTGATCATACAGTTTACGAACGATATCTATATCAAATGCACTTGAGGTTTCAATGTGAACATCGTTCTTAAGTACCTCATCAAGTACAAAAGAAAAGTGATTGCTCTTTGTACAATAGGAATAATAATAATTCCCAGAGTATCCTAAATTCGATATCGCTTCTCGGAACCAACCTTTCGCGCGTTGAATATTATTTGAAATTTGAGGAAGGTAATTAAACTTTAATGGCGTGACATATTCATTAATCAACCTCATCAGGTCAATACCATGAAAAAACAGACGGTCTTCTCTCAAATGGAATTCATTTTGAGGAAAATCAAACGTCTGGTCAATCAAATCAAAGTATTTCGTTCTCATTTTACGATAAAAGCTTGTGCTTAATAGAAGTTATAAAATGTTCAATATATTTTCAGTCGGGCGGCCAATGACAGCGCGACTTCCTTTTATTACGACAGGACGTTCAATAAGTTTCGGAAATTTGAGCATTGCATCAATCCATTCAGCGTCTGTCAGATTTTTCCCTTTGAAATGTTCTTTGTATTCAGTCTCTCCTTTTCGAATTAATTCTTCAGGATGAATTCCCAATTTCTTGACGATACCTATCAATTGATCTTTTGTTAACGCATGTTGCATGTAATCCAAGATTTCAAAACTTAACTGCTTTTCTTTCAATAGATTTATTGCGCATCTGCTTTTAGAGCAACGTGGATTATGTAAAATGGTAATGTTTTCCTCCATAAAAACGAATTGGAGCACAAAATTACGTGTTCAAATCGAATCTGACTTAAAGCGAATGTTAATTATCCAATCAACTGGGTAAAGAGAGCAGGATTATCGTTTAGGTATTCAAACTGAAAATGAAGTCGATTAAGGTTATCCGTCATCGTTTTCAAGTCTTCTCTATTTTTTAATTCAACCCCCACCACTGCAGGACCACTTTCCCTGTTATTCTTTTTGGAAAATTGAAAGTAAGTTATATCATCATTTTCGCCTAAAACTTGCGTCACAAAATCTCTTAATGCACCCGGACGTTGAGGAAATTGAATTAAAAAATAATGTTTTAAACCTTCGTAAAACAGCGATCGCTCTTT
Source organism: Flavobacteriia bacterium (assembly GCA_046345095.1). GTDB lineage: Bacteria > Bacteroidota > Bacteroidia > Flavobacteriales_D > Crocinitomicaceae > M0103. Next base: position 2,552 of record JBKDKG010000186.1, on the reverse strand, counting down.
GATCTCTTCGGTACGTGTTATGTCATTGTTACTGCCGCTCACCACACAAACAACGGTTTTTCCTTTGATCTGCTCTTTAAAGAAATCAAGAGCAGCAATGCTCAGCGCCCCTGCCGGTTCAACAACCATTGCCTCCTCATTGTACAATTTCAGGATTGTAGAACATGCCTTGCCTTCAGGAACCAATTGAACGATTTTCAAAAACTCTTTACAAATTTTAAAGTTCAAGTCACCCACTCTTTTTACCGCCGCACCATCGACAAATTTATCAATCTGGTCCAATTCGGTATTTCTGCCATTTTCTATAGACGTTTTCATGGATGGGGCCCCTTCAGGTTCCACACCCACAACAATGGTTTCTGGACTTAATTTACTAAACACTGAAATCATCCCGGCTGATAATCCTCCACCTCCAATTGGAACGAATAAATAATCAATTTTTTCTTTGATTTGTTCAATTACCTCAAGAGCAACGGTTCCCTGTCCAGCAATGACCATTGGATCATCAAAGGGATGCACGAAAACATTGTTGTTTTCCTGACAATACTCCATTGCTTTTTTGTAGGCATCATCAAATGTATCCCCCTGCAAAACAATCTCAATGTTACTCTTTCCAAACAATTCCACTTGTCGAACCTTCTGCATAGGAGTGGTCGCAGGCATAAATATCGTTCCTTTTATGTTTAGCAAATGACATGAATAAGCGACACCTTGCGCATGATTTCCGGCACTTGCGCATACTATTCCTTGCTGTTGACTTTGATTATTGAGTGTACTGATTTTATTGTATGCACCTCTAATTTTATAAGAGCGTACCAATTGTAAATCTTCTCTTTTAAGAAAAATTTTTGCGTTATAGACTTCCGAAAGATTCAAGTTTTGATTGCAGGAAGTTTCTTCAACTACTCCCCGCAATCGTTGACGTGCAGCTAATATTTCGTTATAAATTTCCATTTACTTAACCCAGACTTTTCATGTCAGTCATTTTCTCTCTCAACCATGCCCCTACTTCCTCTATTTCATGCTCACGAATAGATGAATTGATTGCAATTAAAGTTCTGTTATCAACACCATTTTCCTTATTAAAACCAGCTCCAATCACATCTGTATGTATTGTTTTCATGAAATCAGCCAACAATGGTTTGCATGCATGATCAAATAGGTAGCATCCATATTCCGCAGTATCGGATATTGTGCGATTCATTTCAAACAATTTTTTTCTTGCTATTGTATTTGCGATCAAAGGTGCTTCATGCAAAGACTCGTAATAAGCGGATTCGGCTACAATTCCAGTTTCTGTCATTGTTTCGTATGCTAACTCAACCCCAGACTTTACAAATGCAACCATCAAAGTTCCATGATCAAAATATTCTTGTTCAGAAATAAAAATGGTTGTAGCGCTTGTCTTTTCAAAGGCTGTTTCAGCAGTTGCAGCTCGCCATGATAATAATTCTTGATCACCATTCGACCAGTCTGTCATCATTCTTTCAGAAAACGAACCACTCATGATATCATCCATGTGTTTTCTAAAAAGAGGTCGCATAATTTCTTTCAAATCATTTGCCAATTCATACGCCTTTATTTTGGCCGGATTCGACAAACGATCCATCATGTTCGTTATACCACCATGCTTCAAAGCTTCAGTGATTGTTTCCCATCCGTATTGCACCAATTTCGCTGCGTAGCTTGGTTCAATTCCTTTCTCTACCATCTTGTCAAATGACAAAATTGATCCCGTCTGCAATAAACCGCACAAAATGGTTTGTTCCCCCATCAAATCAGATTTTACTTCCGCTACAAAAGAAGATAACAACACTCCTGCTCTGTCTCCACCTGTTGCTGCAGCATATGCCTTCGCTTGTTCGAATCCTTTACCCTCTGGATCATTTTCTGGATGCACAGCAATCAAGGTCGGTACACCAAACCCTCTTTTGTATTCTTCACGCACTTCGGTTCCTGGACATTTAGGGGCAACCATAATGACAGTGATATCCTCACGGATTTTCATTCCTTCCTCAACAATATTAAATCCATGAGAATAAGAAAGCGTTGATCCATTTTTCATCAATGGCATAATTGCATTAACTACCGATGTATGCTGCTTATCAGGTGTTAAATTGCATACCAAATCTGCGGATGGAATCATTTCTTCATAAGACCCCACTTTAAATCCATTCTCTGATGCATTTTTCCATGATTGACGTTTCTCAGCAATCGCATCTTTTCTCAATGCATATGAAATATCCAAACCTGAGTCGCGCATGTTTAATCCTTGGTTCAATCCTTGGGAACCGCATCCTACAATAACAACTTTTTTTCCATTCAAGGCATTCACTCCCTCTTCAAAATGAGTGTTATCCAGGAATTCACAAACAGCAAGCTGCTCAACTTTTTTTCTAAATGGTAATTGATTGAAATAATTCATTTTATTTATGATTTTCTTCTAATTCAGTTAAATAACTCTCCAATGTTTTCATTGGTTTTGATATTGCGACACGCCCGGACCGAACAAATTCGAGTACACCAAATACATTGAGCTCTTCAAATAATTG
>JBKDKG010000185.1:0-6573 GCA_046345095.1 Flavobacteriia bacterium | reverse complement strand
CGGCTTTTCTTACAGAGCCATGATCTGTTAGAAGTTTTTCAGCATCTTCGTATGAAACACCTGTTTCATCCATAATCATTTTCACACCTCGGTCTACCAATTTATTGTTACTCAATTGCATGTCGACCATTTTATTTCCTTTCACGCGTCCAAGTTTTATCATGAGCGACGTAGAAATCATATTGAGTATTAGCTTTTGCGCTGTTCCCGATTTCATCCTTGTACTTCCGGTTACGAATTCGGGTCCCACCTCTGGAGTCATGGGGAAATCGACGGCATGAGATAGTGGCGAACCAGGGTTGCACGAAATGCCACCCGTTAATACTCCAAATTCTTTTGCTTTTTCAATCGCTCCAAGCACATAGGGTGTAGTTCCTGATGCAGCAATTCCGACTAATGTATCATTAGAAGTAATATCATGCGCTTCCAAATCAATCCAACCTTGTTCAGTATCATCTTCTGCAAATTCTACAGCTTTTCGAATGGCAATATCACCGCCTGCAATTAATCCTACTACTAATCCATGGGGAACACCAAATGTTGGAGGGCATTCACTTGCGTCTACAATGCCAAGTCTACCGCTTGTTCCTGCACCAATATAAAACAAACGACCACCTGATTTCATTCGCTCGAAACAAGCATCTACAAATAATTCGATTGCTTTCAACTCCTTTTCAATGGCCAACGCAACTGTCTGATCTTCTCGGTTCATATTTCCTAAAAGTTCAGTTGTTGACATTTTGTCCAAGTGACTGTATAAGGAAGCAGATTCGGTCGTTTTTTTCATGAAATAAATAGATTAAACCAAAAAGGCTTTTGAATCATTTGTACTCAACGATACTTCCACACGTTCTTTTAAAGTTGTCGAAAGACTGATTCCGACAAAGTCAGCTTTGATAGGGTATCTTCTGTGTGTTCGGTCAACAAGTGCTACAGTTTTTATTGATTTTGTTGCACGCTCCAAAAACTTCATTAATGCATACTGCATCGTTTTACCTGAGTTTAAAACGTCATCTACCAAAATTATGTATGCATTCTTTAATTCACTTTCCTCAATTGATAACTGAATTGGATCTTTCCATGGCTCATCTTTGTTAACCGTTATTTCAAAAACTACTACTTTTTGATCGGAATGTGCTTTTATAATTCCAGCAAATTGCTCCGCTAAAAGAATTCCATTGCCACAAATACCTCCAATATGAATTGTCGCTTCCTCAAATGAATTTTCAATTATTTGGTGCGCTAAACGCGTGATTTTTTGCTGTATTTCGATGTGATTAAGGATGTTGTTCATTTCCTATAATTATTTGGTTCAAAGATAAGGAATGTTCCATAAAAGGCAGGAGATGAATGAACTTATTTATTGATGTGGATTTAAAGAAATTATGTCCATTTGGAATCTCCACTACATTATTTTCTTTTCCAATTAAACGGGCAAATTTATAGGCTTGTTTTGGACGAATTACTTGGTCGTAAATTCCCATAATAATTAAAAATGGGATGTTGTTTTTGTTCAATGCTTGATTAAGGGATTTGTAATCAGGTTCAACAAACCTAAAGGTTCTCCAAGTCCTTGATGCTCGAATAAATGAATCTTTATCGGATGAAAATTCTGCCACAAAGCTTGCAACTTTCGGTCGCATAATGCCTATTCTTCGGGCAATCTCACTATACATTGAAAGACGACTTGGATCTTTTTCAAAATAACGAAAGACATTCCTTGCCCAGCGCTGCCTTGAGGACCAGTTGTAAAAACTATGGTTATCCATACCATCCGGAGCGATGAGTGTTATGGTTTTTATTTTTGCCGCAAAATAAGGAATAAGGCAAAGTGAGAACCTACCTCCTTGACTGAACGCAAAAAGGTGAAATTGACTAACAGTTTCCCTTTCAAGAATTAATTGGAAAAGCTCAATAAATTCAATTGTAAAAAGTGGTTTTTTCTCGATTCTTTCGATTGGAAAATATGAGTTTCCATGATGAAATAAATGAATTGAAATTACTCTTCTATTTTCTCCGGCGATAAATTCGAAATCCGACGCGCTACGACCATGTCCGTGTAAACAAATAATAATTTCCTGGCCACTTCCATAAGTAAAGTACTCCAACTTTAAATCGGCATTTGATACTATATGAAAGGAGGAAGACATTGATGTAAAGTTAATGAATCGAATGTTTTGCGAGCAGTTTGAGCAATATTTGAAGTTATCCACGAAGATTGTTAAAAACATGCGTCATTTTGTGAATTTGAGCTCAGTTGTTTTGTTTAAATTTGCGCTCAATTTGTAGAATAGTATTCGTAATTGAACCCATAAAGAGCAGAAAATGCCAAAAGACACCTCCATTAAGTCCATCCTGATTATCGGAAGCGGACCAATCGTCATCGGACAAGCATGTGAATTTGATTATTCTGGATCCCAGGCTTCCAGATCATTGAGAGATGAAGGTATTGAAGTAACGTTAATCAATTCAAACCCGGCAACAATCATGACTGACAAGGTTGTTGCTGACAATGTTTATCTCGAACCGTTGGAACCTGAGAGCATTGTAAAGATTCTTCAAAATCATAAAATTGATGCAGTACTTCCGACAATGGGGGGACAAACAGCATTGAATTTATGTATCAAGTGCGATGAAATGGGTATTTGGGAAGAATATGGTGTCCGTATCATTGGTGTAGATATAAAGGCTATAGAAATTACTGAGAATAGAGAGGCATTTAGAGATTTGATGATTGAGATTGGTGTTCCAATGGCTCCTCAAAAAACGGCTAAATCATTTTTAGAAGGGAAGGAAATTGCGCAAGAATTTGGTTTTCCACTCTGTATTCGACCATCTTATACGTTAGGAGGATCTGGTGCTTCTATCCTTCATGAACCAAAGGAATTCGACAATTTATTAGAGAGAGGTTTACAATTGTCACCGATTCATGAGGTAATGATTGATAAGGCATTGCTAGGATGGAAGGAGTATGAATTAGAATTACTGCGTGACGCCAATGACAATGTCGTAATTATCTGTTCTATAGAGAATTTCGATCCAATGGGAATTCACACTGGAGATTCTATTACTGTTGCTCCGGCTATGACACTTTCAGACACTACGTTCCAGAAAATGCGTGATATGGCCATCTTAATGATGCGTTCAATTGGAAATTTTGCTGGAGGATGTAATGTTCAGTTTGCAGTTTCTCCGGATGATAAAGAAGATATTATTGCAATTGAAATTAATCCACGAGTGTCGCGTTCATCTGCGTTGGCATCTAAGGCGACTGGATATCCAATTGCAAAAATTGCATCCAAATTAGCCATCGGTTATCATCTGGATGAATTGAATAATCAAATTACGAAAACAACTTCCGCTTTATTCGAGCCAACATTGGACTATGTGATTGTTAAAATTCCGCGTTGGAATTTTAATAAATTTCCAGGTACCAATCGCCAATTAGGTTTACAGATGAAATCCGTTGGTGAAGTAATGGGTATCGGGAGGTCTTTTCAAGAGGCTTTGCAGAAAGCATGTCAGTCACTTGAGATCAATCGAAATGGTCTGGGTGCAGATGGCAAAGAGTTAACAAATCAAAATGAGATTCTTCATAGTTTGGAATTCGCAAGTTGGAATAGATTGTTTCATATCTACGATGCAATCAGACTTGGTATACCATTCAAAACAATTGTTGAGAAAACAAAAATCGATATTTGGTTCTTGAAGCAAATCGAGGAGATGATCAAAATGGAACGTAAAATTGAGCGTTTTCATTTAGAAAGTCTACCGAAAGAGTTGTTATTTGAAGCGAAACAAAAAGGGTACGCCGACCGTCAGATTGCTCATTTGTTGCGTTGCCTTGAATCAGAAGTCTACAAAAAACGTCAGGATTTCAATATTCAACGGGTTTACAAATTAGTAGATACTTGCGCTGCGGAATTCGAAGCTCAAACACCTTATTATTACTCAACTTTTGAGTACGAAAATGAGAGTGTTGCTTCGGATAGAAAAAAAGTAGTTGTACTTGGTTCAGGTCCAAACAGAATTGGACAAGGTATAGAGTTTGATTACAGCTGTGTTCATGGAGTTTTAGCGGCAAAAGAATGCGGTTATGAGACTATCATGATTAATTGCAACCCAGAGACTGTTTCAACTGATTTTGACACTGCAGATAAGTTATATTTTGAGCCGGTATTCTGGGAGCACATATATGACATTATTCAGCATGAAAAGCCAGAAGGTGTTATAGTTCAGTTGGGTGGTCAAACTGCTTTGAAATTGGCTGAAAAATTAGAACGCTACGGGGTTAAGATTCTGGGAACAAGCTTTGAAGCATTGGATTTGGCAGAAGACCGTGGTCGTTTTTCAAAGGTATTGGAGAAAAACAACATTCCTTTTCCAAAATATGGAGTAGTTGAGAGTGCTGAACAGGCATTGGAACTTTCAGATGAACTCGGTTTTCCGCTCCTTGTGCGTCCTTCTTATGTATTAGGTGGACAAAAAATGAAGATTGTCATCAACAAGGAAGAATTGGAACACCATGTAGTTGACATTATCAACGAAATGGGAAGCAACCAAATTTTGTTGGATCATTTTATTGGTGGAGCAATTGAAGCTGAAGCAGATGCAATCTGTGACGGTGAAAATGTATACATCATCGGAATCATGCAGCACATTGAACCAGCTGGAATTCACTCGGGGGATTCATATGCTGTTCTTCCACCATACAACTTGGGTGATTTTGTTATTCAACAAATCGAAGACATAACAAAAAAGATTGCTGTAGAATTGAAGACAGTTGGGTTGATAAACATTCAGTTTGCTATTAAAGATGACAAGGTGTATGTAATTGAGGCTAATCCAAGGGCTTCCCGCACAGTACCGTTTATTGCGAAGGCATACGATGAGCCTTATGTGAATTACGCAACGAAAGTGATGCTTGGAGAGAAAAAGTTGACAGATTTCAACTTCAATCCGCGAAAAGAGGGATATGCGATCAAGATACCTGTGTTCTCTTATGAGAAATTCCCAGATGTTAAGAAAGAACTTGGTCCTGAAATGAAATCGACTGGAGAGGCTATTCGATTTATTAAAAATTTGAAAGATCCATTCTTTACGAAGATCTATTCAGAGCGAAACATGCACTTATCAAAGTAGTGGTAGTCGAAGCGAGTATAGCGGGTTTGTTCAGAACCGTTCTGATTATTTTGGGAGCATTCGTGCTCCTTCGCTTTTTAGGGCAATTGATGATGGCCAAGCGAAACATGGAAGAAGAGCGAAAAATCAATGAGCGTCAACGAGCTTTTGAAAAGGAACGGTCTCAGAAATTACGCAATTTTGGAAAAGTAAATATTCTTACAAAATCTAAACGGAAGACTGGAATCTCTCATCAAGCTGAAGATGCAGACTATGAGGAGATTGATTAAATCGATAAATTTAAAATGAATTAAATCAAAATATGAAAAGTTTTTTTGAAAGAAATTGGCAACACTTTGCTGTAATAGGTGGATTTATTGTAATAATGTTCGCTTATTTTTCGCCTGAATACGATGGCTACCATCTAAAACAGCATGATATCGAGCAATATATTGGTATGTCTCAGGAAATTAAAACGTTTCGAGAAAAAACTGGAGACGAACCACTTTGGACCAATTCAATGTTTGGCGGTATGCCAACGGTGCAAATATCTACTTTGTACGATGGGAATGTTTTTCAAACTGGAATGATTTGGTTTTTGAAAAATGTAGGTGTTCCTTCTGGTATTCTATTGCTTCATTTAATTGGGTTTTATATCCTCGCACTTTGTCTCCGCGTGCGACCGTTGATTGGTTTTATTGGAGCAGTCGCTTTTGCTTTTGCGAGTTACGAGATCGTAATATTACAAGCAGGACATAATTCCAAAGCAATCACAGTAGCACTCATGGCGCCAGTTCTAGGTGCTTTCATTATGGCATACCGACAAAATTGGAAATGGGGAGCACTGCTTTCAGCACTCTTCATGAGTTTTGAAATTGCAAGTAATCATCTTCAAGTAACTTATTATTTTGCATTTATCCTAGCAGGATTGGGTGTTTTTGAATTAGTAAAAGCATTAAGAAATAAAGCGATTAAACAGTTTTTGATAACATCTGGAGCCGTTTTGGCGGCCTATCTTTTGGCTGTATTCATTAATTATGGAAATGTTTCCTTAACCAATGATTATGCGAAACAAACTATTAGGGGTGGTAATGATATTACAATTCGTCCTGATGGCGAAGTGGCAACGGAGAATACAGAGGGGTTGGACAAGGATTATATTACAAACTGGAGTTATGGAAGAGACGAATCTTTTACTCTTGTTTCTCCTTATGTGAAAGGCTCGGCTTCGATTGGCATTGCCGATAGTCCTTTTAAAGAATTAATTGAGAACTCCGATCGCTCATCTAAAGACATAAATGGAATTTTAAATGCTCCATATCCTGTTTATTGGGGTGAACAACCAATGACGTCCGGGCCTGTTTATTTAGGCGTTGTTATGATCTTTTTACTTGTACTTGGGATGGTTTACATAAAAGATGGTTCTAAATGGGTTTTTCTAGGAGTTTCTAT
>JBKDKG010000184.1:0-4382 GCA_046345095.1 Flavobacteriia bacterium | reverse complement strand
TAATGGTAGAGCTACATTTATTAACAACAATGGAAGCTTTCGTGGATTCGCCCGAATCAAACAGAATACACTCACTGTTGGTAGAGGAAATTTTTTAATCACGCAATATCCAACTTATTTTGGACCTCCGTTGAACAGATGGAGCATTGAGGTTAATAATATTCAATACTGCAATTATCCCTAAATTATTGGCAGATTGCCTCTTCTGTAGCTTTAAGAATTATCCTAACCTCTTCTAAAGTAGGTGCTTCTGCGTAGGTTCTTAAAACTGGTTCTGTTCCGGAAGGACGTATCATCATCCAACGGTTATCATCAAAGAAATACTTAAATCCATCAATCGTTTTTATTTCTTTCACTTCATAATTACCAAACGATTTGTAATTATCCGCTTTGCAATTTGCAATAATTTTTTGTTTCAATTCTTCAGTAATGTGAAGGTCATTGCGCTCAAATTTAAATTCACCCACAATTTCATAAACTTCATCAATTAACTCGTCTAGGGACTTACCTGACTTAGCCATAAATTCCCAGATGATTAATCCCATCCAGATACCATCACGCTCTGGAATGTGACCTTTAACTGCAATGCCACCAGATTCTTCACCACCAAGCAATACATCATCATCTACCATTATTGAAGCAATTTCCTTGAATCCAATTTTTGTAGTTTGAATCTCCAAACCATAATGCTTACACATTCTTTCGACACGCGGTGTCACAGAAAAAGCAATCACTACTTTGCCCGTCATTTTCTTGTATTTCACCATGTAATGAATCAACAATAGAATAATGTGGTGTGAATCTATGAAATCACCTTTCCCATTGTATAATCCAATTCTATCTGCATCTCCGTCCGTTGCAAGTGCACAATCTATGTTTCCTTGTTCTTTCAAGAAAGCCTCCAATTGTTTCAAATTTTTAGCAATTGGTTCTGGTGCTTGACCGTCAAAAGATGGGTTGTATTCGCAATGCAGGAAGGCTGTTTCTGGCAAAATTCGCTTCAAAACATTTTGCCCTGCCCCGTACATTGCATCATATGCTAATTTCAAACCAGAATTTTTAATTGCTTCTAGGTCAAAATTTGCCTTAACATGCTCTACATAGCGTGTCTCTATATCTACAACTTCTAATTGACCTGCTGCTATCGCTCCGTCTAATTCAATTTTCGAGAAATCAATTGGACATGATTCAGGTATAATATCCTCCACCTCTTGAACATGCCAAGGAGCTAAAGGTCCACCAAAATAAGCCTTCAACTTAAACCCGTTGTAAGAAGGTGGATTGTGACTTGCTGTAAGGATAATGCCAATCTGGCAACTGAATTGATTTGCTGCTAACGAAATCATCGGAGTGGAAACAAAACCTCTCGACATGCGGACATGGATTCCTTGAGAAAGTAAAACCTTCACAGTTGTCTCCATGAATAATTCTCCAGCAAAACGACAATCGTGACCAACAACAACACTCGGTTGATCATAGTTCTTTTTCAGCCATTCGCCTGTTGCAAATGCAACACGCGCTACATTGTCTACTGTGAAATCCTCTGCGATAATTGCTCTCCAACCATCTGTTCCAAATTTAATCTGCTTTGCCAAGTTGATTTTGTTTAAGTCGTGTTAAATAGTAAGGAGCAAATATAATGAAAAGGACATTTCCAACCCTATTAGGAATATGTTACTATTAAGTGAATTAACAATGAGAAGAATCAATTCTACCATTGATGCTAAGTAATCTCGCTTTTTTTGTTTTCAAACAACTTTGCTGAAACACGAATAAAATAATCATGAAAGAAAGTCAAAATTGTATCGATGCTTGTTTGAAATGCGTCATAACTTGCGAAAGATGTATTATCGATTGTCTTCACTCCGGAAATAAAGAATGTGTGTTGCTTTGCCACGATTGTGCAGACATATGTGCACTTTGCGCTAGATTTGAAGCCAGAGGCTCTCAATTTGCTAAAGAAGTTCATAAACTATGTGCAATGGTTTGTGACCTTTGTTCGGCAGAATGTCAAAAACATGCAGCTCATCATGATTCGTGTAAAGAGTGCGCAGAAACGTGTAAAAAATGTGCCGAGATTTGCAGAATTTTAGCTGAAAAATAATTTCAAGGATCAACAATTGTTTGGGGTAGAATAAACCTTTTTAACTTTAACTCGATACGAACTATCAAATTTCAATTTAGGAGTGAATAAAATCGGCTTTGAAAGACTTTTAATTATCAGCAATGTTTTGTTTTGCCTCTTGTTTGTCGTTTTGTGCGTCAACAATCGACCAGCTACAGATGACTTTCATTTTCTTGACAATGTCCACAAATATGGAGTTTTCGGAGGAATAGCTTTTGAATACGATACGTGGAGCCCACGTTGGGCTTCGGTCTTCATAACTCATCTTTTTCTTTGGATTCATGAAAAAACTGGAATTGGATTGTTTTTGTTTGGTGTCGTTAGTTTCAGTTTGATTACTATTTCCATGTTTCTATTTCTTCAGAAACTCAATTCTTTTTTAGTCCTCAATAGTTGGGTAAACAAAGATTTTTTTTCAAGAAAAAAATTGAACTTGAATGTTGCACTTTTTGCGGTGAGCATTCTTTTTCTTTCCACCTTTAGAATTGGAGAATTATGGTTTTGGTTGTGTTCTTCATCTACCTACTTATGGAGCAATGCTTTTTTACTTTTAGGACTTTCAGGGATTTTAACTACCAACAAATCAAATAGTTCGTTGATTTTAAGTTCCATCCCATTCATTTACATTGGCGGGAGTTGCGGTCCATTGTCCTTAATTACCTTGATATTACTAATTACGCTAGGAATAGCAGCCTTTTGTAATTTGTTTAAGTTTTATAATAAGAGAACGTTTCTATTAAAAATACTATTGGCATTTTGCACTTGTTTGATTGCATTTACCATACTTTACATGGCTGAAGGGAATACACATAGATCATCCTTTTTTAAAGAAATAGGAATTTTAGAAAGTTTCATTTTAAATTTCAAAATGACAGGAGTTATACTCTTGAAAAGGGTGCCATTCTCTCTGCTTTTATGCTTATTGTTTTGTTCGCCGTTATTATTGGTCAACTCCAAGTCAAATGAAAATAAATCGGCAAAAAGTGTTTGGAAGAAGATAAGCTTAATGGCAGTTATCTATTGTCTTTTAATCTTTTTGTTTCAATGGTCAATCACCTATAAAACGCAAGATGTTGCAGCCTTTCGCACCTTATTCTTCGTGAATCTACTCACACTTTTTTTTAGTGCTTCGCTTTGTTTTTTAGTGGGGCAAACTTTTCAAAAACTTAAATCATTTGTCATTGTAGAATTTCCAATTGCACTTTTCGCTGCAACAGTAGTTTTTGGAATATTGCTCTATGGGCAATCATACATCACGAGAGAATATGCGTTTGCGTATGACGATCGAATAGAATTTGTAACGAAGAACTGCACAGACAAACAAACCATATTGCTCGATTCGCTACCATCATCTGGATTATTGTATTCTGCTGAAATTTCTCGAGATCCTTTATTTTTCTCCAACCAACATTTCAAAGCAGGACTCCAGATTGATTGTGATGTGCAATTGAAATAAAAAGGCCCGTTCCACAAGAAAACGAGCCTTCAAACTATTTCGATTTATTTTAATCTATTTGAATTCGCGAATCGTTTTTTCAATAATATGGACACATTCCATTAACTGCTCTTCATTCATTACCAAAGGTGGAGCAAAACGAATGATGTTTCCATGGGTTGGCTTCGCTAGCAAACCATTTTCTTTCAATTGCATGCATAGATTCCACGCCGTTTTACTATCTGGTGTGTCATTTACAATTATAGCATTTAACAAGCCCTTACCACGCACCTTCAGAATTAAGTCTGATGAATCAATAATGCGTTGCATTTCTTTTCTGAACAATCTACCAAGCCTTCTTGCGTTCACAATAAGTTGCTCATCTTTAACAACTTCTAATGCTGCCATTGCAACTTTTGCTGCGATAGGGTTACCACCAAAGGTTGATCCATGTTGTCCAGGTTTAATTACCATCATTACCTCATCGTTTGCTAAAACGGCAGAAATTGGATAAACACCACCTGACAATGCTTTTCCAAGAATCAATATATCTGGCTGAGAATAGGTTGCTTGTTTCTCGCACTTATTTTCGCATGAGCAATTACCGCACACAGCCAATAAGCTTCCGGTACGAGCTATTCCCGTCTGAACTTCGTCAGCAATAAAAAGAGCATTGTGTTTTGTACACAAAGCACGCGCATTTGCCAAAAAATCTTCATTTGGAACGTAAACCCCTGCCTCACCTTGAATTGGTTCAACCAAGAATCCAGCAATGTTTTCAGATTGCAATGCCTGCTCCAAAGCAGCTATATCATTGTATGG
>JBKDKG010000183.1:0-5418 GCA_046345095.1 Flavobacteriia bacterium | reverse complement strand
GGCTTTCAATCTACTACAATGGAGAAAAATACCAGTCAAAAGATGGTTTAAAGGATTTGTTGGAAAACAATATGGATGGAGATCCTTTGTATCCAATTATTCACTTAGAAGGAGATGATATTGAAGTTGCCTTTACGCATGGTAAAACCTATGGGGAGGATTATTATTCTTTTGTGAACGGTCAGCATACAACGCAAGGAGGAACCCACCAAAGTGCTTTCCGTGAATCTGTTGCAAAGGTGATTCGTGATTTTTACAATAAAAATTACGAGGCTTCTGATATTCGTCAGTCTATTGTAGCGGCCATTGCGGTTAAAGTCATTGAGCCTGTTTTTGAATCTCAAACAAAAACCAAGTTAGGTTCGCAGGAGATCGAACCAGGAGGTAAATCTATGCGTGCTTTCGTGAATGATTTTCTGAAGGAAAAATTAGATAACTACCTGCATAGAAATACGGATGTTGCAGAACTGATTGAACGAAAAATTAAGCAGTCAGAACGGGAACGGAAGGAACTTTCAGGTATTCGTAAATTGGCAAGAGATCGTGCGAAAAAATCAAGTTTGCACAATAAGAAGTTGCGCGATTGCAGAATACATTTGACTGATTTGAAAGATGAGCGCCGTGAAGAAACAACGTTGTTTATAACGGAAGGTGATTCTGCAAGTGGTTCAATTACGAAATCAAGAGATGTAAATACGCAGGCCGTATTTAGTTTACGAGGTAAGCCATTGAATTGTTATGGACTCACAAAGAAGATTGTTTACGAGAATGAAGAATTCAATTTAATTCAAGCTGCGCTAGATATTGAGGAGGATATGGATAATTTGCGTTACAATAATATTGTGATTGCAACGGATGCCGATGTGGATGGTATGCATATTCGTATGCTACTTCTGACCTTCTTTTTGCAGTTTTTCCCTGATCTTATAAAGCGAAATCACGTTTATGTATTGCAGACACCATTGTTCAGGGTGCGAAACAAGAAAAAAACAATTTACTGTTATTCAGAAGACGAACGAAGAAATGCTATTGAGGAATTAGGTAAAAACCCTGAAATAACTCGATTCAAAGGTCTAGGAGAGATTTCACCTGATGAATTCAAACATTTTATTGGAGGTGATATTCGACTTGAACCCGTCCTTTTATCAAAGGATAATTCAATAGATTCCATACTGTCTTATTTCATGGGTAAAAATACCCCAGAAAGACAGGATTTTATAATTGATAATTTACGCGTTGAAAAAGATCTAGCTCAAGAATTGGAACAAGCAGATGATCAAGAAGACCTTGAAATAGCATCCTAAGTTATGGCAGAAGACGAATTGGAAGAGCAGAGTGAACAACAAGAGGACCAAAACAATCCTTTTGAACATAAAACTGTAGATGATAAAATTGTCCCGGTTGGTGGTTTGTATGAAAATTGGTTTTTAGATTATGCGAGTTATGTAATCCTTGAACGTGCCGTCCCTTCTCTTTACGATGGTTTAAAACCGGTACAACGTCGGATTCTACATTCTATGAGAGAATTGGATGATGGTCGATACAACAAGGTGGCAAATATCATAGGGAATACTATGAAATATCACCCGCATGGTGATGCTTCAATAGGTGATGCTTTGGTTCAACTTGGCCAAAAAGATCTCTTAATCGATTGCCAAGGAAACTGGGGGAATACGTTGACAGGCGATGGAGCCGCAGCTGCACGTTACATTGAAGCGAGACTTTCCAAATTTGCCTTGCACGTTGTTTTTAATCCTAAAACTACTGAATGGCTTTCCAGTTATGACGGGAGGAATAAAGAACCTTTGCAATTACCTGTAAAGTTTCCTTTGTTGCTCGCACAGGGTGCAGAAGGTATTGCTGTCGGAATGGCGTGCAAATTTTTACCACATAACTTTATAGAATTGATTGATCAGTCAATCAATCATCTTCGAGGTAAAAAAGTAGAGTTCTTTCCTGATTTTCCGAATGGTGGAATGGCAGATTTTTCCAATTACAACGATGGACTGCGCGGAGGAAAGGTTCGGGTCAGAGCAAAAATTAAAAAACAGGACAATAAAACCCTGGTTATTCATGAGATTCCCTTCGGCACGACAACAGGTTCACTAATTGAATCCATTATAAAAGCCAATGATAAAGGAAAAATCAAAATAAAGAAAATAGAAGATAATACAGCAGCAGAAGCAGAGGTGATTATTCATCTTGCGCCGGGAGTTTCACCTGATAAAACGCTTGATGCATTGTATGCTTTCACAGATTGCGAGGTTTCTATTTCTCCAAACTCTTCAATTATTGACAAGGATACGCCACGTTTTCTTGGTGTCAGTGAAATATTGAAAGTGAATACTGATAGTACGGTTCGTTTGTTGAAATTGGAACTTGAAATCAGATTGGATGAATTGCAACGTCAATGGCATTTTTCAACACTTGAAAAGATTTTCATCAATGAAGAAATGTACATTGATTTCAAACTCTACAGTGATAGAGAATCATTGTACGCATACCTCTACAAGCGTTTCGAAAAATATAAAAAACAATTAATCAGGGAAATAATAGATGAGGATTTGCAAAAATTGACGCAGATTCCAATGATACGTATCACCAGATTCGATGCTGATAAAGCGGATGAAGCCTTGTTAAAATTAGAGGAGGAAATGGCTGTCGTGAAAGAAAAACTTTCCAATTTAATTGAATATGCCATTGAATATTTCAAAGATCTTAAAAAACGCTTCGGCGCCGGTAAGGAGCGTAAAACAGAAATAAAAGTCTTTGATACAATTAGTGCTACGAAAGTAATTATTGCAAATCGTAAGCTTTATGTTGACTACGAGGAAGGTTTCATCGGTTATGGGTTAAAGAAATCTGAACCGATTAACGACTGTTCTGAAATTGATGACATAATTATTTTCTTTTCCACAGGGAAAATGATGGTGACCAAAGTAGCGGATAAGAAATTTGTAGGCAAGGATATCGTGCATGCAGATGTATGGAAAAAAGGCGATAAACGAACGATTTACCATTTGATTTACCAAGACGGAACTGGCGGTTCAGCTATGATGAAACGGTTCTATGTAAATTCAATTACGCGCGATACGGAATACGATTTGACGAGAGGTGTAAAAGGTTCAAAAATGCTTTATTTCTCAGTACATCCAAATGGGGAAAGAGAAGTCGTAAATATTTTATTGCGACCTAGACCACATTTGAAGCGATTGCGTTTTGATGTTGATTTAGGAGATTTATTGATTAAAGGCAGACAATCTGCGGGTAACAGAGTGACCAAAGAAATTATTCAAAAAATCACTCAAAAAGAAGTTGGTGGTTCAACTCTTGCTGCGCGTAAAATTTGGTTCGATACTGTTGTAGGCAGATTAAACGATGAAAGTCGAGGTAAATTCCTGGGATCTTTCAAGGGAGAAGATAGAATCTTGACGCTCTATAAAACTGGTGAATACCGTTTGAGCAATTTTGATCTTTCTAATCACTTTGATGAGGAAATGATTCACATCGAAAAATGGCATCCTCACAGGGCTTTGTCAACAGTGTATTACGATTCTGATAAGGATTTACACTTTGTAAAACGCTTCCTTTGTGAGGTAACATCTGACAAAAAAGTTTCTTTTATAAGTGAAGGAGAAGGTTCTTACATGGATGTTGTATCTACTGCGTACCGACCATTGATTAGAATCATCTATAATAAGCTTTTAAAGGAAACAAAAAATCTACCTGATAATGAGTTGCAAATAGCTGATTTTATTGATGTAAAAGGAATGAAAGCACAAGGTAATCAATTGACAAAGCTGAAAGTAAAAGAGATTGTACTGACGCATGCAATTGAAGGAGAAGAACCTTGGCCAGAAGATGAAATTAGTGTAGAACCAGAATTAGATGCAGAAGAAGGAGTGGAAGATGAAGATACTGATAATGAAGGAGACGGTTCGACAATAGAGTGGGATCTGACGAAAAAAGACGAGGATGAAGATCAGATGAAATTGTTTTAACTTTTTGTATTAATGAAACAACATATAAACACAACAATTGTCGCTCTTGCTGTAATCATTTCAGGATATCTTTTGGCCAAAGGCTATAAAGACCGAGCAAAAACAGCGCAGTCTATTAGTGTAACAGGGTCTGGAGAAGAGAATTTTGCAAGTGACCTTATCGTTTGGCGAGCAACATTTTCAAAGAAAAATCTTGAATTAAAACAGGCATATGCTGAATTGAACAGCAATCAGAAAGAGATCAAAAATTACTTATTGAAAAAAGGCGTTAAATTGGATGAAATCATTTTTGAAGCTGTTGATATTCAGAAGGATTTTTATTACGATTACGATCAAAATGGTGCATTAAGAAACACAATTTTTAATGGGTACAATTTGACTCAAAACTTAAAAGTCCAATCTAAAAATGTTGATTTGATAGAAAACATTTCAAGAGAAGTAGCTGAATTAATTGATGCTGGTGTTGAATTAAATTCTTTTGCTCCCGAATACTATTATACAAAATTGGCTCAGTTAAAGATCAAAATGATTGAATCGGCAACCAAAGATGCTAAAAACAGAGCAGAGAAAATTGCCTTGAATGCTGGTGGAGAACTTGGTTCGCTCAAAAATGCAGAAATGGGTGTCTTTCAAATAACAGGAGAAAATTCATCTGAGGATTATACCTGGGGTGGAAATTACAACACTTCTTCCAAGAAGAAAACGGCCAACATCACTATTCGGCTGAAATATGATATAGATTGATTTTATTAATTTCAGATTTCTGATATATCTTTGTGTCCAATTAGGATGATTTCTCTCCTGCATGAAATGAGGAAAGGATGGTCGCTCTCCGTGACGAGTGACATTCAAATTTCAACAATTTTAATATGAATGCAACAATGGAGAAATTGACATCAGATCAGTTGATGCAATTGGAAGACAAGCACGGTGCTCACAATTATCATCCACTTCCTGTCGTATTAGCAAAAGGAGATGGCGTTTTTGTTTGGGATGTAGAGGGAAAACGCTATTATGATTTTCTTTCTGCTTATTCAGCAGTAAATCAGGGACATTGCCATCCAAAAATTATTTCGGCATTAACGGAGCAAGCACAAACGTTAACGCTAACATCGAGAGCATTTTACAATGACTCACTTGGTGTATATGAAAAATACATCACTGATTATTTTGGTTTTGACAAGGTACTTCCAATGAACACGGGAGCAGAAGCGGTTGAAACAGCAATTAAATTGTGCCGAAAATGGGCATATGAGAAAAAAGGAATTCATGAAAATGATGCAAAAATCATTGTTTGTGAAGGAAATTTTCACGGCAGGACAACCACAATCATATCTTTTTCGAATGATCCAGATGCGAACAAAAACTTCGGACCATATACTCCTGGTTTCATTCGTATTCCATACAATGATATAGC
>JBKDKG010000182.1:0-9356 GCA_046345095.1 Flavobacteriia bacterium | reverse complement strand
CAATATTATTGAGACTGTTTCTGCTTTGCGTGCAAGGGGTATTGAATTCCTTTCTTCTCCTCCTCAAGAATATTATGATGAGATACCTCAAAGATTGGGCGAACATATGGCAATTATGAAAGAACCCATTTCTGAAATTCAAAAATTAGGAATTTTGGTTGATGCCGATGAAGAAGGATACCTACTTCAAATTTTCACGAAACCAATTGAAGACCGTCCAACATTATTTTTCGAGATCATTCAACGAATGGGAGCCCAAGGATTTGGAGCAGGTAACTTCAAAGCTCTATTCGAATCAATTGAAAGAGAACAAGAAAAAAGAGGAACACTCTAAATACATTTTAAAACAAGAAGCGCGATGGTCTCCCATCGCGCTTTTTTTGTTTAGTAAAGTAGGAAAAGGTATTATTTTATGACAATGAATCGACTTAATTCAGTTTCATCTTTATCGTAAACTCTCAAGTAGTAAACTCCCTCTTCGAAGAGGTTCACGTTCAAGTCTACCGCTGTTTTACCAACATTCATTTCAAAAACTTTTCTTCCATTGACATCCGTAATTTCAAGATGACCAATTTGTTTTTGTTTCCATTCAACATGCAATACATCACTTGTTGGATTTGGGAATACATTTAAAGTTGAGGTTAAATTACCCAGAGAGATCAGGCTCGCGGTATTTTCAACTGTAAATTGTCCTGAAGAAATACATCCTGAAGCATCAGTAACAGTTAATGTGTAATTTCCTGGCGCCAATGAATCCATGTCTTGAGCTATTTGACCATTTGACCAACCGTAAGAATAAGGTTCTGTTCCGCCCGTTACAGTTGCATCAATTGTACCCAATTGTGCATCAGTGCCAACAATAACTGCGTTCACAACAAGCGGTGCATCTGGTTCAGTCACTGTGAAATTTTCAGAAATAGAACATCCATTTTGATCTTCAACTGTTAATTGATAATCACCAGCTTGTAAATCAAATAAGTCTTGAACTTCTGATTCGTCATTCCATAAATAAACATTATTTCCAGCTCCACCGGTAACAGTGATGTCAATAGCACCATTATTACCACCTGCACATGAAACATTGAAAACATTTGAATTAATATCTAACATATTAGGTTCATAAACATTAATTATATGCACTGCAGGACAATTGTTTCCATCCTTTACATAAACCATGTAAAAACCACCAGACAAATCATTAAAAATATTGGATGTTTGATAATTCACACCACCAATACTATATTGGTACGCGCCAACTCCACCAGAAGCATTTAATGTAATTGATCCATTCTGTGCACCGTGACAAGTAACATTCAACACACCTGAATTGAAAGCTACAGGAGTCGGTTCAGTAACCGACATAAATATAAAACTAGAGCATCCAGCAGCATCTCGTACAATTACTTTGTAAATACCAGCTGTAAGACCATTGAATACGTTACTTGATTGGAAAGTCTGTGCATTATCAATACTATATGCTAAGGCACCAGCACCACCAGCAGCAAAGATTGTAGCAGAGCCGTTATTCCCACCATGACAAGTAACATTTTGAACCGACTTGGTAATCGCAAATGGACTTGGCTCTTGAATCACCATTGATTCAGTTCCAATACAACCATTGGCATCTTTCACATAAATAGTATAGCTACCAGCAGTTAATCCTGTAAAAGAAGGAGAAGCATACCAGTTTTGAGCATTGATACTATACATGAGCATACCTGTACCGCCAGTAACTGAATTAACAACAATACTTCCGTCATTTCCATCATGACAAGCAACATCTGTAAATCCAATTGAATTAATAACTGGACCATTTGCATCAACAATTGTTTTAGATAACACGTCCGTGCATCCAGCACCATCTTTAACAGAAATAAAATAGGTTGCAGCATTCAGACCAGTAAACGATCCTGTTGAATTGTAACTTTGACCATCCAAGCTATATAAATAACCTGAACCAGAGCCTCCTGAAACAAGAGCAAGTAATGCCCCATTGCTATTTCCGCATGTAGCATTTGTTGCAGTCACAGATCCACTAATTTGAGTTGGCTGTGAAATTACCAATTGCCCTGTATATAAGCAATTATGATCATCCCTCACTGTGAAATCGTAATTTCCTGCTGAAAGATTTGAGAAAAGTGGTGATGGTTGAAAATCTTGGTCATTCAAGCTGTAAGAATAATTCCCTGCACCTCCTGCAGCAACAATTTGAGCCATCCCATCAGTTTCATTATAACATGAAGCATCAGTTGTGGTAAATATAGCTGCCACTGGCTGAACTGCTTGAATAGTAAATTGATTACTCACAACACAACTTGCTGCATCTTTTGCATAAATGGTATAATTCCCATCTCCTAAACCACTGAATTGTGGATTTGATTGATAGGATGTTCCATTCAAACTATATGAGAAAGTTCCAATTCCACCGGATGTTGATTGAACCAAAAGTTGACCGTCATTAGATCCTGCACATGTCTCTTTTACTGCTGTAGCGCTAAAGAAAATAGATGCAGGCTCACTCAAAGTGACATTAAATCCTCTAGAACAACCAGCAGCATCTTTTACCATCACAGCATACGTTCCAGCTGACAACCCACTGAATGTAGCACTACTTTGATAAGTTGTTCCACCATTTATACTAAACTGACTTACACCTGTACCACCTGATGAAGTAAGCTGAATCGAACCATCAGCACTGCCATGACAACTGATATTTGACTTTCCTATAAGCGTCAATGATGGTGATCCAAAGTTGTTCACGCTTACTCTGTTTGTGCTAACACAACCATTTGCATCCTTCGCTGAAACGGTATATGTTCCTGCACCAAGTCCAGAAAATGTACCCGATGATTGGTATGATCCAGAATTCAATTTATACAAGATTGTGCCCACACCTCCATTTGCAGCAGCAAGAATACTTCCATCTGTTCCACCACAATTCGCATTCGTTGATGACAAAGTTGTAAAATTGATTGCAGGTGGTTCATGAATAGTATATATCGATGTGTTTATGCATCCTAATGCATCTTTCACATACAAAGTATCTGCACCTGCCGTTAAATTAGAAAACACGGTAAGATCTTGAAAATGATCACCGTCAATACTATAGCTATATGGCAAAGCACCGCCTGAGCTTAATGCTGTCATGCTTCCATCGTTTGCTCCATTACAGGTAACATCAATAACCGATGATGTTGTAGCTGATAAGCCAACTGATACTGGAAATTGATAGGTGTTTGAACATGCTCCAGACCAACCATCAATTGTAACTGTCAAAGACACATTGTATTGTCCCGCGACATTGAAAGCATGTGAAGGATTTTCTAGATGTGAGACTGGCGAACCATCCCCAAAACTCCATGTATAAAGATGTTCCTGTCCGTCATAACCATTTGCCAATATTCTATTAAACATAGTGTCTTTCGAAAAATCACTTGCATTATTGAACACAGCAGCGCTTGAAACAGCCAAACAATGACTTGCCGATTCTATCATTGGAGAAATGAAATTTGTCATTTCTGGAACTAAGTAAAAATCACCATCTTTATCGAAGTTCGTAATAGCACTTGTCCAATTATTACCGGTTGAAGTTCCCGCTAATGAAGCAAGATCAGCTCCTGCTCCTTCACCATCTCCAGTATATGTTAATTGAAAGCTGTTACCCCATGGATATGCATTCATTACAGTTACACCTACAGCGAAATCATCATTTACAAATGTTCCACCATCAGGAAGACTAACGGAAATATAACCATTGTCATTATCTGACGCCCAAAAGATGGCATCTTGAAAAGCAAGTTCTGCCTTAGGGCGTCCTGCCAAATCGATGCTGTAAATATGTACTCTCAATGGCACACCCCCTGAACCTGGAAAGGAGCCATAAATCCTTACACTACTTACTTTTCCTGGTCCAGAATAATAATAAGTTTGCGCGGCCTTTTCCTCATGACCAGCAACCAATTCAAAATTCCCTATTCCTCCTGTATTTTTTGAGCCAACATAACCATTCACATCCGAACATGAGGACGTTTGTGATCGGGCTCCCATCAGGCCCAGAAAGAAGGCCATTGCAACGTGAGTAATCCTTTTCATCTTGTTTTTTATTTGATTTGACATATGAATTAATGCACCGAAGCTAGACGCATTGCTTTGGGACAACAACTTTTTTCAACAGATTGATAATAAAGCTCAATCAGTCTTCTTCATACGAATGACATTCTGAACATTGGATTTTACTAACTTTGTACAAACACTTATTTTATGGCGGAAGTTGGTATCATCATGGGAAGCGCATCTGATTTACCTGTAATGCAGGATGCAGCAGACATACTTAAAGAATTCGGTATAAATTATGAAATGAACATTGTTTCAGCGCATAGAACACCTGAACTAATGTTCGACTATGCTAAATCTGCACATACAAAAGGTTTAAAAGTAATTATTGCCGGAGCTGGCGGAGCAGCACATTTACCTGGAATGACTGCATCATTGACTCCCCTGCCTGTAATTGGTGTTCCTGTAAAATCTTCTAATTCGATTGATGGCTGGGACAGCATATTATCTATTCTTCAAATGCCCAATGGTATTCCTGTGGCCACTGTCGCGCTAAATGCTTCAAAAAATGCGGGTATCCTTGCTGCAAAAATAATTGGCGCATCGAACCCTGAGATACTTTCAAAATTATCGGCTTACATGGAAGAGCTCAAAGCGAAAGTTTTGGAGAGTGCCGAAAAACTGAAATAATCAATCATAAAGTAAGTACTTGGAGCGAATTTTCTTAAATTCTTCTAGTCCAGGCTTCCATGTTTCTCGTATTTCTTTTGCTGTCCAACCGGCATAAATTTGATCTTTCAATTTTGCTGTTCCTGCAAGGCGATTGAAAAAACTGACTTGATCAATAAAAGGCATGGAATCACCTAACAACTCCTTTGCATTAATAAGATAGGTGAGATTAATCTCATATTTTCTTTTTGTCATTGTTCCATGTAAATCAATTCCATAGCACAACCTATTTTCATACATTGGATTTTTTGCTCCAAGTTGAGAAATTGGCGTAAAGGAAAATGACTCTTTCGGAAAATTCGGGTGACCATAAATTTCGAACGGTCGATTAGTCCCCCGACCAACTGTTATCGTGGTGGCCTCGAACAAACAAAGACTTGGATAAAAAGAAATAGCTTCTTCCGATCGAAGATTAGGCGATGGCGGAACAGGCAGTACATATTTGGTTTTATGCGTGTAATTCTTACATGGAATTACCCACAATTTGCATTTTAAGTTATCGTCCAACCAATTTTCACCATTAATCATCATCGCATACTCACCGATAGTCATTCCATAAACGATTGGTACTGGATGCATCCCTATAAAAGATCTGAACTCTGGCTCTCTAACTGGCCCATCCACATAATGGCCATTTGGATTGGGGCGATCTAGCACCACGAGTTGTTTTTTGTTATATGCGCACGCCTACATTACAAATTTTAAAGTAGATATGTATGTGTAAAATCGAACGCCAACATCTTGAATATCATAAATTACAATATCAACATCTGAGAGTTGGTCACGCTGAGGCTTTTTATTTTGACCGTAAAGCGAAATAATCGGCAAACCAGTCTTATCATCAGTTGTACTATGTATTTTTTCGCCTGCATCAGCATCACCCCTAAATCCATGTTCGGGAGCAAAGACTTTTACTACATTTAATTTCAAAGCTAATAAAGTGTCGACTAAATGTACTTTTCCCACCATTGATGTTTGGTTTCCTACCACAGCAATTCGATAATCTTTCAACGAATCCAAAAAAAGGTGCAATCGATCTATGCCCAATACTGGATGATGTATAGTATGATGTAAGGCAACGTCCTCACGAATACTGCCTTCATTGGTAGGAATAGTCTCATTGATAACATACGTCTCTTTAGAAGCAGCCTTCTTTTTTCCAGGCACACCGCACGACGAAACAATCAAAAGAAGCAAAATGCTTTTAAGGCACGAAAGCTTTATGTACTTTAGCACACTAAAAAATAAGGGATTGTCTTTTGAATATTTCATATCAAGAAAACTGCTCAGAAGCGAAATACAAAATAAAAAAGTTTCAAGGCCCATAGTTCGCATATCCGTTACAAGTATTGCACTAGCTATTGTTGTTAACTTAATTACAATTGCTGTAGTAACCGGATTTCAGCACGAAGTTCGTAACAAAGTTTCAGGTTTTGGATCCCATCTTTTTATCATGTCTTCCGGAGAAAGCAGCATTTATGAATGTGAACCCATTCTCAAAGATCAGGCCTTTTTAAAAGGTATCCAAAACAACGAGAACATTAAAACCATTAATTATGTAGCCTATAAGCCAGTTCTTTTTCAATCAGAAAAAAAGGAACGAAGTATCTCAACTCAAGAAAAAGACACCTCTTACATACAACAAGAAATTATTGGAGCCGTTTTGAAAGGAGTTGATTCGAATTATGATTTAAGTTTTTTTAATAAGAATTTAAGGAAGGGCCGACTTCCTAATTTCAATAAAAATGAACCTACTAATGAACTCATCCTTTCTGAGCAAATTGCAAATGATCTGAATTTAAAGTTAAACGATGATGTTCGCGCATTTTTCGTTAAAAACCAACCTGTTAAACGCATTTTTAAATTAGTAGGGATTTACCGAACTGGACTAGAAGAATTTGACCGAAAAATCGCTATTGGTGACATCCGTATTGTCCAAGAATTAAATGATTGGGGTATTAAAGCTTCTGTAGAAGTTGCAGATACTTTAGCATCCGGTCAACTAATTATTCGAGCAAATGTTCAAGGTGGGAATGGAAACTATCGTTATAATTGGGGAAAAGGATATGAGACATATGCCGGTTTTACAATTTGTCCATTCAAAGACACTACCATACGATTAATCGCATCTGATTATTATTCAGACATCTCTGGTAAAAATGAAAAGACAAGCATCCCTGACACTGCCCAGTTAACTATTAAGGTGAATGGTGAAAAATATTCTTCCTGTAGCTTTCAACTAAACAATGAAGGCAATTTAAACCGAACTTTTCTATCGGACGATGGAAGTTGTTTTTCGATTGATGCAGGCTCCAAAACGCTCATATTCAAACAAAAAAATGGCAGTGGAAGTTCCTCCAATTATGTTGGCGGATATGAATTAACAGTGAAAGACTGGGAGCAATTGGGCAAGACTACGACTGAGCTTAAAAAACGACTTGAACTTTTTCCGAACGAACACAATGAAACAATTGCAGTTCAAAGTATTGAAGAATCTCAAAGCGATATTTTTGTTTGGTTAGGTTTTCTTGATATTAATGTCTTCATCATATTGACACTGATGATACTCATCGGCATAATAAATATGGGTTCAGCTCTTCTTGTAATGATCCTAGTCCGAAGTAATTTTATTGGTCTTATGAAAGCAATGGGGGCAACAAACTGGGAAATCAGAAAAGTTTTCTTGTACCAAGCCAGCTTTCTAATTCTAAGGGGAATGCTCATTGGTAATCTTGTTGGACTAGCACTTTGTTACGGCCAAAAATACTTCGGAATATTTAGTTTAAATCCTGAAATCTATTACCTTGACAAGGTTCCTGTAGAAATCAATTTTATTTCAATTCTTTTACTTAATATGGGAACATTAATTGTCTGTATTTCCGCTCTGATTATTCCAAGCATAGTTATCAGCAGAGTCAATCCAGCAAAGGCAATAAAGTTTAATTAAAAAGGAGCCGAAGCTCCTTTAGTTTATTTTTGAATGATCGAAATCGTTCCATTTCTCTTATCCGAACCATCACCCGGATCAAGAATATAGAAATAAGAAGCAACTGGAAGTTTCGTATTATTGTAGAAGCCATCCCAAGGTCTACCTGTGTAATCTCCCTTATCCGATTCGTAAATTTTATCTCCCCATCGGTTGAATACTTGAACCTGATTGTTAGGATAAACATAGTCCAATTCTAAAATATTCCAAACATCGTTGACTTGATCTCCATTCGGTGTAAAGGCGGTTGGAATAACTATTTCACAGAATTCAATTGAAACTACAATTGTACTTGCCGTTCCCTCACAACCTAATATAGTCTCAGTTACATAATAAGTAGTTGCACCATCATTGCTGCCTGGCAACAAAGTTGCACCTGTAGCAAGTTGATTCGTTAAGTTTGCATCTGAATACCAAGATAAAACTCCACCATTTCCTGAAGCGGTCATTTGCTGAACAATCCAACTTGAACAATATGTGGTATCTGCACTTGTTATCGGAGCACCAGGAAGCGGATTCACAGTAATTGTTTGGGAACCACTTGCTCCATTTGAACAATTTGCATCAGAAAGATTTGTCACCACATAAACACCAGGTGCATTTCCTAAACTTACCGGACTCGATACTCCAGTAGCTGATTGGGCTACACCATCTAATGTATAATCTACAGTCCAAGGTCCATTACCAGAAACATTCGCTAAAACGTTGTTTACAGCATCCCCTTGACAATAGACTCCGCCTGAAGTAACTGAAGCAATAGTTGGAAGAATCTGAATTGTTATCTGGGTTGACTCCTGATCAGAACAACCTGTTAATCCAGCAAACATATAAAGGGTTCCAGAAGTAGAAACGACATCTCCAACACTATAAAGCGTACCCGTTTGATTGGAACCTGTCCAATAACCTTCATTGATTATATCTGTACCAGTAATTGCAGGAAGTACGACCGAACCACACCCTACAATTGGAGTATTCGGTGTTATGACCGGAATATTCGCAATAATTACCTCAACGATTCCACTAAAAGCACAATTACTATTAGTCGATTCCACATAATAGGTACCAGTTCCAACAGAAGTAGGTGTAGCCACCGAAATAGTCAATGCAGGATCTGTGTAATAAGCTAATATTCCAACATCTGTTGAGGAAACTGCAGGATCAGTCAAATCCACTGTCGCAGGTGCGCAAATTGTTTGATCATTCAAAGTCAAGGAAGGAATCGTATTAATTGCAACAGTTAAAGAGCCATTCGCACTGCAGCCATTACTGATTGCTTCCACATAATAAGTTCCTGTTCCAACTGAGGAAGGATTAGTAACAATCACAGAATATGCAGCATCAGAATAATAAGACAACACTCCAATATCAGTTGTTGCAATGACCGGAGAAGTCAAATCAACTGTAGCCGGAGCACACAAGGACTGACTTGATAGGGATAAGGTTGGGGTGGCATTCACTGTCACAACAACATTTCCACTAAATGAACAGTTAACATTCGTCGCTTCTACATAATAGGTTCCTGCTCCAGCTGTTGAAGGTGTTGAATACGGTGTGGTTAAAGTTAAATCTGTATAATACGCCAAGGTTC
>JBKDKG010000181.1:0-15166 GCA_046345095.1 Flavobacteriia bacterium | reverse complement strand
GATTTAGAGATTAATATAAAAGGTTTTGGAATCCTAACAACACATGATGATGGAGAATGTCATTTCCGTTCTATAGATCGAACTAAAATCATAACATTAGTAGAAAAAGCAATCACTAAAAGAGATTATCTTCCACTTTTAATCACCTTAAATGAACATCAAAATAAATACATCGTTTACCAAAAATCGAATAATTTTACCATACACGATAGTTTTGAGGATTACTTAAAGAACTCTGAAATCTTATAAATCAAAAAAATCCAGCCAAGATAGTGGCTTGTCTTTCGTTCCTGCAAGTTCAAGCCCTCCGGGTTTCGCATAAAATTTTTCCTCTATAAAATTCACTAGCATCTTTTGTCTGTGGTCTTTTGTCCTTAGTCTTTATGACCTTATTCCGGAAAATTTTTAAGTCGAAAAGCTTGCATCCACTCTCTCCGCCCCAATGGATGAGCTTTCTTTTTTTCCTTTTTCTTTTGGAATGAATTACTGCTGCGCATGCTGAAACATATTAAATCCTTCGATAATTAAAATTTAAGGTCTTCAGTTTCGTTTTTCACTAAAACTTAAAAATTTGAAAAAACTCGATCGAACCTCAAAACTAACTTTGTGGACAAGTATTGGTTTCTATTTGTTATCGCTATTCTTCACCGGATTTTCCTATGGTTATGACAATAATGATGCTGGATTTGTGATTGTACTTTTTGGATGGTATGATATATTTGGAAGTTTAGCTGGTTTTACTTGGTTGGCTAATCCATTAATATGGTTGGGATGGATCTCAGTTCGATATGCAAAAAAATCTTTAATGTATGGCTTAACAGCATTTTTATTAATGGCAATTTTTGCTTTTACAAAAAGTATTACCAATCCGGGACCATGTGGGAGTTGGCTGGAACCATCTTATTGCCCACAACTAAAAATTGAAAAACTAAATCTTGGCTATTATTTGTGGATCGCCAGCGCAATTTCCCTAGTAATATTTAATATTTATAGCCTAAATCGATCAAATTCCACTAATAAAATAACGCCTCCCAGTTAGAGAGGCGTTCACGTTTATTTCAATAAATCAAATTTTTAGGGTTCCTGAGGCCCTCGAAGGAAATCCCTCAACCACTTCAACCCCAAACTCACCACAAAACTCACCGTCGCACCCACAACCGCCAGAATCACCGTTTTCATAAAATCCTGCGTATCAATTATTGCAGCCACGGTAAACACCGTGCCGGTTAGCGTGCCCAAAGCAGTCGTATTATCGGAAGGAGGATGGATATGCATAGAGAAAAGAGGTGTTACTTATTCAACAGAAGCACACGCCTCAGAAGAAAGGTGCAAACGGATCTCCACCTCCTGCAATTCTTCCGTGTGATGTTCCGTCACTTCTACATTCATCAGGTTAACCTTCCCTGAGAGTTCAGCACCTGCTTTAAAGCGACCCACATTACGTGCTTTCAAATTCACAATCAGATCATTTTTCTGACACTTTTCAATACAATTGTTTGCCATAGCGTTCTTTGTTTATTCGTTTTCTACTGTTACCTGACTCACCGCGGTCAGAACGGTACCTCCCAGTACAATGTATCCCGCAAGGGTGGTCGCCAATGCAGGTACTGTCACCGGAGCCGCAAGGATAGTGGTACCAATCGTCACCGATACCAAACCAATCAACCGAAGTTTCTTGAAGAAAATTGGAGTTTCAGTGCGCGCCCTTTCCTTGAAGGACGACAGCTCATCGAAGTTTGTTTTTCTGCACATACTTCTTAAATTACTTCAATGATTTTCAACCCATTGTACGCCCCGTTCTTCAAGCTGTACTGGCTACCGTTGATCTCCTGGAAGAATTCGATCTTCAAGAGGAGCAGTTGAGTAGTTGTTACAACCGGTAAGGCGGGAGGAGTGAGCGTTACCGTGGTTGCAGTGGGACCAATCGGCAGGTTCACCGGAGCAGAAAGTTGAATGTCTTTTTCACCGGTCTGGAAATCAATCCCTGCGAATCCTGAGGTCAATTGAATATGGGTGGCTCCCTGAGGCCAGGCAACATCCATTTGAGGCGCAAGATCCGTAATAACGATTTCTCCTGTTGCAGTATCTACTGCAAACGGTTTGTAGAGCAAGGATCCCATGAGAGCAGTTACGTTGAAATCAAATCCCCTCAGTTTTGCAGTGCCGGCAGGATCTTGTATGCCAACCGCAACAATACGACTTCCACGATCACTTACCGTGTCCAGGTTCTTAATCAACGTCATCAGTTTTGTAAGGCGAGCGGTAACGCGTCCATCCGAAGCGTTCATTGCCATCGGGCGAACAGCGTCACGTAGGAGTTTTCCTGATGCTGCAGAACTCCCGAATTCTCTACCATTCTCACGGGTGCGTTCAAACGCGGGGTCAGTGGCGATGCGTTGTGCATCCACGGATGTTTTCATCCGAGCAAGGTTGCCATCCTTGGTTTTGTAAAAGTTTACGTTGTCTAACGTTCCTTTAAATTTTACGAGGCCAGATTGTCTTGCCATGTTGTGTTGTGTTTGTCTGTTGGCCTGTTGCCAGGTCGGCCATTTTACCTGCATGAACACCGAAGCTTACTCGAGTAAAACATTTGCATCGGCGTTTAGCAAGACAAAAATGAGGGTAAACCCTAAAGACATCAAACAAGCGCTTCCGGAATTGGTCAATATCAGTACATTCTGCCGAAATTTCCGAAATACGAGCTAATAAATAATGTAAAGTGAGGCCTATTGGTACTGTATAGGTTAAGTATGGTTAGAGTATGAAGGGTGTATGAAAACCCGCTAATAGATTTTAAAGATCCCGTGTTTGATAGCGTACACAACTAGCTCAATTGTGTTCGCCGTATCTGTCTTTTTACTGATCCGAAGACGTCTTCCTTGTACCGTACGTTTACTTAAACAAACAATATCCGCAATTTCAATAGAATTCTTACCCTTACAGATAAGGTCTATTATCTGTATATCGATCGTATCCAACGGACTCTTTAAAAAACCATTAGGAAAGGTTTTGTGCATCATCTGTGCATTTTTTACCAGCGCTTTAGAAACAAACTCATCCAGATAGAAACCCTTGTGATGCACGCTGTAGATCGCATCCACCATCTTATCAAAATCACAATCTTTGGAAAGAAAACCATGTGCACCCATCGAGATACACTCACTGATAAAATCCAGTCTGTTGTGCATACTGAACATAATCACTTTTATATCCGGATATTTGGAATGGATCACCTGAAGAGCCTGCCGTCCGTCCACACCCGGCATCTCAATGTCCAAAATGATTACATCCGGTTTGGTAGATTCCTTTAAAGCTTCCAGTAGTTCAGCACCGTTGCTCAGGTCAAAGAGCACCCGGACACCCTCTTGCGCCTTGATCAGCGAAACCAATCCTTGCCGTACAATTTCGTGGTCATCAACGAGACCAACTCTAATTATCCGCCCCATGAGGCAAAGGTACAGTAAAAATGACCATGGGATTTTCTCCGATCTGAAAATCTAATTCTGAACTCAACAACGTTGTCCGAGACTTCAACGACGCCATACCAATTCCTTCAGAGTTTTCGGAGAACCGCATAAAATCCTCATTCGTCATCCCTTTACCATTGTGAACGATCGAGAATCGAATACGCTCATTAGTTAGTGACATATGCACATCAAACCGTGTCGGCGTGTCATGTTTCAGAATATTATTCACCACTTCCAGCAGCACCCGATAACAGTTTACCTTCACATCCAGAGGTAGTTCGATATCTTCGGCCAATTCTGTTTCGAAGGTGGTTTTAATGTTTGGAAGATCATATAAGAAATATTCAAACGCCTCAAACAGACCGTTTCTCAAAAGAAAATAGGGTGAAAGATCCTTGGTAGTAGTCCGTAGACTCTCAAAAATCAGAGTCCCAAACTTAAGCTCATCATCCAAATGTTCTTGAGTCAGTTCACCCTTTTCTAACTTAACCTTGAATCCGTACAAGTGAAGTTTCAGTGCCGTTACTAACGGCCCAATATCATCATGTATATTTCTAGCGATCTTTTCCCGCTCGCACTCTTGCGTTTCAATATGCGTGCGAAGTAACTCAAGTTCCTTATTCTTCAGTTCTATTTGGTGGAGGTTATCCCGTTCACTCATTTTCCGTTTCTGTAAAACCACAAATACGATGATCACCATCACCATAGTAAACATCGCAAAGCAACTCAATAAAATCGCCAGAATTATGTTCGCCTCATTAACCATATACCCCTTGCCAGTACCAAATGAAAAATAATGTTCGCCACCAGCTGTATCGACCAAGTGTAATACAATAGTTTTGGATTCACTGTAAATATGTATCTCTCAAATAAAATCAAACAAAAAGTCGTTCCATAAAAGAACAATACCCCTGCATTGATCCAGAATTCACTGTTTTTTGAAACCTCTTTTATTTTACTGTCATTAATTAGCGAATAAAAGAACATGAGGGAGTAGTAAATTGCCTGAGCACTAAATAAAAGATGAGTATATGTGTTAACGCGCAAATATCCATGGTTTATTGTCGCTTCAATCAATCCTGAGAACAGCACTACAAATGGAGGTAACCATAATTTGAATTTAAAATTACCATGAGACATGAAATCACGGTAAATCAAATAAAGGAGACATGAATCTACAATTGTGTAAATATGCAAAATGAAGCAATTATTAATACTACTCCAGGTTAATATTCGATTTAATATTTCGGAAATTAATTCGACTGTAAGTAACGTAAAAAAGAGCCAAGCTATTGAAGCATTGGCTCTTTTCCATTTTATGATTAAACTAATTAAGGGTATTATTGAAATTGCTATTGAGGTGTTTTCTAAAACATCATACAGCAATTCAACCATGTTAACTATTTAGTGAGTTTCTCGTGCCGCATCTTGGGGGACATACTACAGATCTGTCCACGATCAAATTCGTCATGTCGTTCTCATTCGCATCAGCACCCACCAAAATTAGTACTTTTTCATTAAGATCGTTGATACCGTAATAAATTCGAATCCCTTTGCAACCGGTTTGTGCCAGAATTGAATTGATTTCATTTCTACCGAAGAAGTGTCCTTTCGGATCATTTGCACCCATTGTTGCGCGGTACTTTGCTGTCCATCCAGCAGCAGTTTGCAAGGAGATTGGTTCTCCTTCATTTCCATCAAATGCCATAGTCGTAAATATTTAATTAATTAATAACACAAAGGTACAGCTGGCATAGAGGCATTTCCGAAGTGCCAACAAAACATTATACGGGATGAAATGGAAATATCTCTTTAAATTCAAGGAATTGCGTTTTTTATTCTGTCAATACCATTCAAGAGAAATGAGTATAAATACTCAATGACATAAGTAAAACGTTTCAAGATTTTCATCACAGTACATTGAGTATTAATAACCAATATTAAAAGGAAATTAAAAGCCATTTTTACAGTCTACTTAAGAGTCTCCATGCACTATTATTTAAACACTAAAAAACTGCCTACTGGCAACTTTGAAATACATACCACCACCTGTGTGTTTTTGCCCAAGC
This sequence comes from Flavobacteriia bacterium, assembly GCA_046345095.1. Classification (GTDB taxonomy): domain Bacteria; phylum Bacteroidota; class Bacteroidia; order Flavobacteriales_D; family Crocinitomicaceae; genus M0103. The sequence continues at coordinate 9,630 of JBKDKG010000181.1, read as the reverse complement.
CCAAAAGCAGAATAGATCTCGGTGAACACAAAAGCTGTAAAGAAGCATTGGAGCTTGCGCAAACCTATTTTTCCAATGTCAACGGCTGTTATTTCTGTTCCAGGAACTGTTACGAAAAATAGTTTGCTACATTTATGGTTCGGAAGGATCAACATGAAAGCGAACAAGAGGATATGTATTTATCCAAAAGACGTTCAATTGATTACGGGGAAAAGTGAAAGGTATGGAAGAACGATTTTGAATAAGATCAGAAAGGAAACAGGTAAAAAGACCAATCAGTTCATCACCATTCATGAATTCAGTACATACACTGGCATCCCCTTAATTGATATAGAGCGATTTATCACCAATTAACTCCAAGAATTGGAGAACACAAAGCCTCCAAACGTATCCCATTTTATTTGTATCATTTTGTATCAATATACTTTCATATGAATTCAATAGTCACTACTTTTATCTCATAAGCGTTCTTTCAAAACAAGCAAATAAACATCAAAATTCAAGTGACCTATATGGTGACCTGATTGTTTTGAAATCACCAAAAGGCGCGTAAAAACTGAGTTCACAGAGAAAGGTTCGAATCCCTCACTCTCCGCTGAAAAAAAAGGTCTTGTGAAAACAAGACCTTTTTTTATTTCTATGTTAGGGATGAGAACCTGGGGGTTCGAGCCGAAGCGCAGCGGAGACAGACGCCGTCAATCTCTTTTCCTACGCCTGATTTTTTTATAATTTCCCCCGCAAACTGCTCCAACCGCAACCATTGTGTACATGTTTATAACCATTGGATTTTAAGATGCTCTTAGCACTTGCACTTCTCATTCCACTTGCGCAGCAAGTAATGACCGGTTTATCTCGTTTAATTTTTGAAAGATTATTCTGAATATTTTGAAGGGGAATATTAATGGAACCTTTGATATGACCAGAATTAAATTCTCCCGGTGTTCGAACATCAATGATTTGCGCTCCTTCTTTCATTAAATCTGAAAAATTCACCTTTGGTTCAAGACCAAAAAGTTGTTTTAAATTGCTCAACATTTTACGTTAGTTTAGTTGTGATTGATAATAATTGACATCCAGCCAAGAGCCTCCATTCACGCATTCAATACCTTGCTGTGATAGAAAATAAGAGGCTTGGCCACTCCTTGCTCCAGACGCGCAACAAAGAATCAGCGGTTGTTCCATTGATTTTAATTGCGCCATTTTCGACTGAATTTCTTGAAGTGGAAGATTAATTGATCCTGAAACATGACCACCAGAAAATTCAGCGGGTGTTCGAACATCTACTATGGTTCCTTTCTTTTCTTTTAAAAGTTGTTCAACAGTCATGTTGTTTTATTTTAATGGTTTTTGAAAAATATTAAAAAATAAGCCTCCCAAAATTGCTCCATACAGAGTGCTATTAATAGGATTAGAAGTGATTGCGCAACTGCCACTTGAACAGCCGACAAAATGGTAATACGTATATCCAGAACCTAAACCAATCAGCATTCCAATAAGGGTTAATTTGTTTCTTGTGATAAATTTTAGAATCATTTCTTACATGTTTTAATTCCAAAAAGGGTGTAAAGTGGGCAAAAACCGATGAGACTGGTCAAAACAAATATTATTGATAAAGAAATTAATACAATACCAAGTATACCTGTTATTACATTTGTTAAATACAAACTAACCAGTAAAATGGCAATTATTACCCTTGTTAATCTGTCCATTGAGCCCATATTTTTTTTCATAGCCGTATCTATTTTTTCCAAAGTTGGTTCATTATAATTTGTTTCTGAGTAACAATAGTTACACAAACTATACATTTTGGTCAATTTACTATTCTTCAGGAAATATGGATTAGAGCTTAAAAGGTCTAGATAGCATTAAAGCCCGGATTTTAGGAGTGTCTCTCAATCGAATTTGCACTTATCTTTGTGAAACAATTTTGTTACATGACATCCATTAAAAACGAATTAATTTCTAATGAGTTAGGCTATATCTTTGAAGAAGAGTTAGTGAATGATCTAATTAAAATAGGCAAATTAAAAAGTATTCGTGCGGATGAGACAATTATTCAAATAGGAGAAAAAATTCAATTCTTGCCAATTATTCTAGACGGTTCAGTCAAAGTTGTACGTGAAAACGAAAGGGGAGAAGAATTGCTGTTATACTATATTGAGTCGGGCGATACGTGCGCAATGACCTTGCAATGTTGCATGAAGAGTGTATTGAGTGAAGTCAAAGCTATTGCTATGGAGGCTTCAGAAATAGTAATGATTCCGCTTGAAATGATGGAAGTCTGGATGGCAAAGTATTCCTCTTGGCGCTCATATATTCTTCAGAGTTATCATGTTCGCATTCAAGAATTAATTGAAACGATTGACGCAATCGCCTTCATGCGTTTAGATGAAAGACTGCTCAAATATTTAAAGGATCACGCAAAATTATTGGGGACTCTTGAAGTAATTGTCACCCATCAGCAAATTGCAGAGGATTTGCACTCTTCCAGAGTCGTTATCTCACGTTTGCTTAAGCAATTAGAAACCAAAGGTCAAATTATAATTAATCGGAACAAAATTATTTTAAAGTCCATTTGAATTGGTGTTCCATTTTACATTCTAGTTCATACACCTGAACCGAAATTTATCGTCAATTTTGTAGAATGAGTAACCTAAATTCCAGATCAGCACTTATCTTCATCTTAATAACCATTTGTCTCGATTCAATTGGACTTGGAATTATAATACCATCTTTTCCGCAATTGGTTTCTGAAACTGCAAATGTAACATTGACTGAATCTTCCAAGTATTTCGGAATAGTCATGGGGGCGTATGCTTTTATGCAGTTTCTTTTTTCGCCACTTGTGGGCAATTTGAGTGACCGATTTGGTAGACGACCAGTTCTATTGATTAGTGTGTGCGGAATGGGAATTGATTACCTCGTGATGTATTTTGCTCCTGATCTGTTTTGGTTGGTACTGGGAAGAGCAATTTCAGGGATTTTTGGTGCAAGTTATACAACTGCAGCTGCTTATATAGCCGATATTTCAAGCCCCGAAAAACGTGCTCAAAATTTTGGAATGATTGGTGCCGCTTTTGGAATTGGATTTGTCATTGGGCCCGCTATTGGTGGTCTATTATCTGACTTTGGTTCGAGAGCACCATTCTTAGTGGCTGCTATTTTTTCACTTGTTAATTTCTTTTATGGGTTAATTGTACTTAAAGAATCATTACCACAAGACCAGCGAAGAAAATTCGAATTAAAGCGAGCAAATCCGCTTGGTGCAGTGCTACAGATGAATCGGTTTAAAAAGATGAAATATTTATTTGTCGTGAGTTTTTTACTTATTCTGACGAATATGTCGGTTCATTCAACTTGGAATTACTACACCATGGATAAATTTGGTTGGACAGTCAAAGATGTGGGAATTTCTCTCGCTGTTATCGGTGTTTGTTTCGGTATTGTTCAAGCTGGTTTTAGTGGATTATTAGTGCGTAAGCTCGGTGAAAAAGGCGCCGCATCTTTAGGCTTAATGACCCTTTTTTTATTGATGATTGGTATCGTATTTATTCCTATGGGGGCAGGATGGATGATGTACCTTACTATCTTTCCATATGCGCTTTCTGGGATTGTAGATCCAGCAATACGCACTGTAATTTCTCGTCAAACAGCAATGAATGAACAAGGTGAATTACAGGGAGTGTTCACAAGTCTGATGAGTTTAGGTGAAATAATTGGTCCGCCGCTTTTTATGTGGATTTATTACACATCACGAAAATCAATGCCCCAAGCTGAGATAAGCTATGGAACTCCATTTTTAGTGGCTTCACTTTTTGCACTTCTCGCGTTTCTATTGGTGAGATGGACATTGAAAGACTTCGTTAAATCATCAATTGATTCAGATGAAAAAGTATAAGCTAGGTTATTTATGTAGCTCAATGAGTTGGGGCGGATTGGAAATGAATCAGCTGCGAAATGCATCTTGGATGAAGGAACGCGGACATTCAGTACTACTTTTTTGTCGTGAAAATTCTCCGATTTCTATAAATGCAGCGGATGCAGGTGTTCCTATTCATTTTATTGATGCCCATAAGAAGTATTATGATTTTAAGGCAGGAAAATTATTAGCAAAAAAAATCAACGAGCAAAACATCACACATTTGATTGTTCGAGATACTCGAGATATGAGTGTGGCTGCAATCGCCAAGAGGAAATCTATAAGTCCAATTCATCTTTCATATTTTATGGAGATGCAATTAGGTGTAAAAAAGAAAAACCTCTTTCATACCATTCGATTTTCATATTTTGATCTTTGGTCTTGTCCCTTAACTTGGTTAGAAAGTCAGGTTAAGGAAATGACTCATTTTGATGCTCGAAAAATTCAAGTCATACCTTCAGGTATAGATTTAATTCCTTTTGATTCGACAACGAATAAATCAGAGGCAAGAGAAAAACTAGACTTACCACTGGATAAACTTGTGTTTGGATTGATTGGGCGATTTGACCCTCACAAAGGTCAATTGTTGTTGCTAGAGGCTTTGAAAATGATTGCTGATCCAAAATGTGTTGTCTGCCTGTTGGGTGAACCAACAAAAGAAGCCGGCACAGAATATTTAGAAAAGATGAAAGCATTCATTGATGAACATGAATTGTCTGACAAGGTGTTTATTCGACCTTTTAGAAAAGATATTTCGACTTTTTACCGTGCCATTGATGCTTTCATTATGGCTTCTAAGGCAGAAACCTTTGGAATGGTAACAGTTGAATCTATTGCAGCTGGAACAACGGTCATTGCAAGTAATGCAGGTGGTAGTCCAGAAATACTCGGTTTTGGTCGTTTAGGATTATTATTTGAACCGATGAATGCTTCTAGTTTGGCCGCACAGATGACCAACTTTATGGAAAATCCATTTAAATTCCATCCGAAATCTCTGACGGATGAAGCACGAAAATACGATTACAATAAAATGTGCGAGAAGGTTGAAAAAGCTTTAGGAATTTAACAGATCTATTTTGGTCCGAGTTTTACTGTGAAGTTCGCCTGTAAAAGACTAGCACCTTTTTCTTTCGAATAGCGCAGATCTTTTTTAACAGCAGTAATTACTTGATCAAGCAATGCTTTATCTGTTGTAGTTGTTTTTTTACTGTCATTTATTGCTTCTACAACCATTCCATTTTCATCAACTAATAATTTTAGTGAAATAGTAACAGGGGTATAGGAAACAACTTTACTTAAATCAGGATCTTTCAATCTGACTCTTCCACCCATCCGCGAAGTACCATTGATGATATTATCTAATTCGGCCTGTTTCGATTCGAGAGCCTTGGTTCTAACTGAAAGCGTGTCAGAAAGAGTCTTAACTTGTTTATTTAAGTCAGAAATCTGTTTGTTTTGAATTTTATTAAGACTGTCAGCCTGATTTTTTGACTTTGACAACTCCTGTTCCAATTGCTGAACTTGTAATTTCAAATCTTTTTTTGACTGAGCGTATCCGGTATAGGAAAGAAGGATGATTCCTACAAAAAGAGCTTGTTTGATAGTTTTCATGTATGAATATGTTTGAATTGTGAAACTACAAAAAATGCAAGCGACCTATTAGGATTAGGTTGAAACTTTACCAACAACGAAGTGCTAATTTCATTTCGAAATACGGATGAATATGTTATTTAATTTAAAAATGAGAGTTTATAAAATTAGTTAACACTTAAAATTAATTAATATGAAATTAGTTGTCTTTTTGGCATTCACTATTGTTATAAAGATGAATTTCCACTCACAATATTACGAGCGTTCAAAAAAGAATTTTGGTATTTATTTGAATGTAAATCCACTTGGAACGTTGGCTCAAAAAACGGATGATTTTAAAATGAAGACCTTTTCTGGAAGTGGAGGTATTGTTACCAAAATAATTCCGGGTGTTTATCCTTCAATAGGTTATAGCTACTCAAAATTAAATGAGCCAATCATTTTTAACCGCAGTTTAGCTCAATTAACTTCTTTTCAAACCTTGGACGCTTCAATTCTTCTTGACACGAAATTGATAAAATTTAACAAAGGACTTAGATTAACCAGCACTTGTCATTACTTTGTGTTAGGATTAATTGTTGGACCTGAATACCATTATCTTCTTGGAAATCAACGGTTGCACAATCAATCTTATGGAGAAATTGGTGCCCAAGTGGGATTTTCCTTATATCATCACACATCATCACACACGCGAAAATCGCGCAACAAAACGCGTCAATATGATGTATTCTACCGAAAAGGGTTTACACCAATTTTGTCGACAAACATTAGTGGAACAAAGGAGCAATATTTTCGCCAAGAAATTGGACTAAGAGTGAGATTAATTCATCACAAAGTATATAATTTCTTGCAATGACTATATTCTCACACGGTTTGTTTTTTTAATAAATCGAGTTGTTGCTAGTTTTTTGTAAATAAAATGACTGATTAAAGCTGAACCAGTACCCAAAAGTGCTCCTGCCAATACATCAGATGGGTAATGCACACCCAAATACATGCGGGAATAACCAACTGATCCTGCCCAAAGGTAAGCTGGGGCAATTACATACCATTTTGGATAGCATAAACTAAGGGATGTTGCTGTGGTAAATGCCATAGAGGTGTGACCGGATGGGAAAGAGGGAGAGCCTGCATTGGTGTATTTGTTTATATCAGCAGGGTAGGTGATAAATGGTCGCTCTCTTTGAATGGAATTTTTTAATGAAACAGTTACTATTCCATTGATTGTTTGCGAAAGAAATAGTTCGATTCCACTGTTGAATGCTGTACTATCTTTCTTTAGAACACCAGAAATCATTAAAATACTTGGAATACCAAGAGAAATAGGAGTATAGCTGTTTGTTGTTCCTTTCATGAGTGGTCCGCCCACTTTTCCGTATTCATTGTTTATCTTTTTAAGAAGATCAATGTCTGCATTTTGGGCAAGTGAATAGAAATTAAGCTGACACAAACAGAATATTAGAATTATAAATCTGAAATGCATGATCTCTCAGTTAATTGCAGGTAATCGTTTAATTTCTTAAAAATGAAAATAATTAGAAATAAAAAAAGCCTTACATTTCTGTAAGGCTTTCTGTGGGAGATGAGGGGTTCGAACCCCCGACCCCCTGCTTGTAAGGCAGGTGCTCTGAACCAGCTGAGCTAATCTCCCAATATTTCAAATGTTCGTTAGAATCAGTCCTGCATGTAAGGCGTTGCTTCCGCCGCGGCGGACTGAGCTAATCTCCCAATATTTCAAATTTCAGACCTCGATTGGTTGGAAACGGGAATGCAAATATAAGGGTGTTTTTAATTTTAACAAGCGTTCGACTGAAAAAAATCAAAAAAAATCACTGATTAAAAAGAAACTGCCAAAAACAAGAATTGTATCATCCTCTTTAGCAAGCATTTTGACTTCTTCTATTGCCGTTTTTACATTGAAGAAAATTGGTGAGTCCAAATGGGTTTTTTTATTGAGCAGTCTAAATTGCTTTTTACTTAAGCTTCGTTGATTGCTGAAAGTGCAGAAATATCTTTTTGAATGATTAGGAAAAAGGTTTACAATAGATTCATAATCTTTGTCAGAACTACTTCCATAAACAATATGTAAAATTCCTGCTGTCATCTTAATTACGTCTGAAAGCGTTTTTTGAATACCATCTTTATTGTGTGAAACATCTAGAATTATCAATGGTTTGTCTGCAATAACTTGCATTCTACCTATAATTCCCGTGTTTTTGATTAGGTTATTTAAACCATTTGCTATCGATTTTTCTGAAATATTAAAACCTTTGGAGTTGAGTATATCAATTGAACACAAAACAGTGTGAAGGTTTTTTTTCTGATACGACCCTAAGAGCGGCAGTTGGTAGTCATTCTTTAGATCGATCTCTTCACATAAAACACACTGGCTATCTAATTCACGTGCCCTTTTTTGAAATACACCCTTACTTTCGGGATGTGTTTCACCAATCAGTACTGGAATATGTTGCTTTATTATTCCTGCTTTTTCAAATGCAATTTCAGGAATTGAATTCCCAAGAAATTGAGTGTGTTCGAGTGAAATATTGGTGATGATCGAAAGAATTGGCTGAATAATATTCGTAGCATCAAGCCGACCGCCTAATCCAGTTTCTATAACGCAAATACTGCAGTGTTCATTTTTAAAGTGAAGCAATGCCATGGCCAATGTAATCTCAAAAAATGAAGGCGCTATTTCATGTTCAGAACGTTGAACTAAATCACAAAATTCAACAACACTCTTTTCTGAAATCATTTCCCCATTTACACGGATTCGCTCTCTGAAATCAACTAAATGCGGTGAAGTAAATAGACCAACTTTTTCACCTGATTCTGTGAGAATAGAGGCTAGCATCGAAGATGTTGAGCCCTTTCCGTTTGAACCTGCAATATGAACAAATTGCAGCGATTTTTCAGGATTTCCGATTAATTTACAAAGTGCACTAATATTTCCAAGATCTGGTTTGTAAGCAGAAGCACCAATTTGCTGGTAGGACGGAAATTGAGTAAAAAGCCATTCAATGGCTTTTGAGTATGAATTATTTGGCATTTACCTTTACGGTGCAAAATACTGAAACTAAACCTGCACCAGGATCTTTGCTATATCTAACCTGATTTTTTACAGCAGAAATAACTTGATTGATAATGCGTTGGTCTGTAGTTGTTGTTTTTGATGCAAGATTATTTGCTGATACAACATCTCCAGCCTCATTGATAGTCAACTTTAAATAAATGGACACATTTATATCAGTTTCAATGTGGTCAACAGATGGATTATTTAAACGAGTTCGACCTTCTCCGCTGCCATTCCCACCGCTTCCTGGTCCAGACGCGCTTCCTCTATCATTTCCAAAACCTGATCCTGAGCCACTTCCTTTTCCACCGCCATCACCACCTGTTCCAAAAGGATTGTTAGATTGTTGGGTCGTAGAACTTGCGTTATTACTGTTTGGAGCTGTGTGATTGTTGCTCTGTCCAGAGTTAATTTTTGTGTCGGAATGACTTTGCGTTACAAATTTTTCAGTTTGAGGTTTGGGCTCGTCTATTTTGTCATTTGTTGGTGTTCCACTTCCAGAACCACCTCCACCTGATTCTACTACAACATTGTCAAGCATGAATTCTTCAATAACTTCATCCGAATTTAATGGCGGAACATCTTCAGGAATTGGTGGGTAAACAAAAAAGGTAATAAAGTAGGATAGAATAAGCAATCCAAGTATCGATGCCGCAGAGGATATCAAAGCTATTTTGCGGTCTTTTGGGTCTTCTAATTCAAGGCTTAACATGATTCCAGGCTTTTTAATTACTCTTTTAACGAATCAAAATTGTTCTGTTACAACTTTATTGGTCTGATTTTGTAGCTATAATCACTTTTAAATCATTTTCCATTCCAATTTGTAAGAGGTCAACAAGATCTTGCACCTGAAGGTCAAAAGGGATTCGCAAGATCACAGTCTTATCATTCAATTTTGCTGTTTCACTCAGCAAGACTTGAGCTATACTTCCAAATGCTACTTCTTGTTTATCAACGTAGTATTTTTTTTCCTTAGTAACTGTCAAAGTTACATGCTGTTTGTTCGTCTTCTCATTTGCTTTAGACTCTGGCAAAGGAACTTTAATAA
>JBKDKG010000180.1:0-10525 GCA_046345095.1 Flavobacteriia bacterium | reverse complement strand
GAATAATATCATTCTTGGTGGAAGTACAGAATTGGAAGAAGTGAAAGTCATAGGTAACCTTGCTAATGATCGAAGAACTCCCGTTGCAGTTTCCAGACTTTCGACTCAAAAAATATCGGAAGAACTGGGTTCGCGCGATTTACCGATGTTGTTGAATGCTACACCAGGTGTTTATGCGACTCAGACGGGTGGTGGGGATGGTGATGCAAGAATTAACGTTCGTGGATTTGATCAACGAAATGTTGGGGTACTTATCGACGGTGTACCTGTAAATGACATGGAAAATGGTTGGGTGTATTGGTCAAATTGGTTTGGATTAGATGCGATTACGGCCTCGATGCAAGTGCAACGTGGATTGGGTGCAACAAAACTAGCTATGCCTTCTGTGGGAGGGACAATAAACATCTTGACCCAAGGTGTTGGTAACAAAAAAGGATTAACATTTAAGCAAGAGTATGGAACCGGCAATTTCTTGAGAACATCGCTGTCGTACAATTCAGGAATGAACTCTAAAGGATGGGGTTTGACATTTTCAGGTTCTTACAAACAATCGGATGGCTGGGTGTATGGTACTCCGAGTCAAGGAGCATTTGGTTACATGAAAGTGCAGAAGAAAATTAAATCCCATCTCATTTCTCTATCAGCTTTTGCAGCACCGCAGCAGCACGGACAAAGAAGTTTCAAACAACAAATACAATATTGGGACACCACAAATGCGAGAAATCAGGGAATCAATATTGATACGAATGCGATTTTTCTGAATGAAGGAGTTCGGTTTAATCAACACTGGGGGTATCGAACCATTGATGGAAAGCGACAAGTACAGAACGAGGTGTTGAATTACTATAATAAACCGCAGTTTACGTTAAAGGATTTCTGGAAAGTCAATGACAAATTATCTATTTCCAATATTGCTTATGTATCAATTGGAAGAGGAGGCGGAACAAGATTATCTAATTCAGCGGTTTTAAGGGATTCAACAAATTTAATTGATTGGGATCAAATAGTGAATGAAAATCAAGTTAGTAGTCTTTTTGGGACTCCTAATATTGATCCGATTTATAGTCCATCATTAATTAAATCTTCTCAAATTCTTTTGAATTCAGTCAATAACCATTTTTGGGCAGGTTACCTAGGTCAGTTTAGCTATAACTATTCAAAGAGTCTATCAATTTCGGGTGGATTGGATTATAGATATTACAAAGGATCACATTACCAAGAAATTAGAGACTTATTAGGAGGGGATTATTACATAGAAACATCGAATAAAAACGATGCAGACCCAATGAAGGTCGTTGGTGATAAAATAGCAATGAAGCCTTTTAATAATTACCGTGATGCTTTTGTAAATTGGATGGGCGTTTTTGGTCAAGCTGAATACACAGGCGAGAAATGGACGGGTTTCATCAATTTATCAGGGATTGTAAATGGCTATAAGGGAGTTGATTACTTTCAAAAAAAGGTGCTTACCGTTGGAGATACAGTGCTTCGTTTGGGTGTTAATGATACCATTTCATACAATGGCCAAACATATACTCAAAATTCAGCGGGTGTTCAATTCTTTCAAACCGATTGGAAATACCTCCCGGGCATGACTGTCAAAGTGGGTGGAAGTTATTCGCTGACAGAGAATGCTACTGTCTATATGAATACTGGTTATTTGAACCGAACACCGCAATTCAGCAATGTAATTGACAATTCCACAAATACCTTTTTTAAAGAGATTTTGAATGAAAAAATCTTGGCCCTAGAAGGAGGGTGTAATTATGCAGATGAAATTTTTGGGTTAAATTTGAATGTTTATTTTACGAATTGGCAAAATAAGCCATTCCCATACGGAGTATCGGTTCCAGACCCTCAAGATCCAACTGAAACGGTGGCAATCAATATAAATGGAATGGATGCTATTCACGTTGGAGGAGAATTGGACATGGCTTGTAAATTCAACAAAAAATGGTCCGGTGAATTGATGTTCTCCTATGGAAATTGGATTTGGAACTCAAGTCAGACAGTATACGTTGCGCAGTATGATTATTCCTTGACATTTGATGCCAAAGGAGTACACGTTGGTGATGCCGCGCAAACATCATTTGCAATAGCAGCTAGATACGAACCATTTAAATCAACTTATTTTAAAGTTCAATTCCAATATTTTGATCGTTATTATTCTAATTTTAATCCATTCTTTTTACAAGGTGCAAATGGTGGAAGAGAAGCATGGATGATACCTTCCTACTATTTAATGAATTTATTTGCAGGTCACAAAGTAGATTTAAAAAAATACGATTTGCTCTTTTCAGGTAACATAACCAATCTTACAGATATGGGTTCATTATTTGGCAGCAGTAAATTGAGAAATAATTTCATCGCTGATGCGAGCGACAATGGCAATGCTCCTTACAATGATTCTAATGCACAATCTGCAACGGTAATGTTTGGTGGAGGCTTTCGCTTTAACCTATCCATAGCTTTACAATTTTAAAACTTAGAAAAAATGAAAAGAATTTTTACATTCTTGAGCCTAGCAATTTTTGGCGGCACCGTGGCCAATGCACAATCGAACATTTCAGATGCACGGCAAATGGGAATCGGGCAAACTGTAACCGTTCACGGTGTTGTAACAAATGGTTCCGAACTTGGTAGTATTCGATATATCCAGGATGCAACCGGTGCAATTCCTGCCTATGGTTCAACATTAAGCAGTGTACAGCGCGGTGACACAATTACCGCTACTGGTGCTTTGTTCGATTTTAGTGGCTTGTTGGAAATTTCACCAACAACTAGTTTTACGAATCATGGGAACGCAGTTGTGAACCCAACACCATTGGTGATTCCAATTGCAAGTGCGGGTGAGGCCTTAGAAGCTCAACTAGTAAGAATTGATAACGTAACTTTTGTTAACACAGGAACATTCGGGGCTACGGGTAGTAGTACGACCGTTCAAATTACCGACGGTACCAATACATTTGATGTTAGAATCAATTCTACCACAAATATTGACGGAACAAATATTCCTACTGGTGCGGTTTCAATCATTGGTTTATTGAGCCAGTTTAATGCAAATTATCAATTGATACCCCGCAATTTAAATGACATTTTTGCTTATGTTGCACCAAATCAGGAAATTAATGTAAAATTGAATGGAACTACAGTTTTAAACAACAGTACTTACATTGTGGGAAATACTTCTTCCACGCCACTAGTAATTGAAAATGCTGGAGTAGGTTCTTTGAGTCTTTCCGGTGCAACATTCTCAGGTACCAATGCTTCAGAATTTACAACGAATATTGTTTCAGGTTCAGTAGCCGCATTGGGATCAAATTCTTACATACTTACTTACACACCAACAGCAACAGGAACAAGAGTGGCAACATTAAGCATTGCTTCGAACGATCCGGATGAGAATCCTTATGTAATCAATCTTATTGCAGTTGGTACTGATAACCTTGCAACTCAACCAACATCAAATCCTTCTAATCTTTCATTTCCATTGGTTGAAGCTTATACAGTTGGCGGACAATTTACAGCTGGCACAAATGCAGAGAATTACTTGGTGCTTTGGAAGACTGGAAGTCCTATTACTGCTGTTCCAGTTGATGGTGCAACATACAAACGTGGCGATTGGTTGGGTGATGCGAAAGTTGCTTATGCAGGAACAGGAACATCATTTACACCAAGAGGCGTTATTGCAAATCAGCAATACTATTTTGCGGTTTATGCATTCAATGGTCCTGAAGGTTTTGAAAATTACTTAACGACTTCTCCTGCGACAGGAAACACAGCGAGTCTTGGTGCTCAAATTGGTAATTACTACAACGGTATTTCATCAAGTTCATCTAGCTTACTTTCGGATCTGTCATCGTTGATCAATCCTCATACATTCATTTCCTATTTCAATTTCAAACAGACGATGATGAATCAGTTTGAGATTAAGGATACGATAGCTGGTCAATCATTCGTTACTTGTGCTTATTCTGGTGAGAATAAGGTTTTTAATGATCCTTTTGATTGGACTGCACAAGGCTATTCAAGAGAACATAGTTTCCCTCATTCATGGATGCCAACATATCCATGTGACAGTCCAGAATTACCGGAATACACGGATCAACACAATTTATATCCTACGAATCTTCAAAAAGCCAATATACCTAGAAGTAATTTAGCTTTGATGGATGTGACAGGTGAAGTACTTTTTTCCTATCTTGAAGGTAAAGTTGGTTACAATGGTTCTCAGCTTGTATTCGAGCCAAGAGCAAAGCAAAAGGGAAATGCTGCTCGTGCTATATTCTATATGGCAACATGCTACAATGGCATCTCTGGAAACAACTGGCATATACCTCCAACAGTTGATTATCCTGGAATTATTCAAAATGAGGCTTCTTTGAAGAATTGGCATTTTAATGACTTGCCAGATAACTATGAGATTGCACGAAATGAATATGTATACAGTGTACAAGGAAACCGCAATCCATACATCGACTCGGTTGATTTTGCTTGTTTCGTGAAATTTACGGATATGACTTATGATGGGACAGAATGTTTGTCTGGATTGGAAGAAAAACTAGATGCAAATTTTGTTGTTTTCCCAGTTCCTTCAAATGATAAAATATACATCCAAGTTAATGGCACAGAGATTGTTTCATACGAAATTATTGACATGCAAGGCAGAGTGGTAGAAACTAAAAATGAATTGAGTTCACCGGTATTAATCCTTCAAGGAAGTGAATACAAAACGGGATCATACATTTTAAAAGTTACCACTCCTTATGGCGCTGCGCAACGTAAAGTTGTTATCGAATGATGAAAAGGTATTTATTTTTAGGAATAATTGGAGCAGGTCTTTGGGCCTGCTCTTCTGTTAAACAGACTTCTGTTAATGCGCAAAATGTTAAGGTAGATGAACGATTTTCTGCAAATCAACATATTGACAGTCTTATTGGACCCTATCGTGATTCTGTAAATAGTGAAATGGGTGAGGTAATTGCACATTCAAATTTTAATTTGGTAGCTGAACGACCATCGTCTAATTTAATGAATTGGGTGGCAGATGCCGTTTTTGCGAACCAAACAAAAATGGTCAGACTTTCGACTCCAATATTCTGTTTATTAAACACGGGAGGAATAAGAAACACGCTGAATAAAGGCGATGTTACCTTGGGCGATATGTTTAAATTGATGCCATTTGACAATGAGATTGTTTGGGTGCAGTTTCCAGCTGAAGTATTACCTGAAATTGAACGGGCAATACTTAAGTCGGGTGGGGAGCCTATTGCAAATGCTAGAATGATTAATGGAAAATTAGAAATTAATGGCTGGAGGGAAAACACTACCCATTTTTGGGTGATTACATCTGATTACCTAATGAAAGGTGGCGACAATATGGAGTTTTTCAAGAAACGAACAGAAACAAATCTTACAGGTAAACTCATGCGTGATGCATTGATTGCAGAAGCAAGAGAACAAAAAGAATTATACGTTGACACGACAAAGCGAATAACGAAATGAATCGTAGAGATTTTGTACAAAAAGGAGGGGCTGTCCTGGGGGCTTTTCTTGTTAGTGGAAATGTTTTGGCTTCAGCGGAAAAAAGAAGTCGAAAGATAACAATTCTCCATACCAATGATACCCATTCAAATATAGATCCTTTTCCTTCAAATCATGCTAAATATCCCAATCAAGGAGGTGTAGCGAAAAGATTCGAGCTTTTTCAGAAAATCAGATCAGAGGAAGAAAATGTAATTGTTTTGGATGCTGGAGACATTTTTCAAGGGACGCCCTATTTTAATATGTTTGGTGGAGTTTTGGAAATGAAATTAATGTCGGAATTGGGATATGATGTCGCAACGATGGGAAATCATGATTTCGATGGTGGAATGGATGGGTTTTTAAAAGCCAAGCAACATGCCAAATTTCCATTTGTTTGTGCTAATTATGATTTTTCTGATACAATTTTGAAAGACCAATTGCTCCAACATGTAGTGCTGGAAAGAAATAAAATGAAGATTGGCGTCTTTGGAATTGGTGTTGAGTTAAATGGTTTGGTGCCTGAATCAAAGTTTGGAAAAACCGTCTACTTGGATCCTGTCAAATCTGCAAATGAACAAGCGACATTACTTAAAAAGAAAGGATGTGATTTGATTATTTGCCTTTCACATCTTGGATTTGAATATGCCGATAGCAAAGTTTCGGATAAGGTTCTGGCATCTAAAACGAAAAATATTCATTTGATTCTTGGCGGTCATACCCATACTTTCTTGGACAAACCTTTTGAAGCAAAAAATTTGGAAGGTGAAACAGTTTTAATTAATCAGGCTGGATATGGAGGTGTTCAGGTTGGCCGACTTGATTTTTGCTGTTTAGAAGGAGGTTTTGTTAAGAATCAGGTGTTAGCGGTAAAATAAAAAACGCCGAGTTACCTCGACGTTTTAATTCATTTAAAGAGTCTTTAATTACAGGTGAATCACCTCGCCGTATGCAGCAGCTGCAGCTTCCATAATGGCTTCAGACATAGTTGGATGAGGGTGAACTGTTTTAATTAATTCTTCTCCTGTAGTTTCTAATTTTCTGATAGCTACGATCTCTGCGATCATCTCCGTAACATTCGCACCTATCATATGTGCTCCAAGTATTTCACCGTATTTGGCATCGAAAATTAGTTTGACAAAACCATCTTTTGCTCCCGCTGCACTTGCTTTACCTGAGGCAGAGAAAGGGAATTTACCAATTTTTATATCGAAACCAGCTTCCTTTGCAGCTTTCTCAGTGTATCCGACAGATGCAATTTCTGGAGAGCAGTAGGTGCAACCTGGTATATTTTTATAATCCAAAGGTTCTGGATGATGTCCGCCAATTTTTTCAACACAGATGATTCCTTCTGCAGACGCAACGTGCGCCAGAGCTGGAGTTGGAATAACATCGCCAATTGCATAAAATCCTGGAATATTCGTCTGATAGTAATCGTTTACAAGAATACGACCTTTGTCTACAACAATACCTACGTCCTCTAATCCTAAGTTTTCAATATTTGCTTGAATTCCAACCGCGGAAAGAACAACATCACACTCAATTTTTTCTTCTCCTTTTGCTGTCTTGACGGATACAATACAACCTTTTCCTTTTGTATCAACTGATTCAACTGAAGCACCAGTCATTACATTGATTCCAGCTTTCTTGAACGATTTTTCCAATTGTTTTGAAACTTCTTCATCTTCTACCGGAACAATATTAGGCAAATATTCAACCACAGTAACTTCTGTTCCAATTGAATTATAGAAATACGCAAATTCAACACCAATAGCTCCTGAACCAACTACAACCATTTTCTTAGGTTGACTTTTCAATGTCATTGCTTGGCGATAACCGATAATCTTCTCACCGTCTTGAGGTAGATTTGGCAATTCTCTCGATCGAGCACCCGTAGCGATAACTACACCTTTGTCAGCTGCGTATTCTGTTACTGTTCCGTCTTCAGCTTTCACACTGATTTTCTTTCCAGCCAATAGGGTAGCATTTCCTTTGATGACATCTATTTTATTCTTTTTCATCAAGAACTGAATACCAGTGCTCATTCCATTTGCAACGCCGCGACTTCTGTCAATCATTGCATTGAAATCAGCCGTAGCTTCTTTTACTGTAATTCCATAGTCGCTTGCATGTGTCAGGTATTCGAAAACATTTGCACTTTTCAACAATGCTTTCGTAGGGATACATCCCCAGTTTAAACAAATTCCGCCCAAAGATTCTCTTTCAACAATAGCTGTTTTTAAACCTAACTGAGAAGCTCTAATCGCAGCGACATAACCACCTGGACCGCTTCCTACAACAATAATATCATAACTCATAATTCCTGACAATAAAAATGCAGTGCGAATTTAACGTTTTTATCGATTGAACAATCAATAGAAGTTTGGACTTACTTAGGAAGACTATTCTTTTCGAGTTGTTCTGCCTGCTGAAAGTATTTTTTAGATTTTTCCAAATCGCCCAATCCTTGGTAAGCCATTCCCATGTACTTATATGCCAGTGGTCTGTCCCAATCACATTTTAGTGTTTGATTCGAATAATCGATAGCAATGTTATAGTTTTTAACAGCGGAGACTTTGTCGTTTTGTTGCAAACTAGTTGCACCTCTGTTAATGTAAACCGTTGCCATATTGACGAGGGCATCAGCGTAGCAATTGTTTGAAAGTTCGATTGCCTTTTTAAAGTTAATTTCAGCCGAATCCGTATTTCCAATGAAACCATAACACGTTCCAAAATTGTTGTAAACAGTAGGGTCAGTATTGTTCATTTCAAGTCGACGCTTGTAATGTTTGATTGCTTCGGGATAGCGATTCGTATTTTGATACACCTTCGCTAAAGTGCTATGCACTTCTGGAAATGGTTCGTGAATCTTCAAAGCGTGCAGTAATTCCTTCTCGGCAGTCGAATAAATTACCTTTAATTGTTCGGGTGTTTTCACTTTTAATGTATCGCTGTTTGTCATCATATTGGCGTGATAATAAAGCATGTGAACGCTTTCAGGCACGGTTTTAACATCCTTATCAAACAACGTTTTAACATTCTCCCAATCTTTATTTCTACTCACTGTTTTAGCGCTAAAAAGAATAATTACGGGAAGTATTATCAGCCAGTTAAAGGATTTCTCAGTAAAAATCTGATTTAGCTTCTGTGGAGTAAAATTCATAGATTTTGTAAGCCAAACGATTAAATAACTAATCAACAAGCAAAATCCTAGGGACGGCAGAAATACCAGACGTTCGGCCATGTTTGTTCCAATGAGCATGAACACGTTGCTCACGATCGAAATCGTAATCAAATAAAAGAAAATGGCGTAACTGTAAACTTTCTTTTCTTTCCAACCTTTAATCGCCAAAAATAGAGCCGTTCCATGCAAAGCTAATGCGAGAAGAAAACCTCCATTCGCAGCAGAATCAACGATTGGAATTGTGTTGAATGAGTAGTCGCAAGAAAGCGGATGCGGAAAAATGAGTAATTTCAAATACCTGCCTAGGATTTCTATTGCTGTCATCCTTTGGATTATAAAGTTATCTGTAATCATCATTGAATTGTCTGCAATGTTAATTTGCTTCAAGCCAATGCCTCCAATAATGCTTTGATGGATAATCAAATAAGCAACTGTCACACCCAAAACAAAAGTCGTGATTATGGCATTTTTCGAAATACGTAAACCAGAAACAAAATGCAGCGTTACAGGCAATAAAGCAACAAAAGTTATTGCTGATTCTTTCGATAGTAGAGCAAGGAAATAGGCAATGCCGGTAGCAACAATGTATCTCTTTTTTAGACTGTCAGCGTAGGATTTTGCAAACCACAAGGCAATGATCATGAAAAACATGGCTAACATTTCATCCCTACTTTTGATGTTTGCAACCACTTCCGTATGAATGGGGTGAAATGTAAAAAGCAACGAGGCAATTAGAGTCAGATAATACTGTTTTGGATAAAATCTATTCAGTGTAAGAAATATAAATCCGCACAGTAAACTATAAATAAAAATGTTAACCATGTGCGATAAACCAGGAGTCCCGCCACTTTTTTCATATTCATAAGCAAACATTGCTTTTGATAGCGGTCGATAGAGATTGTCTTCAAAATTCATTCCTGTTCGGTAACCATGAGAAAAAATGTCCCCAATTGCAGCACTTCCTTTTACAGTGTATTCATTTTCGACAATGACTGAAAAATCATCAAGGTTATAATTGAAGTCTGACGTGTTGGAATACAGTAGTCCACCACAAATAGCAATGACTATCGCTGAAACATAGATTAAAATGCGATTCGATTTAATTTCAGCAGATTCTGTTAAAACAGATTTTTGCTCTTTTTGCGTTGTAGGAATATTTTTCTTAGTGGAAAAGCTCTTATTTTTTGACATTCTCACGTTTATTTTCGTTGCGTAAAAATAATGGATTCAAAATGAATGATTTGATTATTGCTCAAAAAAAAACGCCCCGTTAAGGGCGTTCGTATCAAGAGGCTAGTTCTTCAAAATGAAGCTCTTTTGCTTTCTTTCGAGATAATTTTGCTTGTATGCGATCTACTGAATAATACATCATTGGAACAACAATTATCGTCAAGAACATAGAGCTCGTTAATCCACCTATTAGGATCCAAGCCAAACCATTTTTCCATTCTGCATCAGATCCGGTGGCTGTTGCAATAGGAATCATGCCTATAACCATAGCAATTGTTGTCATTAAAATTGGACGCATACGTTCTCGAACTGACTCCAACAATGCGAGATAAGTTGACATTCCTTTTTCTTTCAGATGATTTGTAAAGTCTACAATTAAGATGGCATTCTTGGCGACGAGTCCCAATAGCATCAGCATTCCTAGCATTGTGAATATCCCCATGTTAGATGAAGTAAGACTTAAGGCCAGAATCGCACCAATTAAGGAAACAAGAATTGAGAAAAGCACTACAAAAGGATACACGAAGTTATCATACAATGCAACCATGATTAGATAAACAAGAATTAATCCGATTCCCATGGCGGTAC
>JBKDKG010000179.1:0-7917 GCA_046345095.1 Flavobacteriia bacterium | reverse complement strand
CAGAAGTACTCATCATTTCGATTGTGGTTGTGTATGGTAAGTTCGTGAGGTTTCTTGATTGCAATTGGTTCTTGATTCATAATTGTTGTGTTAACCTGCGCCATTGCAATGAATGGCAACAATAAAAATGTGGCAATAGCTTTTTTCATAGGATTAATTTCGAAGGTAAAAATAAAGGAAATTAATGCTTTGAAAAGCGCAGTTGATTTCTTTTTCTTTGATTAATTTTGGAGGAATGAAGAGATTATATCGTTTTTTGATCAATACACTTCCACGACCTTTATTGATTCGATTGAGTTATCCTTTCAAAATGGTAGCTCCAATTCTTTACAAAGGTGATAAAGTTGAATGTCCTGTTTGTGATGGCCACTTCTCTAAATTTTTATCATATGGTTCTGATGTCGTTCACAGAGCAAATGTGCTTTGTCCAAAGGACTTGACCTTGGAAAGGCATCGACTTATGTGGCTTTATCTTCGTGATCATTCTAATTTTTTCAGCGCAACAAAATTGTCTGTGTTGCATATCGCACCGGAACAATGTTTTCATGGTAAATTCAAACAGCAAAAAAATCTTGATTATTTAACTGGCGATCTGGTTTCGCCAATTGCTGATCTTCACTTTGATTTACATAGTATTCCACTTGAAGATGATTGTTTTGACGTTATCTTTTGCAATCATGTCATGGAACATGTGGATGATGTAGATCAATGCATGAAGGAGTTGTTTCGAGTAATGAAACCCGGAGGATGGGGAATCATGCAGGTTCCGCAAGATCATAATCGTGAAGAAACGCTTGAAGATAGAACAATTGTAAGCCCTGAGGACAGGGAAAAATATTATTGGCAAAAAGATCACGTTCGTCTTTTTGGAAAAGATTATCCGAAATGGCTTGAGAAAGCAGGTTTTAATGTAGTTGAATTTAAGATGCAGGATCATTATAGCCAACCAATGATTGAACGCTATCGTCTTCAAAAAGAAGAAATACTTTACATTGTCACTAAAGAAAGAATATGAGATTTCTTATTACATGCATAATTACATTAATGCTGAATTCAATTTCAGCTCAAAAAAATGTATTTCTAAGACTTTCGCCAAAAGTGAATGGAGCTGATCTACAATTGGGTTCGGATTTTCTTGATTTACAAGGAAATGTTACGAATCTTGATTATTTCAATTACTACCTTTCCGGGTTGCATCTTACAGTGGATGGTGGACAAGATATAGATTTAAGTGACACCGTTTTTCTAGTAAAATCGACAGATTTTGTTCTTAATCTCGGTTCTTTAAATATTAATACAATTGAAAATATAAGTTTTTCAATTGGAGTTCCATCAAACATAAATACAATTTCCGGGCCTGATGTAATTGACATATCAGCATACCCTATGAACCACCCGCTGTCTTTTCAAGATCCATCAATGCATTGGGGTTGGTCAGCTGGTTATATTTTTGTTGTCTCAGCAGGGCTTTCTGATTCAAACGGTGATGGAATTGCTGACGCAACTTTCGAAATGCACAATTTAGGTGATCATAATTATGTCAACACTTCATTGCCAATCATTCAAACAAATATTGGTCAAGGCCAGATTGATGTCAATTTGAATTGCAACATTGATGTATGGTTTAAAAACATTCCTATAGCTACAGTTGGGGTTTTACACGGTACGAATGGTTACAATTCTGAAATGATGGCAAATGTTACTGCAGAGTCAGTTTTTACTCAGCCATTGACAGCAGGCTTAACAATGGAAACAACAACTACTGGAGCTTTTTTATATTCGGATCAAAAGTTGGTTTGGAAAGGTATGTCGAATAGCTGCCAGTTACAAATTTTTGATAGTAGTGGAAAATTGGTTGCCCAAACAAATAATTGCCAACCGAATGGCGAAATGGAATTATCTCAGGTTAATTCGGGTTGCTTTATGGCAAAAATAATTAGCTCTGAGGGAGTCGAAATTAATCGATTGAAATTTGTAAGATGATTCTCGATCGTCGGTTTTCATTTTTGTTTTCATTTGTAATTATTCTGTTTGTCATTCTAGCTTGTTGCCGCTCAGGTTTTAACCAAGAAGAAATTCTTTCATTGGAAAAGTCTGAAACAGATGAAGAATTTATCTCTGAAAAAATAGCGTTAGGTAAACAACTTTTTTTCGATAAACGGCTTTCGAGAACTAACTCTATATCATGCGCTTCGTGCCATGTACCTGCGTTTGCATTTACTGACAGAAAAAGTTTAAGTGAAGGGGTAGACGGTAGAAAAACCACTAGGAATTCACCAAGTATATTGAACGCCAAATTCCTCAAAACAGTTATGTTTGATGCTCACATTAATTCGCTTGAACAACAGGTAATTGTTCCTATCCAAGAACATCAGGAAATGGACATGAAAATGGGGGAGCTGATCCAAAAACTTAAATCTATCCCTGAATACTCAGAGGCTGCAAAAAAATATTATGGAAGGGAATTTGATCCTTTTGTCTTAACAAGAAGTATTGCTGCTTTCGAAAGAACACTGACATCAATGAATTCTCGATTTGATAAGTATATTAAAGGTGAAGAATCTCAACTTTCTAATGAAGAAATCAAAGGATACAAGTTGTTTTCAGAAAAGCTATATTGTACACAATGTCATCTCGTTGGCCATTTCACAACGTTTAATGCAGAAAATAATGGACTTTATCGAGATTATAAATTAGACAAAGGTCGATTTCGAATCTTTAATGATACCAATGATATTGGAAAATTCAAGGTTCCTTCTTTGCGAAATATTGAGCTTACCTTTCCCTATATGCATGACGGAAGTTTAGCTTCCTTGGAAGATGTTATTTTACACTATGAAAGAGGAGGGAAGGGCCATTTGAACCAAAGCAAAATAATTCAACCCTTCAGACTAAGTTCGAAAGAAAAGAAACAATTGATTCTCTTTTTAAAGAGTTTGACCGATACCAGTTATATGGCAGAATATCGTTCGACCAATCAATAAAATTCTTTTTTTTAACGCACCTGTAATATTTGGTTAGATTCTTGCGTTGAATGTGTAACGTTTTAAATGTAAAGCGTTAAATACTTTGTAAAGTCTGCAAGCTTTGCAAATCAAACTAGAAAATAAAACCAAAAACCATGGCAGTGAACCCTATGTATCACCAAACCAACCAGCGGATGGAAGAAGAGTTGAGTTGGATACGGCGCGCGCAAAAAGACCCAGAGTATTTCGGCCCGCTATATAAAAAGTATCATGAGCAAATTTTTCGTTATATCTATCAGCGAATGGACGACGAAGAAACTGCTTTTGACGTTACTTCACAGGTATTTATGAAAGCCTTGAACAATATAAATCGTTATGAATACAGAGGTGTCCCTTTCTCTTCATGGCTTTATCGTATTGCAAAAAGTGAGCTTTATCAATCTTTTAGAGATAAAAAGGCTGAAAGAACTGTCAATATTGAAAGTTGTCAACTCTCTGAAATGATTGAAGAATTCGAAGAGGACAGCAATGAAATAAACAAAAAAAGACTTTTTGAAGCGTTGGCAAAACTGAAGGAAAAAGACATGCAATTAATAGAGATGAGATTTTTTGAAAAAAGATCATTTAAAGAAATTGGAGAGATATTGGATATTACAGAAAACAATGCAAAAGTTAAAGCATTTCGTGCTATTGAGAAATTAAAGGAATTATTTAACATTAAAAGTTAGTCATGGAAATTAAAAAGATCAACTTAGACCGTAAACCACTGACAGAAGAGCAAATTAAGGCTAAACAAAATTTTAGAAAAATACTAGAAGGTTCAAATTTTAATAAACCAGGGATTTGGAAAAGTCCCTGGTTTTATGGTGCTATTGGCTTATCCTCTTTTGCAACTTTTATGCTGTTATCCACTGATTTTGAAACAAAAAAAGAATTCAATGCAGAAACAACTACCTTACCTCAAAAGCCTTCTCAAATAGTAAAATCTTCAGCCTTTAATCATATTGAACCATCTTTAGCAATAAACAAATCAAGTGATTCAAAAGAAAGCATTTCAAATATTGCAACGAATGTTGTTAGTCAAGCGATGAATTATCAAGTCGAAAGTGAAACAAGAAAACAAGAAACCGTTTTACCCCAATTAAAAAAAGTTCAAGGATTGCCTTCCATTGGAGGTGTTGCAAATGGCATTATAAAATCTTCAATTCTGCTAAATGCAGAAATAATTGAAAGCGGATTTGATTTTGATGTAAATGGATATAAAGTCAATTATTATGACGGGTACAAGGAGGTTGAGGAGCGTTTAAAAGGCAATGCTCTTCCTATAGAACTAAGAGAGAAACTATTAAATTTCAATTTAGGAGAAATTGTATTTTTTACTGAAATCCATGGCCTTGATAACCTTGGAATTAATCATGATTTACCATCAATGAGCCTAAGGATTTCTAAAAATTAGAAGTGTTAAACATTTCAATATTGAAAAATACCCTTGAAAATAAAAGAATAATTTTCCTTATTGAAAAAACATTTATAAATTCGTGTCATATTTTGCTATAGATTTACAAGGTCAATATGATGAAATTGTGTGTGTTTATTGTTCTTTTTGCTTCTACTACTTTGGTATTGGGGCAACACACTAATTTCAATACCCAAAGAAATTGGTCACTAAACAAAAAAGAAGTTCTATTTGGTCTTGGTGCTACACAGTTTACAGGTGACTTAGGAGGTCGTGATCGTATTGGAAAAGATTTCAGCCTTGTAGATATTGATATACCTGCTACTGGAATTGGAGGTATGATAGGTTATCGTTATCGTTTCCATCCTTACTGGGCAACTACAACATCATTTAACCTTGGAGTTTTAAGAGGTAATGATGCGAATACAAATGAAATCGTTCGAGAAAGCAGAAACCTCCATTTTAGATCCCTTATTGTTGAATTATCTCAGCGACTAGAATTTGTTTTTTACTCTAACGAAAAGTTTGGTTCAAGATATCGTTTACCAGGCCACAGTGGATTTGGCAACCACAATGAACAAGTTTATCTATTCGGGGGTGTGGGTATTAATTACTTCAATCCGAAGGCGAGGTACAATGGTCGTTGGACGGCTTTAGATCCGCTTAATACAGAAGGACAAGGCCTTCCTGGTGGTGCGCGTGAAACACTGCCATGTACGGTAACTATTCCAATGGGATTTGGAATTCGCTACGGTGTTGGTCGACAGTGGCGTTTTGCTTTAGAAGCAACATATGTTAAAACATTTTCAGATTATATTGATGATGTGCACAGCGTTTATTATGACCCTTCTAAGCTAGACTCTCCAGCGGCACAATACTTATCGAATCCAGCGAAAGACAATACGAGCTGGTTTGCACCAGGACAGATGCGCGGACAGCCTCAGAAGGATGCATACTACTACTTGAATTTGGTAATAATGAAAAATGTAACTTATAAAGATTACACCCTGAAAAGAAGAAGTTACTATTGGAAAAAAGCAAGGTACAAATTCTAATGTTGAAAATATTTTGAAATTAAAAAAGAGGTGGCTAAGGTCGCCTCTTTTTCATTTCTATTTTTGTTGTATGATGTATAAAATTATTCGTTCCATACTTTTCCGTTTTGACGCTGAGAAAGTGCATTATTTCACTACAGGTTCTTTGCATTTAATTTTAAAGATTCCGGGAATGAAAAGATTATGGAAAAATTTATTTTGTTCCACGGACCCAAAATTGAAACGGGAGCTTTTTGGTTTGACGTTCGACAATCCTGTTGGACTTGCTGCGGGATTTGATAAAAATGCCGCGATGTATAACGACCTGGCTTTTTGTGGATTTGGTTTTATTGAGATTGGTACCATTACCCCAAAAGCACAGCCAGGAAATGATAAACCGAGATTGTTTCGACTGAAAGAAGATGAGGCCATTATCAATCGAATGGGTTTTAACAATGGTGGAATCGAAACGGCTTTACTCAATTTAAAGAAAAGAAAAACACGCATTATAATTGGAGGTAACATCGGCAAGAATAAGATTACGCCCAATGAGGAAGCTTATTCAGATTACGAAAAATGTTTTTTAGCCTTGTTTAATTATGTAGATTATTTTGTAGTAAATGTTTCCTCACCAAATACACCAAACCTCAGAGAACTTCAAGACAAAGAGCCATTAACTAGGATTTTATCTTCTTTAATGACACTCAATAAGCAGAAGAAATCGCCAAAACCAATTTTATTGAAAATTGCACCTGATTTAAGTGATGATCAATTGAATGACATTATTGAGATTGTAAGTGAAACGAAAATAGATGGAATTATTGCTACAAATACCACGATAAGTCGTGAGGGATTAACGGCAAATGAAACAACTTTATCTGATATCGGAGCTGGTGGAGTTTCAGGGAAGCCTTTGTCAAAAAGATCTACGGAAGTGATACGCTACTTGCATGATAAATCGGGCGGATCTTTCCCTATTATTGGAGTAGGTGGTATTCATTCCGCAGAAGATGCAATTGAGAAATTGAATGCGGGTGCTTCTTTGGTTCAATTGTATACTGGATTTATTTACGAAGGACCTGCGCTTATCAAAAAGATTAATCAAGCTATTTTAAATCAAAACATAGCCTAGAAGATGGAACGAGTTAAAATCATCGAATGTCCAAGGGATGCAATGCAGGGCTTGCATGATTTCATTCCTACCGAAATTAAGGCGGACTATATTAATCAGCTTTTAGCTTGTGGATTTGATACAATCGATTTTGGGAGTTTTGTTTCGCCAAAAGCAATTCCGCAGATGCGAGACACCTCTGAGGTATTGAGTAAATTGAATTTATCATCTGAAAGTAAATTACTGGCTATTATTGCAAATGAGCGCGGCGCTGAAGACGCTTGTGAGCATGATGAAATAAGATACCTAGGGTTCCCGTTTTCGGTTTCAGAGGAATTTCAACGTAGGAATACAAATTCTTCCATTCAGGATGCGTTAGTTCGAGTTGCAAACATTCGTGAGCTATGTGAGAAAAATGGTAAAGATTTAGTAGTATATCTTTCAATGGGCTTCGGCAATCCTTATGGCGAGACTTGGAATGCGGAAATTGTAAAGAAATGGTGTGAAGAACTTTATGTTAAATATGATGTTCGAATCCAAGCGTTAAGTGATACAATTGGTTCTGCAAATCCAGAAATTGTAAGTTATTTATTTCGAGAATTGATCCCTTCTCTACCAAATGTAGAATTTGGAGCACATCTTCATACGCGACCTGAAAATGCTAGTAATTTAACAAAGGCAGCCTATGAAGCAGGTTGTAGAAGATTTGATGGTGCTATAAAAGGATTCGGTGGCTGTCCAATGGCGAAAGACGATCTAACGGGAAATATGCCAACTGAATTAATGCTGGAATGGTTCAATAAATCTTCCATTTCTACAGGAATTGATACAGCACAATTTAAAGAAGCTTTTGCACATTCTTCGAAAGTCTTCACATTGTAACAATTAGAAATATATTGATTATTCATACCATGAAAAGTTATTTAAGTTTGATTCTAGTTCTCTTATTGGCCGCTTGCTCAGAAGACGAGACTCCCAATAAGAAAAAGAAATTAGCAAGCGAGGATGTAGCTCAATTTAAAGGGGTGGAAACATTATTCAATGAGAGTAACTTTCCAGATGCTAAGCACAAAGAATTATTAAAAGAACTGAAAATATGTTCTGAATTCCAAAAGGATACAACCAATTACATGGAACCGGCTTGTTCTCCAAAGTTTTTCAGAATCTTACCCATGACAGATGATACAAAAGAAGAAAACGCATTTCTATTACAAATAAAATCGAAGGTTGGGGGAATTAAACTTCGAAGAACAGTGGCATTTGTGCGAGAAAAAGGAGAATTGACGAAAGTCAATACATTCGTTGCTAATTTGATTGGCACACGTCCTTCAAAGCAGCATTACTACGACC
>JBKDKG010000178.1:0-14129 GCA_046345095.1 Flavobacteriia bacterium | reverse complement strand
GGGTCAATATGCACTTTCGGTTTTGCCAGCCTGATCGAAGAAACGAAGAGCAGGTGGTTTACACCATGTGTTTAATTGAGACGGCAAATTTAAGAACAAAAATTATTTGAGAGGAAAAAATCTGAAAATATTCCGCAATTTTTTTCTGAACGGCCGGTTTTTGACAAAGAAATTGGCATTTTTTCACGATTTAGGTCAGCAAGGCTGCGTTTATATTTTTAAATTCGCAACGCCTGCGAGATTTGATTGATTTGAATTTCAAGGGTATTAAAAATAAGATGATGACATACAACAAGTGGAACACATATCTCGGATGGCTGGTTTTTCTAATTGCAACGGCTGTTTATTTTATAACAATTGAAGACACTGTGAGTCTTTGGGACTGTGGAGAATATATTACTGCAGCCTATAAATTGGAAGTTGGTCACCCTCCAGGTGCGCCTTTGTTCATGGTGTTCGGAAGATTGTTTTCGTTTTTCGCTGACCCCGAAAATGTAGCAGTTTGGATCAATAGATTGTCCGCAATTTCCAGCTCATTGACCATTTTGTTCATGTTCTGGTCGCTTACATTGTTGGTCAAAAAAATGATTTTACGCGACAAAAAGGAACTTTCGTGCGGTGATCAGGTTGCGATATTTGCCAGTGCAGCCATAGGTTCTTTAGCCTATACTTTTTCTGATTCCTTTTGGTTCTCCGCGGTTGAAGGGGAGGTTTACGCGATGTCTTCTTTGTTTACAGCAGCAATCTTTTGGGCAATTCTAAAGTGGGACGAAGAGGTGATGCAAATCCAAGATGGTACACTTTCAGCAGATGTGGCGCCAAACCGTTGGCTGTTGCTAATTATGTTCCTACTTGGGCTAGCAATTGGAGTCCACTTATTGGGAATTCTTGTAGTACCGGCAATTAGTTTTGTGCTTTATTTTAGGTATGCTAAACAAGCCGATGCCAAAGGAATTATATTAACAGGAATTCTGTCTGTATTTATTCTAGCTTTTATTCAAGAAGGAGTAATTCCTGGTTCAATTTCATTGGCGTCTACTTTTGAGGTGGCTTTTGTCAATTCGTTGGGATTGCCATTTTTCTCCGGTACAATTTTCTTCTTCGCAGCCTTGATTGTTGGATGCATTTTGTTGCTGAGGTTTGCCAGAAAGAACAATAAATCGATTGTTTACAATGCCACTATGGGCTTGATTCTTTTATTGATTGGGTATGGTTCATTTGCAGTAATTGTGATCCGTTCCAATGCCAATACGCCACTTGATGAGAACGACCCTGAAAATCTTGTAACCTTGCACGCATACTTGAAGCGTGAGCAATACGGATCTGCACCTTTGCTTTTTGGGCAGTATTGGAATTCAAAAGAAAATGACCCTTCTCAATATGGAAGTCGCTCTCCGTTCTACTTAAGACGTTTTATCGTAACCAAGGGAGAACAAGTTTTGAAAGCATTTAAAACAGAGGCTTCGGCGAAGGCGTATGCTGCAAAAAATGCTGCGTCATACGAAGAAAAATATTTCGAGTCAAATGCACAGGATCGTTTAAATTCTGTTCCAACTTATGCGCAGACGACCTTCTTCCCACGTATGTATTGGGATCAAGAGGAGTCGCGTATTCAAGGATACGTAAAATGGTCGGGGTACGATGCGAATGATGGGTCTCCCTCAGAGGAAGGTAAAGATGGAAAACGCTTGCCTACTTTTGGTGAAAATATGACCTATTTTATGCGCTATCAGTGCAATTGGATGTACTTACGCTATTTCATGTGGAATTTTGCTGGTAGACAAAATGATATTCAGGGACATGGTGACAACATGAGAGGAAACTGGATTTCAGGTTTCAGCGCTGTTGACAACGCGCGTTTGGGGAACCAAGACGAATCAGCACCGTATTTTACGTCCCAGAATCCCTCTCACAATGTGTTCTTCTTCTTGCCATTGATATTTGGTGTTTTGGGAATGATCTTCCACTTCTATCGTTCACCAAAGGATGCATTCGTCATTATGCTGGCGTTTTTATTTACCGGATTGGCAATTGTTGTTTACCTGAACCAAAAACCTTTAGAGCCAAGAGAGCGTGATTATGCTTATGCAGGTTCATTCTACTTTTTTGCCCTTTGGATCGGTATAGGTGTGTATGCATTGTATGATGCCTTCCTGCGTTTTTCGAAGAAAGAACTTACTGCTTCTGCCATCATTGTAGCTGCTGTATTGAGTTTGTTTGCCATTTTTGATTTGGGAAGTGAAGTGTCAATGCCGTCAGCTATTTCATGGATTATTGTCGGTGGAGCAGGGTTAGGCTTGATTTTCTTGATGACTCTTTTAAGGAAGGTTTTACAAAAGGATATGCAGGGAGCTGTCATTGCTGGGTTGTTGGGACTTTTCGCTCCGCTTATCATGGGGATGCAAGGATGGGATGATCATGACCGAAGCCTCAAAACTTCTGCGGATGATTTGGCATTGAATTACCTTGAATCCTGTGGTAAAAATGGTATCATCTTTACAAATGGTGACAACGATACGTTCCCATTGTGGTACATGCAGGAAGTAGAAGGTAAGCGCACGGATGTGCGTGTTTGCAACCTTTCTTTGATGCAGACTGACTGGTACACAGAACAAATGAAAATGAGGGCTTACGAATCTGATCCATTACCAATCAAATTCCGTGAGGATCAGACTTTGATGTATGCAGGATACACCGATCAGGTGATTTTCTCTAATTTGTTTGAATTGTTCTACCTCAATGCGAACGAAGAAATGTTGAAGGAGGTCATCAAAATGCGTTTGAAAAACAATGCGAAAGAAGCGGTGGCAGCAACAGAATCGTTCAATATGCAGGCGGCTCAATTGGCGGGTGGATTGTCTTCAACACAACCGAATGTAATGACGCGCATCGAAGAACTGAAAGTTGCACTTACAACAAATGCTGGCAGCGACATGACTGAAACTGTATTTGCTAAGTTCCGTGCAGCCTTTGAAGTAATGAGTGCTTTGCAGAATGGGATGGTGACGTTGCCAGAAGGACAGCCTCAAGTGTTCCAAGACATGATCATGAATTATGAAAAATCTTGGGATTACACGAACATTGATGATGCAATGGCTTTCGTTCGAAATGACGATAATTTGGTAGCGTTTACAGCACAGCGAAAAGTGAGAGTCTTCCCAAGTACAGGATTTATCTTGCCTGTCAATGCGGATAACGCCGTGAAATCCGGAATCATTCGTGCAGATCAGAAAAAGGATTGTAACAAAGAGTTGCGCTTCCAATTCGAAGCAAGGGGTCTTACCCGTGAACAAGTGATGATGTTAGATATCATTGCCAACAATGATTGGAAACGTGGAATTTATTTCTCCAGTCCAGGTGGATCAGATGTTTCTATTGCACTTTATACGAAAGGTTATGTGAAACAAAATGGAATGGCTTTCGAGTTGAGTCCATTGAATCAAATGGCTAATAGGTATTCTGATAAGATGTATGATAACCTAATGAATAAATATGTCTTTGGAGCAATGAACAACCCAGACGTATTGACAGATTATTATACCAGAAGACACACGACGCAGTACCGTTTGCATTTTGCATCCCTTGCGCAAGATTTTCTTGAAAAGGCAGATCGTGAAGAGCAGCAAATGGAATTCAATAAATCGAATATCCAACGACTTAAAGCGAGTGGTGGTGGAGCTCAAGCGGCAAAACTTGAAGCAGCTATGAAAGGTGTTGATGCCAAAATCAAAGCGTACAAAGAAAAAGCATCAAAATTGGTGCACCGTTCATTGGATGTAATGCCAGCTGAAATTGTGATCGATTATGGTGAGCCAACATCCAATGGCAGAGACAAATACTCAACAGGAAGTGCCGAATTTGAAGCATACAGCGATGGTATTTTACATGACTATGTTACCATCTTGTATCGAGCAGGCGATAAGAAAGGGGCTGAGAAACTTGGAAACGTTGTGGCCGATCAGTTGGAATCTATCTTCCGTTATTTTGAGAAGAGTGATCCATATTTTGCTGCAAATCCAGAAAACACAGGAGATCTTTATGCAGCTTTAGATGCGTATTTCAAACTTTACAGTGTTGTCTTGAATCCTGAAAGTGGAAGTCAAAATAGTGCTTTAGCGAAGCGTTTAAATGCGAAGATAAACGACTTGTACAAGAATGTGTTCCCATCTATTTACAGAGGTATGGAAGACAAGGCGAATAATAATGGCGAGAGCACAAGAAGAGGTGCTAAAGCAGGAAGATATGCTTCCATGTTGTTCCAATTACAAGATTATATTGAAGCAATTGGAGTGCAGTTTGGTTACCTTCAAGGCAAAGCTCCAGCAGATCCTGCAATGAATAATGGATCGATGAACCTAGAGCAAATGATGCAGCAAATGCCAATTGCAGATTCGGTGAAACAATAGCGCTGCATTCATGAGGATATTTCGAACCCCACGTTTTTTTAGGATACTGTTTCCGAGTAAAACGTGGGGTTTGTTGCGTAAAACAAATAAAGTTTACCTCACGTTTGACGATGGTCCGCAGCCCGAGATAACGGAATGGGTGCTCAATCTATTGAAGCAATACCAAATCAAAGCTACTTTTTTTTGTGTGGGTGAAAATGTTGTAAAACACGACGAATTGTTTCAACGAATCATCGATGATGGGCATGCTGTAGGGAATCACAGTATGCGACATGAGCGAGGCACGAGAACTTCATTGGATGAATATGTAAAGTCCATTGATGAGGCAGATACACACATACAGAGCTCTCTTTTTCGTCCACCCTATGGAAGAATGACTTTGCGTCAAACATGGACGCTTCGAAGAAAATATAGGATTGTTATGTGGAGCTGGTTGTCTTACGATTATGACCATTCCGTTTCAATAAAAAGAATTCTTTCCAATGCAAAAAAAGACGTTCAAGGTGGAGACATTCTCGTTTTTCATGACAACGTCAAATCCTTCGAAAGATTAAAGGAAATTTTACCGCAATTTCTGGATATTGTCATATCGAAAGGCTTTTCCTTCGATGCAATTGAGTGAATTAATCTTTTCGCTTAAAAACGGGAACGGTTGAACAAGGTTCGCCGTACATAATACTTTTTACGTGTGGTTGAAGTCTTGCCAATAATTCACTCATTGCGTATTCAGGACAATTAATATCTGAGCACCCTTTAATAATGATTTTTCCCTCTTCAAAAGCGTAAACGTCAAGTGATTCAATTGCGTTTTTAATTAGCTGTTTTTCGAGATCTAGCTTTGATCCAATGCAGAACGATTGCGCATTTTGAACGAGTTTTGAAGCGACCAACATAAATGCCCAAGTCGGGACGATTGCATCAGCTGAACAATGCACAAAAACAGCCTTTTTTTCATATTGCTGCCAATTGTGTTCTTTTATCCAGGTTCTGAAATCTTTTTCTTTTAGAATGAGGCCTTCCCACAATTGAGGTGCAATATCAACTTCAAGTATTTCATTTTTTGGTTTGAAATCGGCCAGATCAAGCTGAATGAGGCCACTTTCTTGAACTTTATTCTTGATTTCTTCCATGTGGTAAAATTAATGATTTCGGTTTGTATTCAATCACAAATGAACACGTGTCGAAGGTAAAATCAACAGTCAAATTGTTACATTTGTCGCTAAATCAATAATCATGAAATACCTTTTGTTTTGTTCAGTCATTCTTCTCTGCCTTGGTTGTTCATCGAATGCTTCAAAAATTGAAGGAAAATGGAAATTGGAAGAAATAGATTACTCTGCCTATTTCAAGGATGCACCAGTACAAGTCAAAGAATTGTTGGAAGATAGGATGAAGGAGGAATTCGAGCGATTAAAGGATAAAACTTTCTTTACTTTTTCATCGAATCATGTTTTAAAATTGGAAGTTCCTAATTATACAGGTAAACAGACCACAACAGAAGGTAAATGGAGGATGAATTCCTCCGAAGATTCTGTTTTTTTTGAATTGTCAGAACCTGAAAATTTCAAGATTGTTGCCTTGGATGGTGAATCATTGGAATTGTCAACAAATGATCTTCCGAAGCGTACAGTGCGTATGAGTCGGGCCAACTAATTTTTTTAAGACATTGTGTCAGTTTTTTCTTCGGGCACGACCTTTGACATTGCCAAGATGTGAAAAAGAAAACACATCCATTCGGTTCTAGTCAAAAAGCATTTTTGTTTTCCTTCTTGCTTCTACTGTTGATGTGGTTGTTTTTTTGGGCACAGCAACTGTTTGATTTTAATTTTTATGAATTAGGAGTCTTGCCCAGAACAGCGAAGGGATTAATTGGAATTATTTTCATGCCGATGATTCATTCACAGAAGGAAATTGAGCACATCATCAACAATTCTATTCCAGCGTTTCTGCTTCTTTCAACATTGATTTTTTATTACCAGGAAATTGCGTTTAGGGTGTTTGCACTTGGCTGGATTTATACAGGTATATGTTTATGGATCTATGCCGAAAACAATGGTGTTTATCACATCGGAATGAGCGGAGTTATTTATATGCTAGCTGGATTTTTGTTTACTTCAGGAAGTCTTCGTCGCTATCTGCCATTGCAAGCAATTTCATTGTTTATCGTTTTTTTATATGGAAGTATGATTTGGGGAATCTTTCCAATGGATGAAAAAATCAGTTGGGAAGGTCACTTTGTTGGATTGTGCGTTGGTGTATTACTAGCGTTTTACTACCGTGAAAAAGGTCCACAACGACCAAAATTTCAATATGAAATTGAAAAGGAATTGGGTATTGAACCACCAGATCTTGAAGGGATTTACAATGAAAGACTTCAGGAAATTGCCAGAGAAGAAGAATTAAAAAAGCAACAAGAGGATCAATCAAGAAAAATCATTTACCACTACATGCCTAATTCGCCTCAGGACGATAGCGATGGGTAATAGTTGCTGTTCCTGCAGACAACGCTGCCCATTCGTCAACATGAAAATCCAGCACAACGAGTTCACATGTTTTGAGATGAACATATTCTTCCGTCAAATAACTTGCTAAACCCGAGATTCCATCATTATGGCCTATGATAAGTAAATTTTTAACTGTTGTTTCTTTTCTGATGTAATGCAAATAGGTCGCAACATCACACAAGTACAATTCGTCTAAAAATTCAACTGGGATTTCCCTGCAAGAATCGCTGATATATTGGAATGTTTCCTTGGTTCTTTTCGCAGTAGAGCAAAGTATTTTTTCAGGGTAAATGTTTTCGTTGGTGAAATGCTCTGCCATTAAAAGGGATTGGCGTTTACCGCGGGGCAACAAGCTTCTGTCGAAGTCCTTGCCAGTGGTGCTGTGTTGGTCAGTTTTGGCGTGTCTGAGCAAATAAAGTTTCATGCGTGATAAGTTAACCCAACCATTGGTGGTGTTTAGTCGTTCAAAGTTACAGAAAGATCGATAGTTGATTCGGATAGAATTTTATTTATCCGTATAAAACAAATATTTAAAGATTTACCACTAAATTGCAGGGAAACTATAAAATAAAGCACATAGAAAAGCTTGTGGAGGTAACAGCCGAAATAGTGAAAGCTTGTTTACGCGATGATCGCCGTGCGATTAAGTCGCTCTATATGTATTGTTTTAAGCAATTAATGCCAGTTTGTTTCCGTTACCATCACAATGAGGAGGATGCGCGTGCAGCGCTCAACATGGGCTTCATGAAGATTCTCAAAGGACTCGAAACAATTGAAGGAGAATTTAATTTCAATGCTTGGTCGAAACGAATCATGATCAATTCATTGATTGATGAATACCGAAGAAATAAAAAGCACTCAGAGCATCTTCATTATAGAGAAACCGAAAGGGAATTGGAAGTAAATGTTGATTCAGTTGTCAATTCAGCAGATTCAAATTTCGGTTACAATGCAATCATGAAAATGGTTGATGACCTTCCGCCTATTAGTGCGAAAGTGTTCAATTTATATGTAATTGATGGCTATAATCACAAAGAGATTGGTGAATTATTGGGTATTTCTGAAGGCACATCGAAGTGGCATCTTTCTACTGCACGTAAGATACTTCGTGACAAATTAGAGAAAATAGAATCCGTTTGCAATAAAATGGTCATATGAGTTGGACAGACGAAGATATTGACGGATTGTTCCGTGATGCTGCCGCTCAAAAAGAGTTTAGGTATGACGCTACTTTTTTTGAAGAAATTGAGCGGGAATTGCCAATTCATAGAAGAAGAAAGTCAAGGCTTTATTGGGTTTTGAGTTATTCCATGTTGGTTCTTTTTTCGATTGTGAATTTAAAAACTTGGAAAACGGAATCAGTAGTTGTCAATACAGCGAAAAGATTAAATGCAAAGAGTGTTAGTTCTGGGCGAAGTAAAAATAAATTTGATACTCCATTGCCAACTTCCAAATTGTATCATTCTAATTCAAGATCCAATGAATCTGATGATGTCAAAATGATTGATTCTTATTCGATAAAATGGATACAAGACACTGCTATTCAATTGCCATTGAAAAATGAAATGTTGTCCTCGAATACTGAGACTGGAGAATCTGAAATTGAGATGAAGTCAAACCCTTTATCAGCTAGCTTTGGTGCCGCTGAAATAATTGAGGGTAACATTTCACCTATTGAAGAAATATCAAAAAACAACTATTATTTGCAACTAAATGGTGGAATAGGTCAAGGCTATAATTCTTTAGCAGACCGAATAAATATAAATGGTTTGTTGTCAATAGAATTCGGAATAAAAAAATCAATTAGAAATTTCACGATCAATATTGGAGCCAATTTCCAATGGACAAAAATGGACGATCTTAAAATAAAGGAAAGAACAAAAATTTATGGATTCGGCTATTCAACTTATGACAATGTATATTCTTTTAAAGGGTTGGCAACTTGTGGATTATCTGTAGGAGTGTCGCGACAAGTTGGCCGTCATACATTAGGTGTTGTTGCAAATCCATCCGTAAGGATTTTTGCATTACTTGATCGCGTGCAATTAATCGATGGACAGCAATTTTTGAGTTCCTCTGGAGTCTCAGATGTCTCAATGTTCAGAAAGATTTCCTTGCCAACCGGACTGCAGTATTTTTATGCAATAAATGAATCAATTCAGATTGGAATGAATGCAAGTTATGATCTTGTACAACCTCTAAGTTCAGATCGTTTTGAGGGTTCACCGGTAAAAAAACCATTCCAGATTCAATTTGGAATTAGAACAAATCTAGGCAGATGATCAGAAGATATTTTCATATTGTATTTGTTTTAGGAATTTTATTTTCATGTAACAAGAATAAAGTTGAGGACCCAATTCTTCAGGGTGCTCCAATTTTTAATGTCAATGCAACGTTAGATGGAGAGGAACTTTCTGTTGCAGCAGGAGAAAATGGATTTGTTTTATCAACGTCGACAGAATGGAAAAATGGGGTGAGGTTATTTTCCGGAAAGTTGGCCAACAATGATTTGGAGATTGGAATGGCTCTGTTTGATGGACATCTTGATGTGCCAAATCTAACGTTGAATTCATTAGCAGGACATGACTTGTTATTTCACTCTAATGAACAAGAGGAGTTACTAGACTTGTCTTTAGAGATGTTTCCAAATGCAGAACAAATTGACGAGATAAAATGGTATGTGGATGGCGTACTATCGGGAATAAATGAATTGCAAATCAATGAGCCTGGTAAATACACGATTTGTGCTGCCGTTACTTTTGATTGTGGTTCTCAGGCGACACTTTGTAATGAAATGATATTGGGTTATTCAAAGTCTGCCGTTGCTCAAGTAAGGCATTTTATTGATTCAGATGGTCATGTCCAGGCTTGGGTAGATGCTAGTAGCGGATCAATTGATCACATTCAGTGGAAGCTAGATGGCCAAAATGTTTCTGTATCAAATACATTGAATTGTACTGTTAGTCCTCAATTCCATACTGTTACGGCAGTAGTTTATTTTCAAAATGGTGCAGTAAGAGAAAAATCAGCATTGATTGATGGTCAAATTGAAGGAAACTTTTTGGATGACTTTTCTATTTTTGAGTGCATGCCTAGTTTGTTTTACGGAGATTATTCTGTTATTTTAACTATGAAAAGGAATGGCCTGAATTACTCATCTGAATATGCGGACAATCAAATGTCTTCTGTTTTAGTTAAGTCTATTAATTATTTTGGAAAAAATGCTTCAGGTAAGCCAGTGTTCAAAATATCGGCTCAAATTGATTGTCTACTCGGGCAGCTTGGCACAAGTGAAGTTGTTCCATTCCAGGGCGAGATGAATTTTGGAATTGAAGTCGATAAGTAATTCAATTTAAACTAATTTTGGTTATCAAATAAAGAAAGTATGAAACAGCTTTTACTACTAATTGCGGTCACATTAACAAATGTCTTTTTTTCTCAAGGAATAACATTGGTTTCTTCGGATTTTGCTGATGGAGGAGATACCGTCCGAACAAGTCTTGCGACTGATAATGGCAATGATTATGGAGCAACAGGTCCGGCTTATTCTTGGGATTTTTCCACACTAACTGCAAATTCTCAAAAATTGAGGTACTTTACCCCAATGACTGAAGCCCCTCTGTTCGTACAATTTTTATTTGGCTTCGCTGCGCCCAATCAATACAGAGCAAGTTATTTTATTGAATCTACAGATTTGCCAATTGCTCAGATTACTCAAATTTTACCAATAACGATAGAAAACATTTACCAGTATTCAAAAGTGATGACCGATTCAATAACGAATATAGGTTATTCTATGAAAGTGACTTTAAATGGTTCAACTCAGGATTTGCCTATAAAATCTGATACGATTGAAACACGTTACAGCTTGCCATTGAATTTTGGAGATAGTCACTTTTCAAGAGGATTTAGTAAAATAGATTTCAATCCATTATACAATGCTATATGGAATCAACATCGCACCAGAACAACAACTGTAGATGGATACGGGACATTGATAACACCTAATGGTACTTTTGATGTTTTGAGGGTAAAACATGATATCACCGAAATAGATTCAATCTATGCTGAACTTCCATTTATAGGAGGAACATGGATTCCTTTAGATCTACCTATCGTTCATGAGTATGAATGGTGGGCAAACGGTCAGAAGTTGCCAGTTTTGAAATATACTACAAACGAAGCGCTCGGAAACGAGGTTGTTACAAGTGTTGAATACAGAGATCAATATTTAGGGTTAGATGCTAGTGTTGATGAATTAGCAAATGAAATGAACATGTATCCTAACCCTGTAAAAGATGTTTTACATATTCAAGCAGATTTGCAAGTATCTCGCCTCGATGTTACGGATCAACTTGGAAATATTGTAAGCTCACAAGAATCAATGCCTTCAGATGAACTGTTTTTAGATGTATCAAAGCTTGCAGCGGGTACCTATATCGTGAATGTATACGCTGGTTCAACTAAAGCAACACGACTATTCGTAAAAGAATAGCCAAATCATTTTGTATCTTTGTTGAAAGGCAAATCGGTCTATCGCTGTTCGTCTATGACGGAGAGAGGAAAGTCCGGGCAGCATAGAGCACCGTACTTCCTAACGGGAAGGTGTCGGCTTTTGTCGGCAACAGAAAGTGCCACAGAAAGGAAAACTACCTAGACGAACATTGTTTCGTATGTGGAAAAGGTGAAAAGGTGAGGTAAGAGCTCACCGTGCAGATGGCGACATGTGCAGCAAGGTAAACCTTACGGGCTGAAAGACCATGTATACCGAGGCTTGAGGGCTGCTCGCCCAACTCGGAGGGTAGGTCGATGGATTCCGCGCGTGAGTTCGGAACTAGATAAATGATAGGCGTCCCGTTTACGGGAAACAGAACCCGGCTTATAGATTTGCCTTTTTATTTTTTTTTTCGCGTTTGAAAAGACTTCAATAACGTCCCTGGTGATTCATCACTATTGGTTAGTGTCATTGCTGAATGTTCAATTCCATCTAAACGATACTTTAATGATGTGAATTTGGCTGAACCTATTTTGCGGGATTTTATGCTTCTAATGCTATTCACAGATGTAACACGATTTTTCTCGCGATTTGTAATGATGAGGTCTTCGCCTTGAACGCTTATTTCGGATAGTTTTCTGTATATATTTCTCGATTTATACAAAGTGTAAACGGATAGCAGCAGAAAAGAAATTGCGAAGTAAGTATAGTCTCGTAATAGTACTGCAAAAAGAAATTCTATTGACAGAAGAATTGAAGTGAAAATCACGAATGCCCGTTTGATTTTTACATTAACACGGGCAACCGTAATTTGACGGTTGTTTGAGAGCATTATAGACATGGTTTCTCCCCTAAGGGTTTTAGCATGTCAAAATTGCAAAAAACGATGGGCTTATATATAATTAATATAAAATGTTTTGCACATCGGGGAAAGTATAGGTCAGTCGAATTGGTGCACGACCGTATCTTTTGAACCGAATTGTTTGATAGCTTCCTTTCAAAGCGGCGTCTGGACTTATTGGAAATGCGTTTAGTCGATGGTTTAGCTTTCCATTTAATCGGTTAGCATATATTTCGCGAAACAAGAACATTGCATTCGTGAAGTTTCGTGCTTGTTTTACAATAGCAAAGCAAGGCATGTCATAATAAACACCACCATGACGTTGATTAGGGAAGAGCACTTTTCCTTTTTTATAAACCTTTAAGGTATTATTAGTCTTGGTTAGAAATGAAGAATATTTTGTAAACAGTACTGTAGAATAGATTAAGGTGTCTGCTTTTTCAAGCGTTTTGATTTTTTTTGCATTAAAATCGTCGATCCATTCTTCTTTGGAAACAAGGCTGGTAGGCTTTATTTTGTGGGCTATATAGGAGTAAAAAGGAAAGAGTTCTTTTCTTGATTCAAGATCGGAACACCAGCTTTCTATTGATTTTAAATCGGAATAATCCCTTATTTTTTTTGAAGCTGAACCCAAAGACACAATGACATACGGATCAAAGCCTATCCCAAAAAAACTGCGCTCTTCAGAGATGTATTTTGTCCCAAGTACTTTTGGCAAACTGTCCGTTTCAATTTTTTGCAAAGATTTTAATTGACTTATGCGGTCAATTTCGACAACTGAACTTAGAAGAATACAGTCAATTTCAGTATTGACTCCCTCAGCCTTTAATTTGGAAACAATTTCATCAGTCGATAATTGAAGAATTCTCACTTTGATGCCAGTGCGTTTTTCAAATGGTTTAAAAAGAATCTGGTCTTGACGATTGAGGCAGTCTGTTGCCAATACTAAGTGTTGCTTTGAAGATGGCTTTGCAGTTTCTAATCGACAGCCCGCAACTAGAGCTGAAAGTATAGAAAAAGACAGAAGAA
The DNA here is from genome assembly GCA_046345095.1 of Flavobacteriia bacterium. Classification (GTDB taxonomy): domain Bacteria; phylum Bacteroidota; class Bacteroidia; order Flavobacteriales_D; family Crocinitomicaceae; genus M0103. Next base: position 854 of record JBKDKG010000178.1, on the reverse strand, counting down.
CATTAATCAAGCTCATGTTACAAAGATATTCAACATTCTCCGAACGTTTTTGCTTCTAATGAATTAATTAACTTTGACAAAAATAAAAATAGCAGGGTGGAGAAAAAAGGAGCAAAGAACAACCAGAAAATTCAGAAGTTGATTAATGATCTTCAAAGTGGTGATGTAAAAAAAATAGGCCAAGCCTTGAAATTGTTAAAATCGGAAGGGAGTGTCGCGGTTCTAAGGCCCCTCGCTGAATTATTACTGATTTCAAAAGACGAATCAATTCAACAAGATATTATTGCTTTTTTGTCTGATTTGAACGTGTCGTCAGCTGTTGATGAAATAATGAATCTCTTAAAAGATGAGAATTTGCTTTCTATAAGGCAGCCATTGTTGACTACAATATGGAATTGTAAATTAGATTATAGCTATTATCTTCCTGAATTTGTAGAAATTGCTGTTGACGGTGACTTTATGGAGGCCCTTGAATGCCTCACCATCATCGAGAACATGGAAGGACCTTTCGAAGAAAGACATATTCTTGAATCCCAATTACATTTAAAAGATTACCTGGAAGATAGTGCCCCAAAAGATCCACAAAAGGCACAAATTATGAGTGAAATAGCTCTAATCATAAAAGATTATACCGATTTCGACGAAGAAGATATACGATTATTCAACAATTGATTCCCAGTTGAATCGTGTGTTCAATTTCTCCTGGGTAAACTTTAAAAAATCTTCATTTTCAATCTTATCAAGCACTTGACCAATAAATGCTTCAACCATAAGGTTTCTGGCAGATCGCTCTGAAATTCCACGTGCACGGAGATAAAATACAGCCTCCTCATCTAGTTGTCCTGTTGTAGAAC
>JBKDKG010000177.1:0-7659 GCA_046345095.1 Flavobacteriia bacterium | reverse complement strand
TAATCTGATAGTGTCATGTGATACTATTTGCCTTACCTAAGAAGGTCTATTAACTATTCTCTTTAATATTTAGTTCTCTAATTAATGTAAAAGCGCCAAAATACGCCCTTGTACAACCAAATTCGACGTGATTAGCGCAATTTCCGTTTACCCCTAAATATAACAAAATCAGCACACAAAAGAAATCCTTGCCAACGAAAAAATTGATCGATTGATTGGGTGTGATGGATGAATCATTTGGTGCAACAAAGCTTCCGAATCTAGACGTTGAAAGCAACGGAACATATCTATATTCATTGATTAGGATCTTGTTTCCTAATGATTGTCATTATTTCAACGATATCTTCTTTGATTTGTAATAAATACTGTCTACACCGCAAGGGCAACGTCTATATCCGGGCTTTATAAAATCAACGGATTCAAAAGATTGTGGATTTTCTGCAATAAGGTCAAAGTGAACAAAGAAAGTCTCAAAATACTTGTCTGCTTGTTTTAAACCATACCGTTTTACACCGTAGTGATGAATACGAATCAAATCTTCCTTGGCAACATTGCTAATTTTGTATTTAGCCATTGAGCAACTTTTTCGATTGCTTCAGTATTTCGGATTTAGAATCACTGGTGAATCCTGATTTTTCAGCTTTATCCAATTTCAATCGAATTAAATCGATTTGCTTTTGTTGATTTCTTGCTTGTCGAATTAAATCATTAACTAATTCACTCTTGCTAGAATATTCTTTGTTGTCGATTTGACTTTTAAGCCATTCATCATTTGGTTCGGTAAAGGAAATACTTTGTCTTTTCATAACGTTTGCGATGTGATGTAAATATACACCAAAAACGCACCAGATGCAATTTTATTTTTGGTTGATGGGTATGATAATGGTTGCTAAATTGAAGATAGGGACTCAAACGCGCGGTTACGAAATCAAATTCGACCTTCTAAGCGCAATTTGTCTCACCCCTAAAAATTTTAAAATCAGCACACAAAAGAGATGATTGCCAACGAAAAAGTTGATCGATAGTATAGTTGTTACCCATTATTCATGTTAACCTTATTGCTTACTTTTAAGCAATCAAATTCAACAGCATATGGCAGTATTCGACATAGACATGATTCGCAAGGTGTACGCAAAATTCCCGGAACGCATTGCAGCCGCGCGACAAGTAGTAGGACGTCCACTCACGCTCTCCGAAAAGATCCTTTACGCGCATTTGTGGGATGGGAATCCAACATCAACTTTTGAAAGAGGTAAATCGTACGTAGATTTTGCTCCGGACCGCGTTGTGATGCAGGATGCCACCGCACAGATGGCTTTGTTGCAGTTTATGCAAGCAGGAAAAAAGAAAGTGGCCGTTCCTTCTACCGTGCATTGTGATCACTTGATTCAAGCAAAAATTGGTGCCACGGCAGATTTGCAACGTTCCTTCAATGAAAACAATGAAGTATTTAACTTTTTATCTTCCATTTCCAATAAATATGGCATCGGTTTCTGGAAGCCGGGAGCCGGGATCATCCACCAGGTGGTTCTAGAGAATTATGCCTTCCCGGGAGGAATGATGATTGGAACCGATTCACATACTGTTAATGCGGGTGGACTGGGAATGGTAGCAATCGGTGTTGGTGGAGCGGATGCTGTGGATGTCATGGCAGGAATGGCTTGGGAGTTGAAATTCCCAAAATTGATCGGAGTGAAGCTGACAGGCAAACTGAATGGCTGGACATCCGCAAAAGACGTTATTATGAAAGTAGCTGATATTCTCACAGTAAAAGGGGGGACAGGTGCCATTGTTGAGTATTTTGGTGATGGGGCTCTCTCTCTTTCTTGCACAGGAAAAGGTACAAGTTGTAACATGGGCGCTGAGATTGGAGCGACTACATCAACATTTGGTTACGACGAATCTATGCGCCGTTACTTGAAAGCCACCGGTCGACAAGAGGTAGTGGATGCTGCCGACGCAATTGCTGAGCATTTGACAGGTGACGCGGAAGTATATGCGAATCCGTCCAACTATTTTGATCAATTAATCGAGATCGACCTTTCTGAACTCGAACCGCATGTAAACGGACCTTTCACACCAGATCGCGGAACGCCCATTTCGAAAATGCGCCAAGAAGCAGAAGCAAATGGATGGCCCATAAAAGTAGAGTGGGGGTTGATTGGTTCTTGTACGAACTCGTCTTATGAAGATATGTCGCGCGCAGCATCAATTGTTGAACAAGTTGTAGCGCATGGAATCACACCGAAAGCAGAATTTGGGATCAATCCGGGATCAGAGCAAGTGCGCTATACGATCGAAAGAGACGGAATCATTGCTACGTTTGAAAAAATGGGTACGAAGGTGTTCACGAATGCGTGTGGACCTTGTATCGGTCAGTGGGATCGTGAAGGAGCTGAAAAACAAGAGAAAAATACCATAGTTCACTCATTTAACCGTAACTTCTCGAAAAGAGCAGACGGCAACCCAAATACCCATGCCTTTGTAACTTCTCCAGAAATGGTAGCTGCCTTGGCAATTGCCGGAGACTTAGGTTTTAATCCAATTACGGATTACTTGACAAATGATAAAGGCGAAAAGATAAAATTGAATCCTCCGCACGGAGATGAATTGCCGAAAAAAGGATTTGATGTAGAAGATCCTGGTTACCAAGCTCCTGCTGAAGACGGAAGTCAAGTCATTGTGGCAGTTGCACCCGATTCTTCACGACTACAGTTGTTGGAAAACTTCCCGGCATGGGATGGGAAAAATATCGTCGGAGCGAAATTGTTGATCAAAGCCAAAGGAAAATGCACGACCGACCACATTTCTATGGCTGGTCCGTGGTTGCGCTACCGTGGTCACCTCGATAACATTTCGAACAATATGTTAATTGGTGCTGAAAATGCTTTCAATGGGAAAGCGAATGAAGTTGTCAATCAATTGACAGGGGAGGAGGGAGAAGTTCCTGCCGTTCAACGTGCGTACAAAGCAGCTGGTATTTCTTCGATCGTTGTGGGAGACCATAATTACGGTGAAGGTTCTTCCAGAGAACATGCCGCAATGGAGCCACGTCATTTGGGAGTAAGAGCGGTGATCGTTAAATCCTTTGCGCGTATCCACGAGACGAACTTGAAAAAGCAGGGAATGCTTGGATTGACCTTCGCGAACGAAACGGATTACGACAAGATCCAGGAAGACGACACCTTTAACTTCGTTGATTTGGTCGATTTTGCTCCGGGCAAGCAATTGGCAATGGAAATTGTGCATGCAACAGGTTCTAAAGAGACAATTCAATTAAACCACACTTATAATCAATCTCAAATTGAATGGTTCAGAGCAGGGTCTGCGTTGAATTTGATTAAGAGTCAAAACGCATGATGCCAAGCAAAAATCTTTTGAGTTTCCTTCGAAATATCGGAAGTAATTTTCTTTTTTACAGGGTATTTCTGTTGAGTTTAATTTTGGGTCTGCCTAAAGGGACTGACGCACAAGTAAGCAAGCGGTTTGGCATTCAGGTATATACTGGCGGACCATCATTATTGAAATTGGCGGTTGGCATTTCATCTGCTTATCAGGACAAGGTGGAATACAATGGATTACCGGGTGTAGGCGGTGCGATTTCATTCAAATTCAACCGTTGGATTTCTCTACGTGCTGATTTGTATTACAAGTACAGTCAGTTAGAGATGGACGTTAACGATAATCCATTTTACAACGAATTGAACGACAAATGGGGTATTGTTTTGAATGGCATAGATCCATTCGGACATTATTCACTTTCATTGCCGCGTTACAGAGGAAACATAATCGCCGATTTTCACTTTTTGAAAGATGAAAGTCAATCTGATCTTTATTGTTCTCTGGGTTTTGGATACAACAGAATGAAACCAAAATTGCTAATAGACAATAAACCTGTTTCGATTATAAATGAAGTTGGCACGCTTTCACTCCCTTTTGCCTACCGCCTTAGTCTAGGCTACACCCGTTATTTTGGATCTACGATTGGTCTTTACGGAGAAATTGGTATTGGCGGTCCGTTAGTAAGTGTGGGGAGGAAGGGGAGGTTTTGAGGGTTAGCTGACTTTTTAAATAGTTGCAACTTTATCCTTTAAATCCCTAGAAAATATTATTTTCATTTATACCTGAAAAATTTACATAAAATTCAAAAAAATAAGATGTAACCAAAAAAAATGTATTTTTGAATTAAAAATAAGGTGTGATTGATAATTTAAATAAAGTTTCCAAGTACAATTTCTGGAACAATCCAATTAAAACAGGTTATGTTCGACAGCTATATTTGGATCAGCTAGTGCACTTTCAAAATTCTAGGCTTATTAAAGTACTGGTTGGACAGCGCAGAGTGGGTAAGAGCTTTGTTCTTCGGCAATACATAGCTCATTTGATCAATCAGGGAGTATCCGCCCGAAACACACTCTACATAAACAAGGAATTTACTGATTTTGATTTTATTGGTAATCATAGGGATCTATACGAATTTATACAGTTCTACCGCGTTCATTCAAAGATCGAAGGACGTTTGTATGTTTTCATCGATGAGGTACAGCAAATTCAAGAGTGGGAGCGTGTCGTCAATTCACTTTCACAAGATTTTACGGAGGATATTGACCTATTTATCACAGGTTCGAATTCAGAATTGCTCTCCGGTGAATTAGCAAGTTTGCTTTCAGGAAGATATGTTCGATTTAATATTCTTCCCTTTCGATTTGATGAGTATTGCGCACATCAGAAAAAGGAAGCAAGCCGCAAGAATTATGTGCAGTTTTTAAATCAAGGAGCGCTACCTGAATTGTTTTTTCTTCCTACTGAGGAGAGTAAGATGTTTTATGTTTCTTCTCTCAAAGACACTATCATTTTGCGTGACATTGTTCAACGCTATTCAATAAAGGATGCCGTGTTGCTGATCGATATTTTTAATTATGTCACGAACAATATCGGTAATCAGTTTTCGGTCAATAATATGGTCAATTATTTTCTGAGTAAAAAGCGCAAAACCAATTACGAAACGGTCGCCAATTATTTGAATTACCTGGCTCAAACATTCGTGATACATCGCTGTGAACGTTATGATATACGTGGAAAAGAGTTGCTGGGAGGAAATGCGAAATTCTACTTAAATGATCTTGCCTTTCGGAATTATTTGTTCAGTTCGAACACTTCCGGTTATGGAAATGTACTTGAGAACAGTGTGTATTTGGAACTGTTAAAGGCAGAATTCCAAGTGTATGTGGGGGCTTTGCGTGATAAAGAAATTGATTTTGTAGCCACAAAGAATAAGAAAACCTTGTTTGTACAGGTTGCTTTCACGTTGGAAAATGAAACTACATTTCAACGAGAATTTGGCAATTTACTTTCCCTAAAAAACAACCATCCGAAAGTAATCGTTACCATGGATGAATTGCCCTACACTGAAAAGGAAGGAATCCACTTTGTTCAGGCTTGGGAGTTGGGGCAGTTTTTGAAAGGATTTTAACATGTCAACAGGGGAAATTAGATCACTTCACCCACATCAATTTATCTTTCTCTACTTTCATGCGGAGAAACCCGAAGGTTACAGTGATATTATCGCCATCCATTGCTTCGACTGTTCCACTTTGTTTCGTTGAAATCAGTTTGACCGTTGATCCAATTGCAATTTTGTGGCGCTCGTATGGATCTTTTTCTGGCTTGTTGGCTTTTGGTTTTTTCGAAGGTTTATTGGCTTGTGCTTTCAATTTTTCAATCCGCAGTGCTTCTTCAATCTTTGTTTTTTCGACGGTGAGGTATTTTTTAACTTCCTCCAATAACGAAGCATTCACATCTTTTTTGCGCGATTTCACAATGAATCGATCTACGTAGGAAAGCATTTTTTTTCCTGCAATGACATATTTATTGTTCCGTTCTGTTGTTTCGTGCTGCGTTTTCAACTTTTCTTCAAGGCGGCGTTTCTTGTCAAGGAAATCTTCTCGGGCTTCATTCGCAAGCGTTTGAGCTTCAATGTGCTCACTGTTTAATTTTTCTAAATACGTTTTTTCCCTTTGTAATTCGCTCAGCAAACGATCCATTTTTACTTTTCGATCATCCAGACGCAATTTCGCTTCTTCAATTAATGCTAATGGAATTCCATTGATCTGTGCCACTTCAAATGTAAATGAGCTACCGGGTTGACCCATCGAAAATTTGTAAAGAGGAGCTAAGGTTTCCGTATTGAAGAGCATGCAGCCATTCACAGCGTTTTGTAACTGATCCGCCTTCAGTTTGATATTCGCGTAATGTGTTGTAATAACCCCAAAACTTTTACGGTTGTATAATTCTTCAAAAAATACTTCTGCCAAAGCACCGCCCAAATCTGGATCGGAACCTGTTCCAAATTCATCCAATAAAAGAAGCGTTCGTTTGTTCGCAACCTGCAAAAAATGATTCATTCTCCGCAAACGATAGGAATAAGTGCTCAATTCATTTTCAATGGATTGATTGTCACCAATGTCTGTGAGTACTTGCTGGAAAAAGCACATCTTGCTGTTTGGATTCAAGGGGACAAGTAAACCGGATTGCAGCATTAATTGCAAGAGTCCAATTGTTTTAAGCGTAATACTTTTTCCACCAGCATTTGGACCGGAAATCACCAACATTCTCGAACTTTTATCCATGAGAACGTATTGCGAAAGCGTCTTCTTGCCAAGTGATTTGTTGTTTTTCCAGAGTATTGGGTGCATCGCATCAATTAATTCGACGCGTGTTTCGTTTTCTATTCCCGGTAAAACACAATTCAGTTCCAGTGCCAATTTTGTTTTGGCATTGATGAAATCAATCTGTGTCAGAATGGATTGATATTCTTGAATCAAAGGAAGAAAAACGGCAATTTCCCTTGTCAAAGCCTGCAAAATCCGATAGATCTCTTTTCGTTCGTCGTCAAGGAGTAATTCAAGTTCATTGTTGAGTTCAATATTAATTTGTGGCTCAATAAAAGTTAAACTTCCTGTCTTTGATGAACCTACGACAGATCCACTGATTTTTCGTTTGTGTGTTGATAAGACAGTCAATACACGTCGTTCGTTGACAAATGCTTCGCGTGTATCTCCTAAAACATTCTCCTTTATTAACTTTCGTATTTCCTTGTCGAAATTGCGGTTGATTTGGTTTCTAACGGTTTTTATTTTTTGTCGAATCTCGAATAGTAATTTTGAGGCATCGTCTTTCACATTTCCAGCCCGATCAAAAACCTTGTCTATGGCTTCATTGATTTCTTTGGTGAAATAGGCTTTGGTGAATAAGGAATGAAGTAAAGGGTAATCTTTTTCTCGCTTATCGAAAAAGTAAATGAGGCTGTTCACCAAATCCGCTGCAGTTGCAATGCGTATATAGCCCTCCAATTGAAGAACACTATTCTTGACAGGAAGTAATTTTAGTTCAACCGTTAATTCCTCAAAGTCAATTGCTGGAAAAGATTCTCCAGTAATTCGAATGGTGCGCAGTTCTTCAACTTTTTCTAGATCATTGCTGATTGAAGGGAAATGGCTCGATGGAACAAGCGATTCTGCTTTCTTTAGAGCTGTTGGGCCAACACAATAATTGGAGAGCCATTCTCTGATTACAAAGAATTCAAGATCATTCAGCGTTTGCTCGTCGAAAAAAGTCACGTACAAATTTAGCTAAAAGGGTGGAGGGTTTGGTCTATCC
>JBKDKG010000176.1:0-2186 GCA_046345095.1 Flavobacteriia bacterium | reverse complement strand
TTCATGGGGAACAACTGCATTGACCATACCCATATCATAGGCTTCTTGCGCACTGTACGATTTCCCCAAAAAGAAGATCTCTCTCGCTCTTTTTTGCCCGACTTGTCGAGCAAGATAGGCTGAGCCAAATCCACCATCAACGCTTGCTACATCAACATCTGTTTGCTTGAAAACTGCGTGTTCCTTGCTAGCAATAGTCATATCACACACAACATGTAGGCTATGTCCACCGCCAACAGCCCATCCTGGTACAACAGCAATCACAACTTTATTCATAAAGCGAATTTGTCGCTGGACATCCAAAATATTAAAGCGATTCACACCATCCTCGCCTTTATACCCAGTTGTTGACCTTACACGTTGATCTCCACCTGAGCAGAATGCCCAACCGCCATCTTTCGGAGATGGACCTTCTCCAGTCAGTAAGACAACACCCGTTTGCTGGTCTTCATGCGCATGAATAAGTGCATCCAATAATTCAGCTGTCGTTTTTGGACGAAATGCATTCCGACATTCTGGTCGATTAAATGCAATGCGCGCGACACCATTTGCTCTTTGGTATGTAATATCTTGGTAATTCTTTACCGTTTTCCAGTCAATAGTGTTCATGAGAAGGGGTTCAATAAGTTCAAGAGTTCAATGGGTTCAATGGTATGAAAAAATCAAATTACAGAGGTAAAATTAAAATCTATTTTGATACTAAGAACCAAAGGGCGTATACATAGTTGTTCCATTTTGTTTGTATTCACTGATCATCACATCATACATGCCTTTCGCATCGACAATTAAACTATTTGCCTCTCCAATTTTTACTTTTTTCATCACTCCTCGTTCTATAAAAAGTGGAATCAAGTCATCACATCGGCGTTTTTTACTTTGGTCAGGATGATGCACCTTGGTTTTCATTGTCAAAATCTCCCCATTCTGCAATTTCACTTTCACTTCAAATAATTCAGGATAATACACTTGAAATTTAAAATCCTCTACAGCATCTTCAAGTGTATGCAGATTAGTACCTGCATTATCTAAGGTCACACCTAAATAAAGAATTTTTCCTTTCTTTTCGTATAGCTTATAGAATGGACTACTTGCATTGTAGGGTGTATCATTTCCAAAATGATCTTTTGTAAACCAATCAGCATCGGGACCAATGCACGAAACGGGTTCCGTTGGATGGGCGCTGCGCCGTGATCCAGGTAATTTTCGAAAATACTCAGAGACAGCCCCCAACTTTGAAGGTGTATTGATTACATCAAATAGTTCTAATGTGCGGATATATTCCAATTGAAAAGACGCATTTGGTGAATTCGGCATTAACAAATTACCATTTGAACCAACTGCTAACAAAAGTGCATCTACAACATCTTTTGCTCCATTTTCAACAAAACCTATTTTCGAAAGGCTAGAATGTACAAGAAGTGAATCTCCTTCATAAATGCCTATTTCCTTAAATTGATCAAGCAAATCACTTTTAGTAAGCACCACGCCTTGTTTCCGTTGTCCTTCAAGTTCCGAATTTCTTAACTTCTTTTTATGTGATCTGTACCACATTAAAAGAAAATTTGGCGTCAATGAGCGAATCAAATTCCTCATTTTACTGGGAAATAAATTTATAAGTTATAGTACCTTCTTGTTGAACTGGAGCAGAACCTGAATAATTAAAACGTGATTTTTTTGCATATGCTACAGCTTGTTCAATCATACACTGATTAGAACCACCAGAAGCGGTTGGTACAGCTGAAATCACATCACCATTTTGATTCACCTTAATATGCACTGTAATTGTGCCAGCTGAACCGTAACCACAAGTATATCCTGGATTGCGCACCCAGTAATTATCATTCTGGTGTGGATTCCTTCCTTTCAAGGCCCAATCAACCATTACATTGCCGGCATAAGCAGTTGACCCTCCGGACTTCTGTGAACTTTCTTTTTTAGCGTTATTGTTATTTCCTGTTGTTGATCTCTCTTTTTGACGCCTCACCATTTCATCCGAAATAGCCTGTCTTTTTGCCGCACCTCCCGCCTCTTCAAACAACTTCTTCTCATAATCCTTTACAGATTGTTCAACATTTTTTTCTGATTTGTTTTGGTCCCAATTTTCTTGGGATCGCTCTCTTGTGTCGTTTCGATCCCTTGCAATATTATTGACATTATACAATGAATTTTTCTGCTCTATCATCACA
>JBKDKG010000175.1:0-3785 GCA_046345095.1 Flavobacteriia bacterium | reverse complement strand
GAAATGAAGTGTCTTCTATAGCACCCGGGAAAGACCACAAATAGGTCGTAGTGCCAACAGTTGTCGAGTTGTTGTCAAATGTTAAACACGCTTGATTGCATATTGTGTCAGTTGATGGATTAAACGCAGCTATAGGCGCGCCACAACCACTAATAGTTACTTGAATCGTTTGGTTATCCGTTCCATTGTCATCAGTAATCTGCAAAAAGATATTGTATACACCCGGATTATTGAATACAATTGAATGTGGACCTTGCGTATTCGCCGTCCCTGGCGATCCTCCTCCAAAACTCCAAAGCCACGAATTTATATTGGATCCGCAACTATTATCTGCGAAAATTATCGCTTGACCTGTACACCCGTTTATGGACGATGCAAGAATACCTGCACTCGGGCCACCGCATGCCGCAACTGAAATTGTGAAAGAAGCCGTATCAGTGCATGATCCTGAGCTTACTACATAATTAAAAGTATAGTTTCCGGGTGATAAACAGTTGGCATCAAAAACTGCAGTAGTTGCATTGAAATTTCCACTCGGACTGGCCGTTGTTTCAGACCAAGTTCCACCCGGATTAGCGCCAACAAGTAAAGCATTTAAATTAATTATCGTATTGTTACATAGAGTAGTACTATTATTAGTGCCAGCATTCGGTCCGGCATTAACCGTTATGTAGTTTGTTGAAGTTTGAGTATCCGTGCCATTTGCATCTGTAACAGTTAAACTTACTGTGTAGGTTCCTGCTGTTGGGTAACAAATACTTCCAGGATTTTGACTGGTTGAATTTTGTCCATTTCCAAAGTTCCAGGCAAAAGTTGCACCTGGTTGGAAGGTACTTGAGTTATTGAATGTAATGCAATTGTTTTGACAAATCGTTGTAGATGAAGCAGTGAAACTTGCAGTTGGAGGGATTAGGCTTAAAGAAAGGTCGTCCACTGCAAACGAAACTGGGGCCGCAACACCATCAGAATTATTTTTCCAGCGAAATCCAATCTTAACATTTGGATTGTTATTGGCTGATGAAGGTAGACCAATGGAGTATGCTGTCCATTGACCATCTCCTGAGCTACATGAACCATTGTTAGTTGAGGCAGGATCTGCCAATTCCATCCACGTAGTGCCATCGTAATACCACAAAGTAGCATTGTCGTTTAAACCATCACCTCCCTCGATATAGGTAAAATTCAATGTTATACCATTATTTCCTGTTAGATTGATTGTGGGTGACTCTATGCGCATGTCGGTTGCAGAACACAGTGGGGGACAAACACCTCCTTCAAAGCTGGCACCGCAATCACCTGTCGCGCAAGATGGATTGCCAGTCAAAATCCCTATGTGCAAGGTCTCATTTTGTGTAGTGCCGCAATTACCACTGCAATTATTAACACCAGTATTGTTCTCCGTACAGGATATATACCAGAGATTTGCTGTAGATCCTTGCGTCCCCAAAGAAGTTTCTGTCCAAAAACCATTCACACCGTTGTAAGTGTTTCCCAAGCAGCCAACTGAGCAGCCATTGGAAAAATCCTCTTGCCAAACAACAGTTTGAGCAAATAGAAAACTTGGAAATAACAGAAGTATAACCAGAATGCGAAATAGAACCATTTTGAATTTAGTTAGTTTTCTTTACTCCAATAATAAGAAATTAAGATGTAACTATTACTATAAATTACTAGAATTAATTTAAGAAAGAAGATCAATAATCTGTTTTGCTTCCTTCACATCATGGACTCGAAGAATTGAGGCGCCTCTTTGAATTGCGATCGTATTCAGAATGGTTGTTCCATTTAGGGATTCATCTGAATTAATTCCTAGTTTCTTGTAAATCATTGACTTTCTCGATATTCCCACTAAAATTGGAAGATTTAAAATATCAAACATTTCCAATTGGTTGATTATTTGGTGGTTTTGCTCAATTGTTTTTCCAAATCCAAATCCTGGATCTATGATTATTTCTGTAATTCCTTTTTCTTTAAGTTGATTAATCTTGTTTGAGAAAAAGTAGCAGATATCCCGGAAAAGATCTTCGTTTAAAGCAGTTTTATACATTTTTTTTAGATTGCTTGCACCATGCATTATAATGTAAGCAATGCCGGTTTCGGCAATAATATCAATCATTTTTTTGTCTAAATCGAAGGCGCCAATGTCGTTTATTATATCTGCTCCAAGATGAATGCCTTGTTTTGCAACTTCTGACCGAAATGTATCCAATGAAATAAGTGTGTTCGGGAATTCTTTCCTAAGTTCTTGTAGTGGTTCGAGGATGCGATCAAGTTCTGTTTTTTCATCAACAAATTCAGCGCCAGGTCTGCTGGAATAAGCTCCTAAGTCAATAATGTCAGCTCCTTCGAGAATCATTTTTTCTGCACTTTTCAAAACATCTTTGACAGTTGTTTTTCTGCTACTTGCAAAAAAGGAATCAGGAGTGGCATTTATAATGCCCATAATCTTGGGAGAACCCAAGTCGATCAATTTATCCTTGATTCTCAAGGAACTCTTTTTAGGAAAATGTGTAATTTCAGCCCCTGAAATGCTCATGTCAATAGAAATGGATCGAACAGCGTCGGAATATACAAATGTAATCAATGTTTGCAGAGATATATTTTTGAAGAAAACAAAAGATTACGGAACGGCTTGGAGGATTCTGAGACCAAGTTCTTTAACCGATCAGATTTTTATAAAAGCACAACGAATTCGAACGATTCAGGAAACAGGTGAGAATAAGGTTGGTGAAGATATCGAAGGTGAATTTGTCGCCATTGTAAATTACTGTATTATGGCAATTATTCAACTTTGCGAAACGCAATTAAGCGAGATGGAATTGGATGAGTTAACTGCCACTGCACTTTATGATAAATACAAAGACGAGGCATTTAACTTGATGCAAAAGAAAAACCATGATTATGGTGAAGCATGGAGAGATATGCGTGTCAGTTCATTGACTGATTTGATTTTAATGAAGATTTTAAGAGTAAAACAAATTGAAGATAATGCAGGTCGAACATTGATAAGTGAAGGAATCGATGCGAATTATTTTGACATGTTGAATTACGCTGTCTTTTCATTGATTCATCTTTCTAAGTAAAAGCTTGAAACCATTCGCATGAAAGAGTTAAAAACAGTCAAAGGGCGCTCCTTTATATTTAATATTCTGTTTGTTGCAGCCAATATAATAGGCGTAATTTTAATCATTCTTGGTAATCTCGAATTATTTGCAAGTAGTCAACTTTCATTTAATCTTTTTGGTGTATTATTCTTTTTAGCCGGTATCGCAGGGATTATTATCTTCAAAGGAAGAATGATGATGGCGAACGTTTCGCGTGCATTGGTTGGGAGTATTTTTATTGTTTCTGGGTTAATAAAAGCGAATGATCCAATTGGATTTGCATACAAGCTCGAAGAATATTTTGAAGATGGTGCTTTAGCATACAGGTTGAAAGAAATAATGGGTGCGCCAGACTTTTCATTTGAAAATTTGATAGGTTCGGCATTGGGAATTGGAATTGTCATTTGCATTTTAGAAATCATCATTGGTGTTTTACTTTTAATAGGTGGAAAAATTAAATTGACGGCATGGTCTGCCATGGTCATGATGCTTTTTTTTACCTTCCTTACATGGCATACCGCAACTTGTGATCCAACAAAATCTTTTACCGATAGAAATGTTTACGATGTTAATAGTGATACTGCTAAAGAGTTATTGAAAGTTGCTAAGAAAAACAAGGAGGTTGTAATCGTTGAAAAAAATGCCACTTCAATTGTGGTTGATGAGCAGGCACATCCACAA
>JBKDKG010000174.1:0-3626 GCA_046345095.1 Flavobacteriia bacterium | reverse complement strand
TATCTATGTAGTTGGCATAAGTTAGTTTGCCTAAATAGTCAATTGGAAGGATGTCCCAGGTGTTCGATTCAGGTGTAGCTTCATTGAGTCTGCAATTCCAGATGTGATGAACATTGATTATATGTGAAATAGAAGATCTAGTAAATTCAGAAATTTGTTCCTCTTGTTCTTCGATGCATTTAATCCAATTGCTCATTGCGAAATGATCATATTCAAATTTATCAAGAAAAAAATCCTTCATTATTTCAATGCTTTCAAATCTTGGATTGTTTCTGCTGGATTATTCGATCCAAAAACAAAACTGCCAGCAACTAATACATCTGCACCAGCCTTTACTAATTCCAATCCAGTTTCAAGGTTTACACCGCCATCTACTTCAATGAGAGCATGTGATCCTTTATTTTGAATTAAATTCTTGGTCTGTTCAACTTTAAGTATGGCGTTTTTGATGAACTTTTGCCCACCAAATCCTGGATTGACAGACATAATCAAAACAAGGTCTAAATCAGAAATAACATCTTGCAACAGGTCTACAGGTGTATGCGGGTTTATCGCAACACCAGCCTTCATACCTTCCGCTTTAATCGCTTGAATGGTTCGGTGAAGATGGGGACACGCCTCATAATGAACAGTTAAAATATCCGCCCCCGCTTTCTTAAAGTCTACAATGTATTTGTCAGGGTCTTGGATCATTAAGTGAACGTCCATTGGTTTTATCGCATGTTTTTTTATTGCACTTAAAACTGGAAAACCGAACGAAATATTTGGAACAAAAACACCATCCATGACATCAATATGGAACCAATCCGCTGTAGAATTATTGATCATTTCTACATCACGCTGTATGTTTGCAAAATCACAAGACAATAACGAAGGTGAAACAAGTACGTTCATAGTTTTATTTTTTATTTGCAAATCTAGTTAGAATCATTCGTTCATAACCTTCAGATACTGCTCGTCTCTAAAATAAATGTCAGGATAAAAAATGAGCGCGGTTCTGTCGGCGTATACGGTGCGGTATTCTACAAAAACAGGCACCGGATCCATTATTTTTATACGGTAGTTTTCCTTAAGACTCAATAGACTATCAAGCATTGGAGCTGTTATTGAATTTCTTTTTGTTCGAACAGAATCATAATTCAACAAAGCCTTAGCGAGACTATCAGGATATTGACAACGCATACATCCGTGTGAAAAGGCCCGAATATCTTTGCTGAATAAATATTTTGAAGGTGTATCGTGTAAATAAACACTGTAGTTACTGTAAAACTCAAACTTTAATATCCCAAGACTATTATGTGGTCCAGGCTGTTGAACCAATTTATAAGGAAATGTATTCTCTCTTATCCTTGACCAATGAACAGAGTAGGGGTTCACTTCATTATCTCCTTTGAATATTTTGTAATGATTGTTTGATAAATAAGAAGGATTAGCCTTAACAGAAGGTAAAACTTCTTTTCCAGCAATTGAGTAAGGGACATTCCAATACGGGAAAACTACAATTTCGTGTATTCGAGATGAAAGCTCCGGGGTTTTATGGTCTGGTTTACCAACGATTACACGATGGATTGCACGAAGTGTGTCTTTAATTACAAGTCGCAAAACATATTCAGGAATATTAATCCCAACATACTTTTCAGGATAAGGATTTCGACTGCGTATCTTATCTAGTGTCAGCGCTGCACGCATAACTTTATGAAGATTACTTTCACTAAGAGCCTTAGCTGTATACTCACCAATAATACCGTCTTGTTTTAATCCATTGTCTTTTTGAAATTCTTTTAATGCTCTGTCATAGGATACATATGTTGTGTCATTTTCAGACAGATATTTTTTAAGAATTAAGGACTTCCTCGCCATTGTAACAGCACCACTAGAATCGTCCTTTTCTTTGTTTACTTTTAAATCAGTATTGTCGATACCGTGATTCAGGCAATATCCATAAATTTTATTTGCCAAAAAGCGGTAGTTCGAATCTTTAATTCCTTGGTTTAAAATTATTTTTTCCATGGTTAATGTATCTCTTTGATTCAAAAGAGAATCGAGTGATTCAAAATCAATGAAATCTATAGGTTTGTACTGCTTTAGCTTGTAATCAATGAACCCATTTCTTAGATCGTTGAACATTGAAGAAAGTTGAGCTGTTAAAAGAATTTCTTCTTCAATCCATAATTTATTCCTTTTCTCAACTTTTTGAATAAGCCTATTAGTAGGTATTCCGAACCATAGACTTCTTTTCATTACATGCCTCAATTTCAATCCTTCTCTTGAAATCATAGAATCATTTACCCACAATGATTTATAGGATTTCTTTTCATAATAGTCTTGAAGCCAAATTGCTTGCTCCTCACTAAATCCCAATTCTTTCAAGTATTCAGGCTCAAGAGCTTTTTGAAGTTTGTCACGGAAAGGAATCGTGTCATTTTGAAAAAAATCAATAGAAATAGGGTGATATTGTTCTGAACAAGATGATAGAAAAAGAATTGATATTAACAGAAAGTATGTGAAGCGAATCAAAGAGAATACTATTAAATGACTAATTTTGTATTTTGTTAGTAGAAAGATAAACTTAAATAGTGAATGACTAATCAATTACCTATCAGTTTTTTAATGATTATAATCATTGCGACTGTATTGGTTTCTTTAAACGCCTTTAATAAATCGCATATATTGGACAAAATGGTTTATTCCCCATACCGAGTAAAGCATGAAAAAGAATATTATCGGTTTTTTAGTCATATGTTTATTCATGCAGACAGTGTTCATTTGATTTTTAATATGATGTCATTGTATTTTCTTGGAAGTTTTCTAGAAAATGAATTAATATTTTCGTTTGGTTCAATAGGAGGGGAGGTTCATTTTTTGATTCTGTATTTCTTAGGTGGATTGTTTTCGACTCTCATTCCTTTCAGTAGAAATCAAGACAATTCGAGTTATCGTGCGCTTGGCGCTTCTGGAGCAGTTTCGGCAGTTATTTTTGCAGCCATAATTTGGAATCCAACAATGAAGTTATCTCTTCTGTTTTTGCCCATTCCAATTCCAGCCTATATTTTTGGACCGATTTATCTTGCTTTTGAATATTGGGCAGATCGTAGAGGTGGCACCGGGATAGCTCATGATGCTCATATAGGCGGGGCTATTTTCGGGGTGATTTACGTTTTAATTATTAATATTGACAAAGGAAAAGAGTTCCTAAGTGTAATTTTTGGTTAGAAGATGCTTTACATCAACAACAACGGTACAATACTTTCAAATGATGCTCCAACAATTCAGGCTGGCAACAGAGGTCACGTTTATGGTGATGGAGTATTCGAAAGCATAAGAATAATGAATGGTGTTCCATTGAATATGGACAATCATATAAGACGACTTCTTGAAGGTGCAAAAGCAATTAAAATGCGACCCGCAAGTTTTTACACAACGCAATTCTTTGAAGATAAAATCATTGAATTGTGCCTTAAATCTGAGATAAAAGAAGGTGCACGTTGTCGCGTCTCATTAGATCGCGTAACTGGTGGGGCCTACAAGCCAGAATCCAATGAGGCAACTTATTTTATTGAGGTGTATCCTTATGAGTCAAATAATTTTGAGTTAAATGCTAAAGGACTTGAAATTGACTTGTATAC
>JBKDKG010000173.1:0-4290 GCA_046345095.1 Flavobacteriia bacterium | reverse complement strand
GGACTTCCCGCATGGCATCCACCTAAAAAGCATGGGTTTTTTAGACACATTGTGGTGCGAAAATCATTTGATCGAGATCAATTATTATTGAATTTGGTGACGTCATCAGAAGGGCTAAAGTCATTTGATGTAGATGCATTTTCGAGATTTCTTCAAGAAAAGTTGGGTAGTCGATTGGCTGGTTTTCAGCACACGATCAATGACAATGTTGCCGATCGCGCGAAAATTGAGAATGGCACATGGCGCCTAGTTTATGGTGACGCGGTTGTAGTTGAAAGACTTTTGAATTTAGAATTTGAGATTTCGATGGAAAGTTTTTTTCAAACCAACCCAAAGAGTGCTGAAAAACTTTACACCAAAGCTATAGATTACGTTTTTGAGGAAGCTATTCCATCAGGAAAAGTGGTGATGGACTTGTTTTGTGGTACAGGTACAATCGGTCAAATATTGTCAACTCGAAAAGTAAATGCGGAAATTGTGGGGGTAGACATTGTTCCTGAGGCAATTGAGGATGCAAAACGAAATGCGAAGCGCAATAATATTGAAGGAATAAAGTTTTATGCGGCTGATGTCGGAAAGTTTCTCAAAGAACATCCTGAATATATTGGGAACATTTCAACGATTATTCTTGATCCACCGCGCGCAGGAATTGCTCCAAAAACGCTTCAGAAAACAATTGATCTAGGGGCTGAGAATATTGTTTACATTTCATGTAATCCATCCACACAGGCGAGAGATGCGGATACATTAATTAGAGCAGGTTATCAATTGGAAAAGATCTCTTTGGTTGATCAATTTCCTCACACGGGACATATTGAATCAATTGCTAAATTCAAACGTAAATGAAAGCAGAAATACTATCCATTGGTGATGAACTGTTAATTGGTCAAACAATCAATACGAATGCTTCGTGGATTGGGATGGAATGTTCTTTGCGTGGAATTCGCGTCGTGAAAGTGACGACAATTCAAGATGATAAATTAGCCATTCTCAATGCCGTTGATGAAGCCATGTCTTTTGCGGATGTTGTATTTGTAACAGGTGGCTTAGGTCCAACAAAAGATGATATTACCAAGCATACGCTTTGTGAGTATTTTGACACAAAATTGGAGATACACCCTCCTACATTGCGTCAAATCGAAGACTTTTTCACAAGCAGAAACAGGCCGATGTTAGAAACCAATATTCGGCAGGCCGAACTTCCTGCTGATTGCACAATTCTTGAAAACAAATATGGAACTGCTGCAGGCATGTGGTTTGAGAAAGAAGGTAAAGTATTGATAAGTATGCCCGGGGTTCCCTATGAAATGAAAGGGATTATGACGGAACAAGTTTTTCCTAGATTAAAGGAGCAGTTTGAGCTGAAGGCATTGTATCATTATACAATTCAAACACAAGGCATTGGGGAATCATTTCTAGCAGATAAAATACAGGATTGGGAAAATAGAGTGAGGGATTTGGGCTTTGGACTAGCTTATTTGCCATCTCCAGGGATGGTGAAGTTGCGCATTACATCCTATGAAGGTGAGTCCAGAAAGAAGGAGATTCAAGATCTATTTGAAGAATTGAGAATTCGTTTCCCTCAGTTCATCTTTGGTGATCAAGATGATAATTTACCATCAGTGGTGGGACGTCTTTTGAAATCTGTTCAGAAATCAGTCGGTACAGTAGAAAGTTGTTCAGGGGGGGCATTGGCACACAGCCTTGTCACTATTCCTGGCTCATCTGACTATTTTATGGGTAGTTTTTTAACGTATAGCAATGCGCTAAAAATGCAACTTGCAGATGTAAATGAAGCTGAACTCAAGAAGTATGGTGCTGTAAGTTCACAGGTAGTTGAGCAGATGGCAGTGAATGGAAAGAATAAATTAGGGGTAGATTATTGCATTGCAACTTCTGGAATCGCTGGACCTGATGGTGGGAGTGAGGAAAAACCAGTTGGAACAATTTGGATTGCCATAGCTTTTGATAATCAAGCTGTTTCGAAGATGTTTCAATTTGGCGACAACAGAGAACGTAACATCCAAATGACAGTTTTATCGGCCCTAAACCTCCTTCGTTGCACGATTTTAAATATTTCTAGTGAAAAAAAGTAAGAAAATATTGTTCGTTTAGTAAAAATGTAGTTACTTTGCACCCCATTTAGAATTAGGATAAAACAATAAAAGATGTCACGAGTTTGTCAACTTACGGGTAAGTCGGTAATGGTAGGGAACAACGTTTCTCACTCCAACCGCAAAACAAAACGCAAATTTTACCCGAATTTGGTTTCAAAAAAGTTCTACCTTCCAGAAGAGGATTGCTTCATTACTTTGAAGATTTCAACTTCTGCGTTGAGAACGATTAACAAGAAAGGAATTTCCGCTTGCGTTAAAGAGGCGCGCGAGAAAGGGTATTTGAAATAATCCTCGTTCTACCCGTTGGGAAACGGTAGACTTTAAAAAGTATAGAAATGGCTAAGAAAGCAAAAGGAAACAGAATTCAAGTGATTCTAGAGTGCACTGAGCACAAAGATTCAGGTATGGCTGGGACTTCTCGTTACATTACAACGAAGAACAGAAAGAATACACCTGATAGAATGGAAATTAAAAAATTCAATCCTATTTTGAAGCGTATGACGGTTCATAAGGAGATTAAATAAATTTGAGTCATGGCAAAGAAAGTAGTAGCGTCATTACAGAAAGGTGGAGGAAAGGAGCACACTAAAGTGATTAAAATGGTGAAGTCTGACAAGACTGGATCATATTCCTTCAAAGAAGAAATCGTTCACAACGATAAAGTGAAAGAGTGGTTCACAAAGAACTAATTCTTATCTTTTTCTAAATATTGTAAAGCTTCCTTCTTAGGAGGCTTTTCTTATTTTTTTACAATGGCATTTTTTGGTTTATTTTCAAAGGAGAAAAAAGAAACGCTCGACAAAGGACTTGAGAAAACAAAGCAAAGTTTTCTAGGCAAATTGGCGCGCACCATCGTTGGGAAATCAAAGGTGGATGACGAGGTGTTGGATAATCTTGAAGAGGAGTTGATTACGTCTGATGTTGGTGTTGAAACAACATTGAAAATAATAGATCGCATTGAGGCACGTGTTTCTAGAGATAAAGTTCTCGGTACAAACGAGCTGAATACCATTTTGAAAGAGGAGATTGCTGCCTTGTTGGAAGAGAATAACTCCGGTGAAACGGGGTCAATCGAATTTGAAAAACCTGCAGATGGACCATATGTTATCATGGTGGTAGGTGTAAATGGAGTAGGAAAAACTACGACAATCGGAAAATTAGCACATCAGTTAAAAAGCGCAGGTAAAAAAGTGGTGTTGGGAGCTGCGGATACCTTTCGTGCGGCAGCTGTGGATCAGTTAATTATTTGGTCAGAACGCGTTGGTGTGCCGATTGTGCAGCAAGGAATGGGAGCTGATCCGGCCTCAGTTGCCTATGATACATTGCAATCAGCGAAATCTCAAAATGCTGATGTAGTGATCATTGATACAGCCGGTCGGCTTCATAATAAGGTAAACTTAATGAATGAATTAAGTAAAATTAAGCGCGTAATGGAGAAGGTTGTTCCAAGTGCGCCACATGAAATTTTACTTGTTCTAGACGGATCAACAGGTCAAAATGCATACGAACAAGCCAAACAGTTTTCCTTGGCTACAGATATCAATGCGTTGGCGATTACCAAGTTGGATGGAACTGCCAAAGGTGGGGTAGTTATAGGAATTTCCGATCAAATGAAGATTCCGGTAAAATACATCGGAGTGGGAGAAGGGATAAATGATCTTCAGCTTTTCAATAAACACGAATTTGTAGATTCGTTGTTTGAATAATTGCCAATTTCCTCCCCGCCTCGACAAGCTCAGCGCATCGCCTCAATCCAAGTAAAGTTTCCCTCCTTGGGGAGGGAGTAAGGGAGGGGAAGGCAAAAACTAAATTGCAAAAATAAAGCATCACCCATGTTTCCTGGGTACATACTTCACGGGCGCCTCATTGAATGCCGTAAAATTGAAATCAATAACTAGCAAGTTAGATAAAGTGGTTCCCAGTGCACTTGCGATTCGGGCGTAGGTGAGCAATTGTGGATTGGATTTTCCGTTTTCGATGATGGAAAGATTGGGTTTTCCCATCCTCATCTGCTAGGCGAGGTCTTGAAGCGATATTCCTTTTCTCATTTGACGTATTTGCTGACCAACCAGCTTTGGCAATTCTTCATCCCTATATCCTGTTATTAGGACAATTTGTCTAAAATAAATACTGTTTTTTTTTTTTTTGATTCATTTAAATGTGTTAATATTGA
>JBKDKG010000172.1:0-3486 GCA_046345095.1 Flavobacteriia bacterium | reverse complement strand
ATGGGTTCAAGAGTTCAATGTGTTCAAGAGGTTCAAATTTGAAAATCTGCAATCTGTAATCTACAATTTGTAATCTGTAATCCATAATTAACCATCAATACTGCTCCTTCTCATTTGGAAAATCTCCTGATTGAACATCCTTAATATAGGCTTTGAACGAATTCATCATCTGGTCGTAAAGATTGTTGTATTTTCTTAAAAATCGCGGACTAAATTCATTGTTGATTCCCAACATGTCGTGCACCACCAAGACCTGTCCGTCTACTCCACTTCCAGCGCCAATCCCGATAATTGGAATTGTTACACTTGAAGCTACTTTAGCAGCAAGTTTTGCAGGTATTTTTTCAAGTACAATCGCAAAACAACCAGCCTCTTCCAAGGCTTTTGCATCCGCCAATAAACGTTCCGCCTCTTCCTCTTCTTTAGCACGCACGACATAGGTACCAAATTTATAAATTGACTGAGGTGTTAAACCTAAATGCCCCATTACAGGAATGCCGGCTGTTAAAATTCGTTTAATCGATTCAATAATTTCTAGTCCACCTTCCAATTTCACAGCATGACCTCCTGATTCTTTCATGATTCGAATTGCACTAGACAAAGCTTCTTTCGAATTCCCCTGATACGAACCAAATGGTAAATCAACCACAATTAATGCCCTATTAACTGCTCTCACAACAGATGACGCGTGATAAATCATTTGATCAAGTGTGATTGGCAAAGTTGTTTCATGTCCCGCCATCACATTGGAAGCCGAATCGCCAACTAAAATCACATCTATTCCAGCTTCATCTATGATTCGTGCCATCGAGAAATCGTAACCTGTTAGCATTGAGATCTTCTCCCCTCCATTTTTCATTTCTTGAAGGGTGTGCGTTGTGACCTTTTTTACATTCTTGTGAACTGACATCAGTAGAAATTTTAAGTTGACAAATGTAGGAAAGATTCCCTAAGGGTTTTCCTTGACCTTCCCAATATGAAAAATCGCATCTCCTTTGTAGACAATTGGCGACTCGTTCAAACAAATGATATATCCCGATTGACTGGCCTTCACTTTCTTCTCATATTTCCCAAAAGGATCCGTCACAATTCCGATAACCTCACCTTTTTGAACGGAAGAACCATTAATTATCAATGCCTGAAACATCCCTGAACTTGGTGCTCGCATCCATTTACTTTCACCTAAAAATACGGGCTCACGGTCTTTCGAAATATCGATCTTAAAGGATCGCATGCCCAAATGTCCAAGCAGACGTTTTACACCATTTAATCCCTCTTCAACAATAGACTCTTCAATGCTATTTGTTTTCCCGCCTTCAAAAAGAAGAAGTTTCTTTCCTTTCTTAAAAAGAGATTCACGAATCGTTTTTGAAATATAATTGGAATGCAGAATAAAAGGTGGGTTGAAGATTTTTGCTAATTCAACACTTTCATTGTCATCGAATACACATCTTATTTGAGGGAAATTATTTCGCTGTGCGGATCCCGTATGAAAATCAACTACATAATCAACATGCGGAGCGATTTCCTTCATAAAATGAAAAGCAAATTGTGAGGCCAATGACCCAGATTCGCTTCCGGGAAAACTGCGATTCAAATCGCGACCATCCGGCAATTCCCTTTTAACGTTGAGAAAACCGAATATATTGAATACAGGAAGACAGATTATGGTGCCAATTGCAGGTTTGTTGAAGCCCTTTCTAAGTATCCGGCGAATGATTTCTACACCATTTATTTCATCACCATGCAAACCTGCCATAAGCAAAACAGTGGGGCCATCGACTTTTGCTCTTTCAACGATAACAGGCACAAGGATTGGAGTTCTTGTGTGCAAACGCGCCACATCGAGATTCAATTGTTCACTTTTTCCTGGAAGGATTTCTTTTCCAAGAATAACAAATTTCTTTGGTGCTCCGGCCATCTATCTTTTTACATTTTTTTCGATGTACTGAATAATCTTTCCTGCAATATCTTCTTTGGTGGTTTTCTCAATTCCTTCCAAACCAGGCGATGAATTAACTTCCAAAACCAGAGGTCCACGAGCCGACTGCAACATATCCACTCCTGCAATACCCAGTCCAACAGCCTTGGCGGCAAGAATCGCGGTATATTTTTCCTCAACCGTAAGGTCAATAATTTGAGAACTCCCGCCTCTATGGAGATTGGAACGAAACTCTCCAGGTTTTCCTTGACGTTTCATTGCGCCAACCACTTCCCCATCCACTACAAAAGCTCTGATATCCGCACCTTTTGCTTCTTTCACAAATTCTTGCACAATAACTCTTGCACGCAAACCATTGAATGCCTCTAAAACTGATTGAGCAGCATTTTGATTTTCTGCTAAAACCACTCCTAAACCTTGGGTTCCTTCCAATAATTTCAAGACAACTGGCGCACCACCTGCAGATTCCACTACATGCTCAACATTTCGCGAGTAATTTGTGAAGACTGTTTTCGGTAAACCTATTCCTTCCTTTGAAAGGACTTGTAAACAGCGGAGTTTATCCCTTGAGTGAACAATACCGCGAGAACTTACCGCAGAAAAAACGTTCATCATTTCAAATTGCCGAACGACAGCAGTACCATAAAATGTTACAGATGCACCTATCCTTGGAATAACTGCATCAAAACCTGTTAGGTATTCACCTCCGAAATAAAGTGAAGGGCCTTGCTGTTCAATTTCTATGTTGCAACGAAGGTGATCAACTACATGTGCTTCGTGACCTCTTTCAATTGCCGCCTCAATTAAGCGTCGCGTAGAGTATAAATTTGCATTTCTGGAGAGTACTGCTATTTTCATTTTATTCTATTTTTCTTTTTGGAAACATTTACCAATGCTGTATCTACAACAAATCGTTTGTTCAATAATTTTCTTCCTATGAGTATTGGATATTTCATGCCATTTCTTTGCGTCAATGAAAAATCCGTTTCTATTAGTCGACCCAACATAAGAATCTTCATACGAATGAAATAGCGCAATTGCTCTTGTCCTGTTGAACTTTTCACTTTTTTCATTTTAAACGCATCAAAAAAGATAGGAACACCAGTATATTGTGGATGACCAATATCCAAAAATACAACCCGAAGCTTAGATTTACCATCCATCATAGTCTCTCCACATTCACTAACATGAATACTTGAAGTGTAAGCCCCTGTGTCTATCTTCACATCCAAACCCGACAAAGCAATTTCAGGAAAATCTGCGATCTCTCTTCTGCCAATTGTCAATTTTTCCATTGAAACACCTGTCATACGTGCACTTTATAAAGTAAAACTATTAAATTTGTGCTTGTTAATTCAATTTTCTAGCTGAAATTGAACTACATTGAAATTTTTACAAAATAATTCACTAGTGTCCGATAAAACTTTTTGAAAAGCGGGATTTCCATGAAGGTTATCCCGCTTTAAGTGTAATTTGGTTTTCCCGAACTAAATTACATGAATAAAAGTAGCTACTTTTTTGGACAGTCCGTTTTCGGACAGCTG
>JBKDKG010000171.1:0-5327 GCA_046345095.1 Flavobacteriia bacterium | reverse complement strand
CAGCCCCTTTTACAACATCAACATTGCAGCAGGAAGCCAGTCTTAAACTTGGATTTTCAGTTTCAAGAACGATGTCGGTTGCCCAGCGACTTTATGAAGCTGGAAAAATCACATACATGAGGACAGATTCTGTAAATTTATCTGATACAGCTGTCACAGGTGCTGAAAATGAAATTACTCGGGCTTTTGGCGAAAAATATTCAAAACCAACAAAATATAAAACAAAAAGCGGCAATGCTCAAGAAGCGCACGAAGCCATTCGTCCCACAGATTTTGGAGTACATTCTATCTTAGGAGAAAGAGATGATGAGAAACTCTATGATTTGATTTGGAAAAGAGCTATTGCATCTCAAATGGCGCATGCACAGTTGGAACGTACAACAGTAAAAATTGCTGCTCCAGGTATTGCAGAACAATTTGTTGCAAAAGGAGAAGTAATAAAATTTGATGGTTTTTTGAAGGTGTACCTTGAATCTAATTTGGAGCAAGATGAAGAAGAAGAGGAAGGGGAAGGATTGTTGCCAGATTTACAAAAAGGTGATAAGCTTGACAAAGAATCCATCGTAGCCATGGAACGCTTCTCAAGACCACCTTCACGATATGTTGAGGCTTCATTGGTTAAAAAATTGGAAGAATTAGGAATTGGTAGACCTTCAACGTATGCTCCGACTATTTCAACGATTCAAAAAAGAGGCTATGTTGAGAAACCAGAGCGAGAAGGCGAAAAACGGAATTATGTTGTTCTTGAATTATCCAATGATTCAATTACCAAGGTAGAGCGGTCAGAAACTACTGGAAAGGAAAAGAATAAATTATCTCCAACGGATATAGGTATCGTAGTAACCGATTTTCTTGTCGAGCATTTTGAGCGCATAATGGATTATCATTTCACTGCGAAGGTGGAAGAAGAGTTTGATGAAATTGCAAAAGGCTTAATTCAGTGGACGAATATGATTCATGAATTCTATGACCCTTTTCACAAAAACGTTGAAAACACATTAGAACATTCTGAAAGAGCAACTGGAGAGCGTATCTTGGGAGTACATCCTGTTTCGGGCAAAAAAGTGCTGGCAAGAATTGGTCGTTTTGGACCAATGATTCAAATTGGAGACGAGCAGGAGGATGGCGAAAAACCGCAATTCGCTTCTTTGCAAAAAGAGCAATCAATCAACTCTATTTCGATCGAAGAGGCGCTTAAGCTTTTCGATTTACCAAGAAATATGGGTGAATATGAAGGGCTCGATCTAAAAATAAACATTGGTCGATTTGGTCCTTATGTGCAGCATGGAAAAAGTTTTGCTTCAATTCCAAAAGGCGAAGATCCATTATCAATGACGAGAGAACGAGCAATTGAAATCGTTGTTGCGAAGAAAGAAGACGATGCAAATAAAATGATCAAGACCTTCGAAACACGAGAAGATGTTCAGTTGCTTAACGGTAGATGGGGAGCATATTTGAAAATTGGAAAAAATAATTTCAAATTACCAAAAGGAACGGAAGTAGAAAAATTGACTTTGGAGGAGTGTTTGCAAATTGCGGAAAGCGAAGGGACCACTTCTAAAAAGTCAGCACCGAAAAAGACAGCCCGAAAAAAGTAATATTTCGGTTTTTAAACATCTGTTGTTTCAATACTTTCCATTTTGACCTTGTCAGACTATTCAGCTTTGATATAGTTTTGAACAAAATCAAGATGCATGAAGGATATCTCTATTTATTTTTCTCCTGTCATATTGGAAGGAGAATTCAGTGAGTTTACAATTGGAGGTTCGATAATTCGCAATAGTGAAGGTAATTTTCCTGAAATAGAAAAGGGTGGAGTAGCGCTAATTCATGTTCCTGAGTACAGAGGTGATAAGAAATTTTCAAGTCAGCAAACCTCCACGTCCGATACATTTAGAAATAGTTTCTACGAACTTTACAGAGGTATAGATTGGACAATGCCTTTGTATGATTTGGGAGATATTTTACCTGGCAATGAATTAAACGACACCTATTTTGCTGTTGGACAAGTTGTTGCTGAGCTCGTAAAGAAAAAAGTTGTTCCGATTCTAGTAGGAGGTAGCCAAGACCTTACATTGGCCTTGTATAAAGGATATGAAAAACTTGAACAAACAATTAATTTATGCTGTGTTGATCACAAGCTTGATTTAGGTGACCCCGATACCGAAACCAATGCTGAAGGATTTATAAGTCAACTGCTACTGCAGCGCCCCTGTTATCTTTTTAACCACGCCAATATTGGGTTGCAAGCACCTTTTGCTTCGAAAGCTGAGTTTGAATTGTTTGATAAGCTTTATTTTGATATTTGTCGTTTGGGTGAATTCAATGCAGATTTTAGAAAAGCAGAACCGCATCTCAGAAATTCCGACATATTGAGTATTGATTTTAAAAGTATTCGCGCATCAGAATTGTTGAATGTGAATTATACCTCTCCCAATGGATTTTATGCGGATCAGATTTGTCAAATTTCCAAATACGCAGGGATAAGTGATAAATTAACAAGCTTTGGAGTCTTTAACTTTATTCCGGAAAAGAAAGCAGGTGTAGCTTCGGTATTGTTAGCACAGATTATTTGGTACTTTATTGATGGTTTTTCGCAACGAAAGGGAGATTTTCCAGTCGGCAGCAAGAAGGATTACTTGAAATTCACGGTTCATTTGGATGACTTTAAGGACGAGGTAATATTTTACAAAAGCAATAAATCTGAAAGATGGTGGATGGAAGTTCCTTATCCTCCACAAGCAGGATCTAAATATGAAAGACATCACTTAGTGCCATGTGATATGCAGGACTATGAACAAGCCATGAAAAATGAAATTCCTAATCTCTGGTGGAAAACATATCAAAAACTTGGATAACAGTTTTTCATTCTTCACAATGCCCAGACTTTTTGTTAAATAGTGACAACTACTTTTAGAAGAAGAATAAATTTGTCATTGTTATATAAAAAATAGTTATTTTTAGCGCCAAATTAGACGAATTCTTAACCGAATTTTGACTCAACACTTTGTTTTTGAAGCTATATGGGTAGAAAAATTACTTTACTTGCTTGTTTATCATTTTGGGCAGCAACCACAATTGCGCAGCAAGATAAACTCATTACTCACTTTATTTATGACAAGATGAGTATTAATCCTGGTGAGACGGGTATTGATGATGGTATTTGTTTGACTTCCATCTACAGAAATCAATGGGATAAAGTAAATGGGGCACCAAATTCAGCTGTTTTTAATGTTGCCGCAAATATGAACAGGTTTTTTCCAGGAGGAATTGGTTTGTCATTTTACCACGATGCCATTGGGTTTAATCGTCAAAACAATGTCTTGTTGAATTATTCTTATCCTTTGCAAGTAGGTGATGTCGGTACATTGGGAATCGGTTTAGGAGTGGGTATAATTAATTTTGGCATGTCTCCAGTTTGGGTTCCGCCAACTACCACAATAGATAACACACTTCCAGTTGGGTTCAATGCTACCAATTTGGATCTGAATTTTGGGCTTTATTTCAAGGGGAATAACGATTATTATTTTGGGTTGTCTTCAACACATTTGACACAATCGTTATTAGAACAAAATACTGCTACGGGTACTACTCAATCCTATCAAACAGTTCGACACTATTACATGATGGGGGGTAAAAAAATTCGCAATGTTTTGGGAGGTGATATTGATATCCAAGCGTTGTTAAGAACAGAGTTAATTAAGTTTAGTGGGGATGTCAATGTGCGATATATGTGGAGAGGTATAGCATATGGAGGTTTGACATATAGAAATGTAGATGCAGTGGGTATTATGTTGGGATGGATGCCTATTCAAAATTTGTCAATTGGATACTCATATGATGTGACAACAAATAAGTTGGCTAGTGTATCAAGGGGTTCTCACGAGATTCTTTTAAAGTATTGTTTTTATCTACCTCCACCGCCGATTACAAAATCGAATCATCCTAGATGGTTGTAGAATTAAAAAAAAAGTTGAATATTTGTAACCATTTTGTAGGCGGTTCCGTTACAAAGCAAAATAGTAGATCCTGTAGATTGATAAATGTTGTATCCGGAACACGTTAAATTAAGTAGAATGAGAAAGCTTTTGTTATTTGGACTGATAGGTGTCATGTTGGCTTCTTGTAGTACAAGAACTGGACACCTGACAGGAGCGTTGGGAAGACCTATTTACAATCCGGAGATTCCGCTTGGAATGGTGTATATTCCTTCTGGATCCTATCAAATGGGAGAGAACGACATGGATGTTCCATTTTTGCATCAAACTAGAGCGAAAACGGTTTCTGTGCAAGCGTTCTACATTGATCAAACTGAAATTTCTAACAATGAGTACCGTCAATTCGTTGAATGGGTGAGGGACTCAATTGCTCGAGAGAAAATTTATTTTGGTCTTGAAGAAGACGATGCAGCTCAACGCTGGATCAATTACGAAGATCAATACTTTGACGAGGGATCTTTGGAATATGTTGAATATGATCCGTCAGATCGTCAATTAAACCGTTCTTTGTTTGCCTTAAATTGGGACAGAGAATTGGATTATTCAGATCCGGAAGTTGTTCCTGTACTAGCAGATTTGTATTATCCTCAGCCTCAACGCTATTACAAAAGAAGAGAAATGGATAAGCAAAAGCTTATGTTCAAATACTACTGGATTGATTACCGCGAAGCCGCTCAGAGAGGCCGTATAAACATCACTCCAAATGGATTTGACAAAGAAGGAAACAAGTTGGTTGAAGAACACCGTCAACTTCAAACTCCTCCGCATCCATTTACAGAAGAGCCTCAAGGTCAGGATAAAGATTTAGGCTATTTCAACAAAAAGGGTCAGAATAATGCTATTAGAGGACATGAAAATCGTCAACGATTTATTATCGATGAAGTGATTAATGTTTATCCAGACACATTGTGTTGGGTGAGAGACTTTACGTACTCTTTCCACGATCCAATGACCAACATGTATTTCTGGCACCCAGCGTATGATAACTATCCTGTTGTTGGTGTAACGTGGGTTCAAGCTAAAGCTTTTGCTGTATGGAGGACTCAATTACTGAATAACTGGTTGGTTGCAATGGGGGATTTATTCGTGAATGATTTCCGTTTACCAACTGAAACTGAATGGGAAAGAGCGTCTCGTGGAGATTTGAACTTGTCTCAATACCCTTGGGGTGGTCCATACATCAGAAATGAGTCAGGTTGTTTCTTGGGTAACTTTAAACCAATGCGTGGTCGTTACTTCGAAGATGGTGGTTTCCACACTGTAAAAGTGTTTTCATACAACCCGAATGGATGGGGATTGTATTGTATGGCTGGAAACGTTTCAGAATGG
>JBKDKG010000170.1:0-32111 GCA_046345095.1 Flavobacteriia bacterium | reverse complement strand
ATGGAATCCTTTTTCGTTTGATTGACACTGCGGGAATACGTGAGGGCGCTGAGGAAATTGAAGCGATGGGCATTGAGCGTTCGCGTGAGAAATTCCGCCAAGCGAAAATTGTTCTGTGCATGGGCGAGGCGACGCACCTGGAAAATTTAGCCAAAGTGAAAGAATGGGCCAGCACTATTCGAATGGCACACCCGGATAAAAAAGTTTTCCTAGTAGCGAATAAAGCTGACCTGGGGGAGTACACCAAAGACAGTGATGTACTATACATAAGCGCGAAACATGGAACGGGCATTGATAATCTAAAAGCGCAACTTGTAGAAGGTGTTGTCGGTGATTTTAACATGGCCGATGAAACAATTGTAACGAATGTGCGTCACTACGACGCTTTGCAACGTACTATTTTTTCCCTAGAAAAAGCCCAACGCGACTTACAAGAAAACGTAACAGCAGATTTTATTGCCATGGATATCCGTCAAGCCATGTATGATCTTGGCTCAATAACAGGTGACATATCAACAGATGATTTGTTGGGAAATATCTTTAGTAAGTTCTGTATTGGGAAGTAAGTACCAACCCCCAAAACCCACTTCACATTAAGTTCACACTGCCACCCCCTTTTT
Organism: Flavobacteriia bacterium; assembly: GCA_046345095.1. Lineage (GTDB taxonomy): Bacteria > Bacteroidota > Bacteroidia > Flavobacteriales_D > Crocinitomicaceae > M0103. The sequence continues at coordinate 31,491 of JBKDKG010000170.1, read as the reverse complement.
AATCTAACTATAACACAGGCTTAATTTATTGCTTAAAGGTTTTCAATAATCTTGCGCTTTGAAATGCATTGCCTTTTTTGAAGGCACAAAGTGAATAAGCATGAAAGGGTTGTTAGCGTCAATTGTGTTTAGTGGGATTAGTTTGTTTTCAATGGCTCAATCAAATGGGCTGGAAGGCATTATTGTTGAGAAATATTATATCAGCTCCAAACAAGACAGTGAAGCTCCAAATTTAACAGGAAAGCTTGCGCCAGGGTCAGTTACTTATCGCGTTTTTGTAGACCTCCTTCCCGGACACCGTTTTAGTATGGCCTACGGCAGCTCTACGCACCCATTGTTTTTTAAAACGAACACATATTTCTACAATCACCTAGAGAATGGTTCTACAGTTGCTAGTACAGTTATTAAAAGAAAACTTTCTAAAAACACCTTGATGCTCGATTCGTGGTTGTCAGTTGGAACTGCAGCAGAAGGTTCCTTGGGGATTTTAAAGAGCGATGACGACACATTAGAAAATACACCTCGACCAAATCAGTTTTTAATAAATGCGGACAAAAAAGCGGGTGAGCCATTGACAGTAAAAGATGGTCTCAAGGCCAGTGAATATATGCCGAATCACACCTTCTTCGGAATTGATACAGCGGTGCAAGTTTTTAATCAAAACTCGGAGGACAACTTATTTTACACCGAAAATGGCGCATGGGCTTGCATGGGCTTGGGCGCTGTTGGACCAGATTCGCTTTCAACTAATAGAGTGTTAATTGCTCAGGTCACAACGGATGGGCTATTTGAATTTGAATTAAACATCTTAACAGTTGGTCCAGACAGAAAGACCCAGCGCTTTGTTGCTCGGAACCCAGAGGGGGAGGAGATTTTATTAGAAAGTCTAATATATACAAGTTCTAAAAAAAGAAAAAATAAAAACAAATAGTATCGATATGAAAAAAATTACGCTTTTAGCAAGTTTATTCTTCGCTCTTTATTCGCAGGCTCAAAATGGTTTGGAAGGTATTGTGGTGGAAAAATATTATGTCTCTGATGCTGCTGATTCAGCTGACGCAGATGCAAACGGAGCGGTTTATCCACTTCACGTTGGATCTGTTACATATCGAGTGTACGCAGACCTCCTTCCCGGATATAGTTTTATTATGAGTTTGGGAAATCAAAATCACCCATTTAAAGTAAGCACGACAACTGCATTTTACAATGATCCTAATTATGGGGTTGCTTATTATAATGTTACGAGCCAGAATAATACTAAAAAGTACACGCAGTTAATTGACTCTTATTTTACAGCTGGAGGGGTTGCTTCCGGTTTGTTGGGCGTGCCTAAAACAGAAGACACAGATGGGTCTATTGGAAACACTCAGGGAATTTTGGCAAACGCGGATGCAACTGCAGGAATTCCAATCACTGGTGTAGGCGCACAAGATGGACTGTTACCAGGAACACCAATTGTTCCAAACGTCCTTGGAATAACTACGGAATTGGATATTTTTGATCAAACGGCTGGAAATACTTTTCAAACGAACAATGGATCAATTGCTGCGCTCGGCGGTGCCCAAGGAGCAACAGAGAGCAATATGGTGCTTTTAGGTCAGTTTACAACAGATGGTATTTTTAGTTTTGAATGGAACCTGCAAATAGGAACACCTACCCCAGGACAGAGTCAGATCTTTGTTGCAAGCAATCCTGTTGGAGCTGAAATTCAAGATTCCTCATTGATCTACACTTCGTATGTTGAACCAGACACTACTGCGGGAATTGAAGAGTTTCTTCCAGAAAATGCAGAGGTTGCGATGTACCCTAACCCAACAAATGACAAACTAAACATAACTATATACAATTACAAATCAGCAAACAATGAAGACACATACACTGTGTCTAATTTAAGCGGTCAAATTTTGGAAGAGAACAAATTGGGTGTTTGTGTTGGTAAACTTTCGAAAACGCTTGATATGTCCGCTTACCAATCGGGAGTTTACTTCATCACGCTGAAAATTGGTGATCGACAGATTGTTCGTCAGGTAATTAAAAACTAACCAATTTAATGCCATTCGGTATGCGTATTCTACTCATTGTAACAGGGTTGTTTATTTCCTTATCGGTTTTGTCTCAAGGTGTCTTGAGGGGAAAGGTGACAGATGAAAATGGGGAATCTGTGATCGGTGCCCGACTTTCTCTAAAAGATGATCCTACAACCGGCACGAAAAGTGACCTTGACGGAAATTACAACCTCAATATCAAGACAGGCGATAAAAAAGTCTTGATGGTAGCATATGTTGGGATGGATACCATTTACGAAAACATCCAATTGTTGAATGGCGAAGTAGTGGTCAAAGATTTCTCGATGGCGGCCTATAAAGTAAGGGAAATCAAAGAGGTCAGAGTTGTTGTAAAACAAGTAAGGGCCAATGATTATTACATGGAGAAATTGAAAATCAACTCCGCAACTACAATCGATTACATTTCCTCTGAAACAATGAAAAAAACAGGGGATGCCAACGTGACTGCGGCAGTAGCAAGGGTTTCAGGGGTTTCAACGAGTGGAGGGTTGATTACTGTTCGAGGTATCGGAGATAGATATGTAAAAACAACATTGAATGGATCACGCATTCCGACATTGGATCCGCTTACGAACAATATTAAGTTGGACATTTTTCCAACAAGTTTAGTAGACAATATCGTAATTACAAAAACAGCAAGTCCTGATTTACCAGGTGATTGGACGGGTGCTTATCTTTCTGTTGAGACGAAAGACTATCCAGATAAATTAATGGTGAATGTAGAGTCTCAATTCGGATACAATGCCCAAAGTACATTCAAAGATTTTATTACTTCTGAACGAAGCTCTACCGATTGGCTTGGTTTTGATGGCGGGTTGCGTTCAAGGGATGATTCCCAGGCAGTGATCTCTGCTCCCATACTCCAACCATCGAATTACCAGGAAATGGTGGCGCTTGGGTTGGGGAGTTATTTCAATGGAATGGGTGTTACAGGTTGGGCTGATGGAAGTCCAGAAGAGGAAACATACATGCGCTTAGGTCTTGTGGAACTTGGGTTATTAAATCCAACCCAAATGAACGATCCGGCGGCATATCAAACTGCCTTGAACAATTACAATACGAATTATGCACCTAAAGCGTATGCTCTCATTAACCCAGAAGGAAAAGATTACAACAATGGTTTTAAGAACAATTGGGGCACACGCTATAGAAAGGCGCCATTGAATTTTACGCAGAACTTCAGTATTGGTGACCAGGTAAAACTTTTTGGAAAACCCCTCGGATATATTTTTGGTGTGCGTTATGGCAATTCCATTCGTTACGATGAAAATGGTGTTTCTCAGCGAATAGGAGCTGAAGAGGTGAACTATCCAATAGAATTTATTGATGACGCGCGCATCAGCAGAGAAACCAATTCTTGGAGCATGCTTGCGAATCTGGCTTACAAGATCAACGATTACAATAAAGTGTCCTTGTTGTTTATGCCAAATTACATTGGAACCAATGATGTGGCTAATTTCTCCACGCAGTGGGACACAGCTGATTTTCAGGAATACCGGGTGCGAAAAAATATTTTTTATGAACAACGCAAGCAGCTTATTTATCAGCTAGCATCACAGCACCTTTTACCAAAAAGCAAAATCAAGATCGATGCAAATGCTTCTTATACCCGTGGAAGCAGTGTCGCACCAGATTTTAAACTTACTCAGTATGAGGCTACAAGAATCAATGATTCCATTGTTGGTTTTCAATTCTCTCCCAACGCAGGAGATGGTATACGTCGCTATTACAGATACTTGACAGAAAACCTATTGGATACCCGCTTGTCTGTTGAGATTCCCTTGATCAAGCCGGAAAAGAAGCTGGTTAGAAAACTCAAATTCGGTTCCGCCTATCAAGCGATGTATAGAACCACGAAACAAGATGAATATTTTCTTGTGCAAGGAAATAATTCAAACTTTCAAGGTTTGCAAAACGATGACATAGATGCATACTTAACACCGGACAAATTCGTAATCTCAAATACCGGTGAGATAGATTTCTTTTATCAGGATCAGATCTGGGATTGGAATAGAACGATAGGTAATAGCAGTATTTTGTCAGGTTTCGGTTTAATTGATTATGAGTTCTTTAAAAGGCTTAGAATAAACGGAGGGCTTCGCTTAGAAAAGGCCAGTTTATTATCTGACATCTATGTTTACGACCTATTGGGATACGGCATCAATGATGGAAGACGGTTAAACATTCCGGGGTATCCTTTGATTAATCCAGGCATCATTGATCAAATAGATCTTTTGCCTTCAGGAAGTCTGATTCTGAAGTTGGGCAACGAAGAGAAAGTTACAACGAATTTGAGGTTCAATTTCAGTCAAACGGTTGCACGACCAAATATCCGAGAAATGAGTGCCTCTGCTGTCTATGACAATGAATTCCGCACACTTATCTATGGAAACCCAAATCTAAAAGTGACAGAGGTTAACAACCTTGATTTCAGGGTAGAGTCTTTTTTCCGTAGCAACGATAATATTTCTTTTAGTTTGTTCTACAAAGACTTTAAGAATCACATTGAAATGGGCTTTGGTAGTTCAGGAATTACATGGGATAACAATGAAAATTCCTACGTGGCCGGAATCGAATTGGAAGGTAAAAAGCAGATTGGAAAATTCCTGGAATTTAGATCGAACGTAACGATTGTAAAATCGTATTCTCAATACGTACGAAAAGACTTCATTATCCTGCCAGGAAATCAAATTGAATACATACCTATTGATACAGTGCAAAGAACGATGTTTGGTCAGGCGCCTTATATTATAAATGGTATGTTGTCTTACAAGTCTGATTCTTTAGGCTTGACAGCAACCGTGAGTTACAATGTACAAGGACCAAGACTAGTGATCACAGGTATATTGAAAGGTCGCCCGGACATCTATGAAATGCCAAGACACGCCCTAGATTTTAAAGTAACTAAAACGCTTGGGAAATATTTCTCCTCCAGTCTAACGGTTCGCGATATACTAAATGCCCCGGTTCTGCGACAATACAAACTTAACGATGGGTATGCGGATTTTGACCGATTCAGATATGGGACGTCATTCACACTAGGAATTGCCTATAAACTTTAGATAAATGAAGAATTTCACAGCTTTCATACTATCATCAATTTTTGTTTTGACGGGAGTAGCGGCATCTGCGCAATTAGAGCGCGTGTTCATAGAAAAGTATTATCTCAGCGATGCAAATGATGCCACGGATACAACAGGTGGAACGTTGCCAGCAGGCAGTACTACTTATAGGATTTATGTCGATATGGCACCAGGTTTTCGCCTGAAAAAATTATATGGTGATGATAACCATCCATTTATTGTTCGGAGCACAGAAACATTTTACAACCATACAACCGATGGACAAACCTTCGCGAAGGATTTTGTAAAGGCTCGTTATTCTGAGAACATCGTTGCACTCGATTCTTGGCTTACGATTGGGCAGACGACAAAGACACAGGGGGGGAAAACGTTTTTTGGAATTCCGAAAGAATATGATACCGATGGATCTTTTATCGGAGGGGAAAATAATGACGGAGGAAGCGCAATGATTTCAGGAGGTCTATTGACCAATGCAGATCCTTCATGTGGCAGCCCATTAACCGTTGCGGATGGAATGGATACGCTTGTTAATACTCCAACTACTTGGTTTTCTGTTGGTGTTACTGATTTTGTTACTGGGGCTGACACCACTATTTTTGGTTCCCTCAATTCGGGTACGGAATTCAATAGTCGTCAGTTTGAATTGAGAAATACCGGAACGGTTGGAGTGCTTGCAGACAGCAATCATGTGTTAATCGCTCAATTAACAACCGCAGGAGAGCTGTCGTTTAATTTAAATCTGGAAATAGAAGGAGAGGTTAACGGTGAATTACAGACATTCACTTATGTTGGTTCTGATAGTGTTTTGTTAGCAGGAGAGACCTATAATCCCTTTTTGATCTATCCACTAGAATGTGGTTGTAATGACCCACTTTATTTGGAATTCGATCCTACTGTTGGTTGTTTGGAGGCTGGATCATGTATAACCCCAATAATATACGGGTGCATGGATTCTATGGCGTGTAATTTTGATCCACAGTCGAATTTCAATGTCCAAGGATTGTGCTGCTATCCGGGCTTGTGCAACGGAAGAGATATTGCTCAAGTTTGTCCGTCTCTTCTTGGAGAGTCGTTTGAACTTGAGGTTTTTCCGAATCCTTCCAATGATGATTTTACGTTGAACATTTTTTCTGGAATGTCAGACGAGCCAATTCATTATGAGATAGTAAACACATATGGCGTAAAGATTTTAAGCAAAGATCTTTCGGCAACTGAAAAAGTTATTGATGAGGTGTTGGAATTTTCCAACCAACAAAACGGCTTGTATCACTTGATTGTTACTGTTGGGGGGAAAGTAGAAACAATGACCCTTGTTAAATCGAATTAATATGAAAGCTTTACGTTTTATCACCATTTCGGCGCTCCTTGTTTTTTCAATTGCTTCATGCGGAAAAGAGGAACAGGAACAGCCATTAGAAACCTCAACCGTAACAGATGTAGATGGGAATACCTATAATACCGTAAAAATAGGGGGTAAATGGTGGATGACGGAAAACCTGAAGACAAAGCGGCTAGCAGATGGAAGTGAATTGAATTACGTTCCAATTTTTGCAAATGATACGATTTGGGCAAATGCATCCCTCCCAAGCTACACCTTCCTGAATGACTCCATTTATGGATGTCTTTACAATCAGGCAGCAGTGCAAAGCGTGAAACAACTAGCACCTGAAGGATGGCACGTAGCAACGGATGAAGATTGGAAAGCCTTAGAACTTGCAATTGGCATGGCCAAGGGGGAAACAGAGAAACTGGCTTGGCGAGGAACCAACGAAGCCGAATTGCTCTTGCCATTGTATTCGGAAGGATGGCCAACAAACAGTGTGCCTTTTGGAAATGATAAATACAAAATGAGAATTTTACCTGGTGGATGCAGATTGTTCAATGGCATCTCTTCCATCAATGCAACCACAGCGTTCTTTTGGACATCAACACTCAATGGCGAAGAAGGGTATTACCGTTATATTGATTCTAAGAAAAAAACCATTTTCAGACAGCATACCCATGCGCAATATGGCATGAGTATTCGATGTGTTAAAGACTAACAAGATGAAAAAAATTCTAATTCTACTTTTTATAGCAATCACTGGGCCGCAACTATTTGCTCAAGACACCTTGCAACGTTTTGAAATAGCAGTCAATCCAGCCTTTAACTACCGCATATTTTCAACAAAAAACGAGCAGTTAAATTGGTTGAAAAACGAACAAGATAGTTTGCAAAAAGGAAGTGCTGGATTTGGCATCCAAATAAACCACGAGTTCGGCATAAGTGAACAAAGATCTTTTTTCATGGGAATCGCCTATAATAAACAAGGTTATAGTTACAACGAACAGGCTATCAATGGGTTTATAGATTATTCTTTAAATTATCATTTTCTTCAATTTCCTTTAGGTTTGAATCTCTATTTTCGCACGAATGAGCATTTTCAATTCTGTCTACAACCATCTTTAATTCCTGGGACACTTTTAAAAAGCACTGCCGTTTATCAAGAAGTAAATGCGTATGAACGTCAAAAGATGTCAATATATCCTTCGTCTAGTGCAATCTCATTGCATGCTCAATTGGCTGCAGGGGTGTTGGTAAAACTTGATCCGGTTTGGAAACTTAGGGCACAACTGTTTGCTATGCAGCAGATTACAAGTGTTTCAAAAGGGGATTTGGCATGCAGATTGTTCAATGCCGGAGTTCAATTGGCACTCGCAAGAGATCTTTAATAGCATTTAATGACAGGTTGTTCACATTCCCTTAATAACTTCATTTTCCCTTAAAACAAGCAATACCTTAGCTTAGTAAAAGTTTATCAGATAGATAAAATAGTCATAATATACCGTGCACACCACCCCCGTAACTTTGCACCGTAAACGAGAAAAATATTTTATTATCTTATGAAAACAAAAAAGACCATTAAAAGTCTCCTTACATTGGCTTCAATGACAGTGTTAGGTACAAGCGCAACAGTTGCGCAACAAAACTTAGGGGCAGCTTGTGGCTGTCCGGCTACGACATCACGAACTACGCAAACGATTCAAAGTTTGGCGCAGGCGAATGGTGCGTGGACTAGCCTTGCAGCCTCAGCTTATGGAGGTGAAATTACAGGAAATATCACTTTAACGTGTGATAAAATCTGGACATTAGATCAGAAAATTTATGTAGCACCAGGTGCAACGCTAACGATTCAGCCGGGAACCCTAATTAAAGGAACGGTTGCGCCATCATTAGCAGCAGCGACAGCACTCATCATCGAAAGAGGAGGTAAGATCATGGCTCCGGGAACTGAGTCATGTCCGATCGTATTTACAGCAGCAGCTGACCCGCTCGATGGTAGTTATGGGGTTGCGAACAAAGGTATGTGGGGTGGGGTGCTTGTATTAGGTAAAGCGTCCAATAACTTAAAATTGGCGACCAATGGTCCTTTCGTTCCAGGACAAGGCGGTAAAATGGCGGTTGCGGATGGTTTGGGTGTAATTGAAGGTTTTGCTTCTTCTTACCCTCAAGATCAGTTTGGTGTGGCTTTGAGCTTGCCAAGTGGTTCTGCACTTTCAACATCACCTTCAGGATCATACAGTTTTGGTTTGACAGCAGGTGCTGCAGCTTCTGGCTCAAATGCTTCCGGACAGAATAGATTGACACTTAGTGCAAGTGCACCGGCATTCGTTGTTCAGGGCCAAACGGTTTCTGGAACAGGTATAGCCCCAGGGACAACGATCTTGAGTATTTCTGGTGCTAATTTAACACTCTCTGCAAACCTGACCGGAGCAGTTACATCAGGTGATGCAATTACCTTTGGTGGAGACTATCCAAATCCAGGTGCTACAGGTTATTTTACGACAATTGCTGCAACATCTGTATCGGGCGCTCCAGTTGCTGTTGTTGGATCTAACACAGTAAGTTATGTCGGTCCATACTATCCGAACACAGGTTCTTTCGATGACGATGACAATTCAGGTGTAATGACGTATGTATCCATCCGTCACTCAGGAGCGAACCTTTTAGTAGGTTCTGAGATCAACGGTCTAACACTTGCTTCGGTTGGTCGTGGCACTAAAATTGAGCACATTGAGATCGTTTCTTGTGCGGATGACAACATCGAAGTTTTCGGTGGAACAGTAAATTTAAAATATTGTACGACATTATTTGGTAACGACGACATGTTCGATTACGATCTTGGTTGGACAGGTAAGGCACAGTTCTTTTATGGAATGAAGGCTGATCAGGGCGGTATTGGTAATGTTAGTGTTGATAATGATAATGGTATTGAGGCAGATTCTGATGACAATTCAAACAACGCGACCCCAAGATCAAATCCTATATTATACAACTTTACTTTAATGGGGAACACCAAAACTGCAGGAACAGCGGATAACAGATCATTATCTGGAGTCAACTTTAAAGATGGTGCAGGGGGTGAACTTTACAACTCAATCATTGCAGGATTTAAAAATGGTATTAACATTCAAAAAACAATTACGGCGCCACGTACATTTGAAGCTTATCAAAACTGGACCACTGAAGTTGGACAACAAGACCCTGATGCAGTAACTGAAAGTTTGAAAATTAAGTGTAATACCCTAATAGGAAACACAAACTCGTTGGTAACTAATGGTAGCTCGCTTGCAGCAAATGGTACAGCTGCTAACGCGACTGAACTTACACAATTCTCCACTACAGATAAGAATGACGTATTAACGTCGCTTACAGGTTTCAGCTCAGCATTTGCTATCAATGGTAATTCAAACGCGAACATCACCAAAAATGATCCAGTACCAACTACGGCACTATCTATCACGGGATGTCCAACGCCTCCATCTGATGGCTTCTTTGAGCCTGCTCCTTATAGAGGTGCGTTCTCTTCTACTCTTGGTCAAAACTGGTTGTCAGATTGGTCTTATTCTCAAGTACTAGGTCAAACCTTAGGTATAAAAGCGTGTCCTACAGACTTGGATAAGGATGGAGATACAGATGTAAACGATTTTACAATCTTTGCTCCTGCTTTCGGACTGTCTTGTGATTAGAAAGAAATATTAATCATCGTTCAATAGTTGCTGAAAGATTCGATCTTGAAAAAAGAAATTGGATAGTTTGAGTTTCTTCGACTAAAAGTCAAAACACACAATATCAGCATATTAATAATCCTCTTCAAGTGGATCTGGGTGACTATTGAACAATGATTTTTAAAAACCAAAGAAAAAATAAAAAGATGAAAACAAACACTAAAAAATTATTGCTTGGTCTTGGATTGGCAATGATTGGTAACTTTTCGTTCGCTCAAGGTTTGGATGGAATTTATGTAGAGAAATACTACCAAGCAAACGCCGCAGATGTGGCAAACTCAATTGCTGAGGCGTCTCCAGCACCACTAACAACTAACTCAGTAACATACCGGGTTTATGTGGACATGGCTGCTGGTTGGAAATTCAATTTGTTGGTTGGAAACGCTTCGAATCCTTTAAAGGTTAATACAACCACTAACTTTTACAATGAAGCTAATTTCGGGGTTACAGTGAACCCGTACACAGTTTCTGCATTAAACACTAGAAAAAACACAGTAATGCTCGATTCATGGTTCACTACAGGTGGTGTTGGTGGTGGAAAGGTTGGTGTTCCTAAAAACGAAGACACAGACGGGTCTGTTGGTAATGCTCAAGGCATTCTTGCAAACAACCCAGGCGGATGTTTTGGTGCGCCAATTACAGGATCAGGTGCTGCTGACGGTATGATGACTTTTGCTGCAGCAACTCCACCCTACTATGTTGCTCCCAACTCACTTGGTTTGGGGTCATCATTGGATGCATTAGATCAAACCGTAGGAAATTCAGTTTTATTGAACGGTGGGTCAATTGCTGCACTAGGTGGAGTCGTAGGTTTAACCTCTACAAACAGGGTGTTGGTTGGGCAGTTTACAACAGATGGAAACTTAAGTTTTGAATTAAACATACAGATTCAAAATGTTTCAACGAATGCTGTTGAAAACTATTGGGCTAATAATCCTCCAAGTGGTGGTTTAACTCACCCATCATTAACATTAACTGCAAACACGCCGCCGACTATTTCATTGACTAGCCCTTCAAATGGTGCTGCAATTATCACGAATACGGCTACTAACTTTACTGCAACTGCTTCAGATAACGTTTCTGTAACAGATGTTAAGTTCTATTTAGACGGTGCTTTGTTCGCAACTGATGCAACATCTCCTTATTCTGCTGCTTACACTGCTGCAAATGGTTCGCACACGCTTTATGCTATCGCAACAGATGGTGACTGTGCTACAACTCAAACTTCTACAATCAACTTTACAGTAGCTCCTAACCAAGCTCCAGTGGTGGCTGTTTCTGCTCCAACTACTGCAATCGAACAAGATGTTGTAAATATTACAGCAACGGCTTCTGATGCTGATGGTTCAGTAACACAAGTTGAGTTCTTGATCGATGACGTTGTCGTTTCAACGGATGCTTCTTCTCCTTATGCATACAGCTGGACTGCTACAGCAGGAAGCCATACAATCAAAGCAAGAGCAACTGATGACTTAGGTTTGGTAGCTACTTCTTCAGTGGCAAACATCGCAGTGGCAGTGAACACTCCTCCAAGTGCTGCAATTACTTCTCCATTGGCTTCTGCAACATACATTGCTCCAGCAGCAGTAACAATCAATGCTACAGCATCTGATGCTGATGGTACAGTTACGCAAGTTGAATTCTTTGTAAATAATGCTTCTGTTGGTGTTGATGCATCATCACCATATTCTTACACTTGGACTTCTGTTCCAGGAACAGCAAGTTTGACAGTTAAATCAACGGACAACAAAGGTGCAATTACAACTTCATCTGCAGTTGTTTTGAACATCGCTGATCCAAACGCACTTCCTTATGAAATCGGAATCGTTTCTCAACCATGTGATGAACCAACATTTTGTATTCCACTTTCAGTTGCTGTAACAGCTCCTGTTGACAACGTAAAAGGTTATGATGTTGTTTTGGATTATGATGCTACCAAGCTTACACCAACAGGTAACATTACTCTTTCTAGTGATTTGATCAATGCTGCTTTCCTTGAAGAAGCACATTCTATCGATGCTGCGAATGGTAAAATGACAATTTCTGTATACTTCAAAGGATCTGCTCCTTCAACTGCTGAGTTCTTTGGTACAGGTGACATTTTCTGTGTAGAATTCGCTAAAACAGGAAGCTTTGCATCAACAGACGAAGCGTTGATTACAACAGATTTCCTTCAAGAAAGTTATATTACAGGTGTTGAAGCTAAAACATCTTCTACCGGTAAAGCAATTACATACAGAGATGAGAACTACACTGGTTTGATGAAGTTCTGGTTGGACAACAGCCCAATTAAATACAACGCTGCTCTTCCAAATGCATTCCTTATTTCTAAAGTACGTGGTGCAGACACTGTAACAAATGTTGTTAACAACAGTACATTTGTTTCTCCAGACGTTAACGGAAACTTCACACATGTTTTAACAAATGGTCTTGGTTTGAATTTCGAAAGAAATGTAAGTAATACAGCAACAGTTCAGTTGATCATCAACGCTGCGGATGCTGTAAAAGGTAAAACACTTCTTTTGAACGATGCAACTTTTCAACCATCAATCTATCAGATCCTTGCATTGGATGTTAACCTTGATGGTGTTGTTTCTGCTGGGGATATCTCACAAATGAAGCAAAGAGCAACATTGAACATTGGTGAGTACCAACAAGCATGGAACTATTCTGCTGCTGGTGTTTCTAACGGTCAGCCTTCAAAGGACTGGGTTTTTATAGACACAGTAAGACTTCAAACACCAGCGTACCAAATTTCAGCTACGTTCCCTGCAAATGACCTAGTAGGTTATTCAAAATACAAAGTGCCGGTTGTTCCTTTCGTACTTCCTGCAAGAGTAACAGGATATGCAAACTGTCCAGTATCTGATACTATTACTTATAAAGGTATCATGTTGGGTGATGTTGATGGAAACTATGCTGCTTATACAGCAGACGGAGTGTTGAAAAGCGCTACATCTAAGGTAATCCTTGATCTTGACAACGCGGTTGTGAATGGATCTACAGTTGAGGTTCCTGTGTCAATCGTTTCTAACGAGCCAGTTAACGCATTGGATATCGCTTTCCAATACAACGAAGATAAAATGACTTATTCTACACTTGATGCAGTAAATGCTGACGTAGATGGATTTGCATTCTTCAATGAAAGTGATAGAACGTTGCGTTATACAGCAATCGACATGGATAATTTCGTTGCAAACAATACTATCGCTAAAGTTACTTTCAACAATGTTGCAGGTAAAATTAAAGCGGATGATTTCAGCAACACACTTGGATTGTTGAATGGTAAGCCAGTAACGGTTGAGTTTAGTAAATCTGCTCTTACTATTGCTGAGGAGACTTCAAACTTCGCTTCAATCTATCCTAACCCAACAAAAGGATTGTTGAACATCGTTGCAAGTCAAAATTCAACTGTTCAAATCATGAACATCACTGGTCAACAAGTATTGACACAATTTGATGTGAATGCAAATGAAAAAACTACAATCGACATGAATGAGTTTTCTAACGGAGTTTACTTCGTTCAAATCTCTAACGGTCAATTCAGCAAAACTGAAAGAGTTGTAGTTGGTAAATAAGCTTATTTCTTCATCGGAATAATTCAAAAGGAAGTCGTGCCCTCGTGGTTACGGCTTCCTTTCATTTAAAAACACTCATCTAAAATCAAAAACTATGAAACGAATTTTATCTTTTTTATTCTTATTTGGAGCCTTTGCTTCAATTGCTCAAAGCCAATCAAAAAGTGTATTAGACACGATGGTTTTTGACCTTGCCAATGCCACAACAACTACAACTTCAGGAACCTCTTATTATGAGTTTCCCGTTTATGCCATTACAACAGGGGGAATCAGTTCTTTTGACTTTTGGTTTCAATTTAATCAAACTAAATTAACGTACGATACAACAATAGTGATTGAACCGGACCTCGATTCTTACAGCTATTTCAACACTTCCAATAACAATTTAAGCAATACTACATCAGGGCCAAGCCTTACTTATGAGCTCCCTGGAAACACAACGCTTTTAAAGTTGCGTTTTATCCTTTCATCAGCGAGTACTTTAATAGAAGCCGCAGATTTCTTTGCTTGTACTGCACTTTTCAATGGTAATCCATGCAACTATTACTGGACAGCGCCCGCAACAAATAATGGTGCTGGAATAAACGAATTGAATTTGTACAAAGAGTGCGATTTAAATATTCACCCTAATCCTGCATCGAATTATGTTCAATTAAATTCCAATCAAGAATCACTTGTTGAAGTATATGATCTTAATGGCAGCAAGGTAATGGAAACGCGCATGTTCAATGAGAACGATCATTTGAATATTGAAACGCTCGAAAATGCATTCTATTGGCTGAAAATTTCCACAGCAAGTTCAATTTGTAAATCTCGTATTGTTAAGTTGAATTAAACTTTAGCGCTTGTAATTTAACATACCAGCAACATCTAGTTCACGCCAAGGTAGTATATCAAAAGTACCTTCGCGTTAAGCTTTATCTATTTTCACATGAAACAAAACAAAGGGTTAATTGTCAAGATCTGCTTGTTTTTTCTGTTGATGACCAGCAGTAAAATAGTATATGCAAATTCACCGAATACAGCGGAGAAAAGCGCATTAACGCCACCCCCAACGTACGATGTGTCAAATGATTCAATGTTTTTTGACCTTGGCAATGCTCAAGTTGTCTCTACAGGAGGAAATTATTTTTATGATATACCTGTATCTATTAAATCAAATGGACCAATTAGTTCATTTGATTTCTGGTTTAAGTTTGATTTAACGAAGATGACCTATGACACTACCTTTAATTTGGTGGGGCCATTGGATCCATACACGTATTACAATCCGATGAACCAATTTGTGAGCAATACGACATCGGGTCCATCAGCGAGTTATTTGGTGCCAATGAATACAACTCTGATTAAGATTCGTTTTCAATTAGCGGGAGCTTGTACTGCAATTGACATCGCGGATTTCAATACCATAACAACTCTTTTAAACGGATCGGTTTGTAAGCATAAATTCAAAACATCTTCTTCTTCGGGAGGTTTGATTGTAACAAATCCACCAGTGATTTGTGATGGTTCGTTGGTTAATTTTTCTACGCCAACTGTCTATAATGGACGAACAATTAATGCATGGTCTTGGGACCTTGGAAACGGCGCAACAGCCAACACGCAAAGCACGAGCACAACCTACCATGGTGCTGCCACTTATACCATTAACTTGAACTATGGCACCATCGATGGGTGTGTATTCAACTATTCAGATAATATTACGGTAAACGTTGTGCCAACAGCTCAGTTTACCTATTCGATTGATCCAATTACAGATTCCATCTATTTTACAAATACGTCGTCTCCGGTTGGAGCTAGTTATTCATGGAGTTTTGGAGATAATACAACCTCAACGGCTTTTGAACCAGTCCACACTTATGCAGCGGGAGGATCTTACAGTGTCATATTAACTGCAATTGTTGCAGGGGCGTGTACAGATCAAGCAACCCAAACAATCATAATTGATATGCCCGTTGCAGGGTTTTTAGTGGATCAAACTTGCTCCGGGTTGAACACCCAATTTACAGACACCTCTTCTTATGTACTCGGAAGTATTGTAGGTTGGCAATGGAATTTTGGTGATGGTACAAACAGCAATGTTCAAAATCCAGTGCATGTTTTTTCAATAGCAGGAGATTATCCTGTCACATTGCAGGTGTTAAGTAGCGCTGGACAACTTGTTCAAACAACACAAATTGTTCACATTGACAGCAAACCTCTGGTAGATTTTGCTGCAGCAACACCAATAGGTTGTGCCCCATTTTCGGTAAACTTCAACAACATCACATTTACTGACGCTGGATCTACCTATTTTTGGAGTTTTGGTGACGACAATTTTTCGTCACAAGTGAACCCTGTGCATGCTTATACCACTAGCGGACAGTATTCAGTGCGTTTAATCGTTACGAGTCCTGCGGGATGCACCGATTCAACAACGAAGATCAATTACATTAATGCACAAGCTGGACCAACTGCTGCGTTTTCATATTCTGCTGGTTGTGTGAATGCACCGATACAGTTTTCAGAAATAGTGACGCCTGGGCTTGAAAATCAATCATGGCAGTGGAACTTTGCAAACGGCCAAACCAGCAACCAACAAAACCCATCACAAGTTTTTTTATCTTCCGGGACCTATTCAGTGGTATTAACTGTAACCAACCCTGCCGGGTGTTCTGATGATGTCACATTGCCGGTTAGCGTCAACAGCAAACCAACTGTCAACTTTACATCTTCGGTAACGGATGGATGTTCGCCATTGGCAATAAATTTTTCCAGTACCAGTACCACAGCTCCAGGCTCAACGTATCAATGGAATTTTGGTAATGGTTCGTCAGCGTCAATTCAGAACCCCATTTATATTTATGGCGATCAAGGGTTATATGATGTAGAATTAATAGTTACAGCACCAGGTGGGTGTTCTGATTCATTAACAATAGTAGATTATATTGATGTATTAAGTGGTATAGTTGCAGATTTTTCTAATTCACAAAACTGTGCAGGACTAGCCACCAGCTTTACAGATTTGTCTACTTCATCTACGGGAGCAACTACGTCATGGAACTGGAACTTTGGGAACGGTAACTCAAGCTCATTATCCAATCCTGTCTATGTTTATGTAGATGCAGGAACCTTTGATGTTTCCCTCATTGTTTCAACGGATCAGGGTTGTTCGGATACAATTGTGAAACCAGTGGTGATCGAAGACAAACCGATTGTCAACTTTGCTGCTTTGCCTGCGGCAGGTTGTTCGCCATTGTCTGTCACGTTCGATGATCTTTCAACAACCCCTTTGGGTTCAACGTATTTATGGAATTTTGGAAATGGAGATACTTCGTCACTGCAAAACCCGACTGAAGTTTATGTTTCAACCGCTAACTATTCAGTGCTTTTGCAGGTAACAACGCCTTATGGCTGTGTGGATTCGTTGCTTTTAGTAGATGCAATTACAATGGAGGAACACCCAACTGCCGCGTACCTTGTTTCAAATGATACGGCAGCTGTGCCACAAGCACAAATTGATTTCATGAATGAATCAGTGTTGTCAACTTCAGTTAGCTGGTCGTTTGGTGACGGCACCTATTCAAATGAGGAAGACCCAATACATATTTTTGCGGACACGGGTATTTATGAAGTCTGTTTAACGGCTGTTAGTCAATATGGATGTACAGATACACTTTGTGAAAATGTTTACATTCTTGCAACGAATAATGTGGCCATTCCAGGTGCTTTTACGCCAAACGGTGACGGTGCAAATGATGTGTTGTATGTGCGTGGCGGACCATTTAAAACGATTCGCATGCAAATCTTCAATGAGTGGGGGAATTTAATTTTTGAAAGTACAGACCAAAGTATTGGATGGACAGGAAACTATAGAGGCGTGCCTCAACCTTCAGGATCTTATGAATACATCATTAAAGGTGAAACCCTCGACAATGAAAACGTGAACCTTTATGGAGTCATTCATCTAAACAGGTATTAAAAAGAGTGTTATGAAAAGGATAGCTTTAGCATTAACCGCGTTGATTTTTGCAACATTGAAGACATACTCCCAGGATTATCATTATGCTCAATTTGATGCTAATCCTACATATTTGAATCCCGCGTTGCTTGGAGAGCGCTTGTCTTCAGAATATACAGGCTTGCGTTTGAATGTGAATTACAGGGATCAAAAATCAAACTACTCAGCAGGACCGGGCAACTACCGAAGTGTTTCGGAAGGATTGGATATTCCAGTGGGAGATAAATGGACAGTTGGACAATATTTCAGCAACGACCGAAGTATTAGCAATGTGTTTACCACAACCAATTTTATGTTCGGGACATCCTACAAGCTGATTGGAAAGAATGTAGATGGTATCGACAAACAGAACCTTGCCGTTGGTGTACAATTTGGTATGTTGAACAAGAGCTATTCGCCAGTAGATTATTCGTTTGACAGTCAATATTCTGCTGCTTCAGCTTCAGGTTTTGATTTGTCACTTCCAAACGGAGAGAACTTTAATACAAGTGTTTTTACACAGTTCAATACCAACGTAGGACTTTACTATAGAGTAAATGTGAAGCCCAATAAAATGAAGGTGTATGCAGGAACTTCTTTGTACAACATTACGACTAATCGAGAGCGAATAAACGGGGTGAACTTAGCCATGCCTTTGCATTTTAATGCACACTTAGGTATGTCATATAGGTTGGACGACAAAGTTTTACTTGAGCCTCAAGTCTTATACATGGCTCAAAATAAAGCCCAGGAATTAAATGTTGGTTCTTTGCTTCATTATGCATTGAACAAGGACAATGATGCAATCATTGGTTTCAACTGGCGAAGCAAAAATGCGTTTATTGTGCAGCTTGGGCTAAGAGTAAAAGGTATTACGCTTCGTACGAGTTACTGTTTTGTAAACAGCTATTTGGTTGAATATAAAAATAGAGGGTTGGAGTTTTCGTTAGTCTATACCTCTCCTAAGAAAACCTACAGAAGCAATTTCTAATTATAAGCAGTATTGAAATGGGACGGGGTATTCGCTTGAATGCCCTTTCTGATGTGTTTCAAATGTGTCTCTAGCACTTCATCTAGTATAAAGGAAATATTGTCAGGATAATTAACTTTTATAGATTGGTGGGAATCGATCCATTGACTCAACTTTTCAATCGTGTTGGCATTTATGTGATCAATTACCGGCACACCAAGACTTTCGAGACTAGCTGCGTTACATAGCTGTTCATACTGGCCTTTCATTGGGACAACAAGTAATTTTTTCCCAAGGTACAACGCTTCTGCTGGTGTTTCGAAACCAGCGCCACAAACAACCCCAAGAGATGTGGCCATACTTTCTAAGAATCGCTCATTGTTTAATGGACACAGTGTAAAATTATTTACAATGGTAACCTCTTCAACTTCTGGGGTAAAGATGTGCCAAAATGCCGATTCAATGCCAGACAATTGCTCAATGAGGTAAGAGGAAGTGTATGCAGGCAAATAAACCGTGTAATGATTTTTGCACTCATTTACATCAAGCTCACGCACTTGTTTTCGTATCACCGGAGTGAAAATGAAATCATTGTATTCTTGAAAATGAAACCCATATTTGAAGGGGATAGGACATATGCGCTCAAGCAAAAATTTTCCCAATAGCGCTTTATTGACCGCCTTTGGAGCATTTTGATCGATAACTGCCGCCTGGTGACTGAGTTCCACACAGTTTGTTCCTTTTAATTTACAAGCCCACGCTGTTACAGGTTCAAAGTCATTTATAACAAGGTCGTACTGTTTTACGGGCACCTTAACTATTTCTTGTCCAAGACGCAACAGGCTGTTTTTATGGTAAGTTTTGGAGAAATCAATTCCGCCAGTTTTTCCAGCAAAGAACGTAAGTCCCTTCATTCTGTATTTAACTTCAAAAGGCAATTCAAGATCTTTGTTTGCGCCACTGATAAGCACATCTGTTTCAACCTTTTCTTTTAACAAAGGAACGATTTCCTTTGCTCTTGAGATATGTCCGAAGCCTGTCCCTTGAAATGCGTACAACACTTTCATTTTCAGTTGGCTTTAAAGTTTGACATTTGAAACTCTTCCAATAATTCAGCAAAAATCATTTTACTGTTTTTGTCAGCCTGTTTTAGCTCCTGAGACTCATTATCATTTTCTTTTTCAAGGCTTTTAGCTAAAGGATCATTGTTGTAACTATAGAGCGACCATTTTCCTTCGGTATATTCAAGGGCAGTTAGGTTTTCTACCCAATCGCCGGAGTTGAGATACAACACCGATTGATCTCGTTCATTTTGATAGGATTTGATCGCCGGCTGATGAATATGACCACAAATCACATAATCGTATTGTTTTTCCAAGGCTATTTCAGTCACAGTGCTTTCAAAGTTGTTAATGAATTTGATGGCACTTTTCACGTTGTCTTTGATTCTTTTTGAGAAAGAGAGTCTTCCGCGACCCAGTTTTACACTCACCCAGTTTACTAGCGTGTTTAAAACAATGAGCAAATCATATCCTTTTCCGCCCAACTTTGCTAGCCAGATAGAATGTTTCATTGTAACGTCAAAAACATCTCCATGAAAAACCCAGGCTTTTTTGCCGTCTAGGTTGAGCATTACTTTGTTGGCAATCTCAAAACCACCCATTTGAAAGCCCTTGAACTTTCGAAGCATTTCGTCATGATTTCCGGGAATGTAGTACACTTTTGTTCCTTCACTCAACAAGGATGTGATGTATTTGATGACTTTCATGTGACTTTTAGGAAAATAGCGTTTGTTGAACTGCCAAATGTCAATGATATCACCATTTAGGATAAGTGTTTTGGGCTGGATAGTTTTTAAGTAGTTCAGTAATTCTTTGGCGCGGCTTCCGTAAGTGCCTAAGTGTAAATCAGATATTACTACTACCTCGGGTGTACGTTTAGTAAAATTTTCCATGAATAAATAATTGTAAGTGGTGGTTTCTTGTGCCCTTCAGATAAGTGAAAAGAATGCATTCTCTTTTAAAGCGACATAAACAATTTAGAGTAGCAAAATTCATCTCTGCAAAGGTCGAAAGGGCACATCAGAAAATTGTTAAAGGAGAATTAACTTTATGTGGTGTTTTGTTTGCATTCAAAGGATATATGACGCCTTAATTTTACAATTTTTTAATACAGGTAACAGTAAGATTTATGGGGTCTTCTTTGCGCCTTGTGTAACGAAAATATGTTTTACAATGACATTTAAAAATAAAAAAGGGCCTTATTAACGGCCCTTTTTGAACTACTGTAAAAGTTAGGTTATTGCTTCACAAATTTTTTGGTGATACGAGTTTCTCCTGTTTGAATAATTATAGAATAGACACCATTTGCGAGATGGTTAAGATTAAAATCTAATTTGTTTCCTTTCATAAAAGCAGATTCAATAATTCTCCCTGTTCCATCCATGAGATAAGCACTGAATTCATCGCTATTATAAACCTCTATACTAATTTTTTCTGTTGCTGGATTAGGATAAATTGCAAAAGTGGAAGCTAATTCATCAACTCCAAGACATGGATCAACAGTTACAACAATCTCATCAGTGGTAACACAACCATCAGCAGATGTTACTTGCACAAGGTATGAACCAGTTTGAGTAACAGAAAAAGTGTTAGCAGCTCCACCAAAATTCCAACTATAAGAGTCGTAACCTGGAGTTGCAGTAAGTATAAGTGGTGAGTTATATGTGCAAATGGTGGTATCATTTCCTAAGAAAACAACAGGCACTTCGTTTACTGTAACATCGACAGAGGATGTGTCTTGGCAACCATTTATATCAATACCAATTACTACATAAGTTGATGAATTAATTGGAGCAGAAGCAAGTCCGTTTTGGATTCCATTCGACCAGTTATAAGTTTGTGCACCAGAGCCATAAAACACTACGTTTTGTCCTTCACAGATTACAGAGTCGCTAACGTTTGCAATTACCACAGGGTTTTGGTAGACGTTCACGTATACTTGATCAATGTTCTCACACCCATTAACATCTGTGCCCGTTACACTATACATCTGCGAAGATTCGGGAACAAATGCAGTATTGCTTTGTACACCAGCATTCCAAGAATAGTTTTCTGCACCACTGGCTGTTAGAATTAATTCTTCTCCATAACACAATTCGTTGTCAGATGCAATGGCAGAAACGTTCGGAAGAGCGTTAACTTCTAGTTCAAGCAATGCCGATGTGTCACGACAAGCGAAAAGGTCACTTTGCACATAAACTGCATAAGCACCAGCATTGGATGCGTTGATGGAGTTTGTTGTTTCACCAGAAATAGGCGTACCGTTTAACAGCCATTGCCAAGAACTTCCTGAAGTTCCCTCAAAGCTGATAGTAGTATTTTCACCTTCACACAATACGCTGTCGATAGCACTAATTTCGGTTTTCGCTAATTCTGAACATGTTTTAAATTCGAAGATCGACAGGGTACTGCTTATTTCGTTTGCGAGAATTAACATTGCTTCTCCGGTTGGCGAGTTATCTTCTGTTATAAATATGATTCCTTCTGCACCAAGATCAGGACCAGATGATGTCGTTGAACGATTATTTGAGTAGCCAACATAGATCGGATTTGCAGGGTCGTTCACATTAAAGATCATCGATCCACCAATTCGCTCAAGAGAAACGAATAAATAGTTTGTATTATTAAAAAATGCTGTTGCAACTCCTTCAGGTTCTGGACCTTTATCGTCACTTCTGTTTTTTAAAGCGGGTGTACCTGTTGAATTGCTAGCGTTGAAAATTGCAGCAAAAGAAGGGTTTTGTGAAATAATGCGTTCGATAAGGTCTTTTGAGTCATATACCAACTCACCTGTTTCTGCATTCCACACAGAGAAAGATCGTCCTCCCATTGTGTGTAATTCATCAAGGTCACCGTCATTGTCTGTGTCACCAGAGTACTTAAGTGCACTTAATCGCCCAAGATACTTGTTGTTTTTGATGATTTCCTGATTTGGAAATTGAGTTGCATCAAGTGTTAATGAGTTGATGCGTGCTGCATCGATAACAGCTCCAAACTCTCGAGAATCGCCTTCATTTGCAGAGAACACATAATTCGTTCCATTGATGGAAGAAGAGGCGATAGCATCTGGCATGTATGCACCTTTCACAGGAACGGAAGAAATTAGAATTTGACCTGTTGTTTGGTCAGATGCATCCATTCCATTATTGTTTGAATAGTCAGCATAACCAAGCGGATAAAGTGTATCAATGGATTGTGTTGCTAAGTCAATTACCAACAATGCGTTGTTTTCTTGAATAGAAACATAAGCTTTTGAGTTATCTTCAGAAATAGTGATGTATTCTGGTTCCATATCTTGAGCAACAGATGCAGCAGATGAAAAAATTCGAATACCTTGATTCTTCAAAAGAGCTTCTTGACCATTGTATGCCGTAAAATCAAGCGTTGTGACATTACTGTTTGTGAGAGCAGGAATACCAGCGCTCAAGTCAATTATTGAAACTGAACCAAGCGGGTCAATCAATGGGTCGATGTTATTACTAGCTAATGTAGAATATGCAGCAGAGGGCTCTCCTTCATTTGCGGTTAATACTTTCGTGTAATCTTTGTTGAACGTAATCATGTCTGGCATTGCACCAACTGTTACTTGGTTCAGAAAGTTTCCGTTTCCGTCTAAAAAGACAACAGAACCGTTTGCTTGGGCGGGCACACTTTCAATAGCAAGAGCAATTAAACCATCGTGTACTGTCACAGAATTGATATTACCATAGGGCGTTACAGAAATGCTATTTACCAAAACTGGTGCGTTGGGGTTTGAAAAATCAACAATATCTAATTCTGCACCAATGCTATTTGCGATGTATAACCGTTGGTTCGTTGGGTCGTGTGCAACAATTTCTGCAGAATTGGTTCCTGATGCGCCGTTTGAAAAGCTCGTTAATAAGCTCAACTTCGCTTCGTTTGTTGCAGTTGGAGCAGAATAATCGTTGTCTTTAATGTATATCAGCTGGTAATAATCAGTTGCTGAAACAGTAGTATTGGCAGCTGCGCCTATTTTTACAATAAGCGTTTCAGTTCGTTCCTGCTCAGTGTCGTCAATAATGTTTATCGGAAAATTTGTAATTCCATTAGTCAAAGCAGGAATTGTCAACGTATCATTTGTCCAGTTGAAGTCGCTTCCGCTGGTAGCAGAAGAATAAGATGAAACTGAAACAACCAATTTTGCAGGCGCATTGTTTGCGTTTGCATAAGTAACAGGAACGTTTATTGTTCCGGCATTTTCGGATATAGCTTGGTAATTGTTGGCTGCAATTATTGATGCACTGCCATACGATTCGCGTAGTCGAACCAAATCAAACCTCGAAGTTCCAGCTGTGCTGTACGAAGAGCCAAATGTCGCAGCTACATAATTTCCCGCTGTTGGGTCAAAATCAGATACTATTCTAAATCCTGCTGTTGCGTTATTGCCAAGCCCAGTTACAGTTGCAAAATCATAAGTTCGGAAATACCAAGTATCACCTGTACCGGTGGAGGCAGGAGTAACTGAAAACGTGGTTGCGTTTAACCATAAAACAGTTCCTCCAGTTGATAGCCCAGTATTGTCCAAAGTATATTGTAACACCCATGTATTTGCTGCAGTATTGCTGAGTCGTTGCCAAAAATCAATCGCGACTTTAGAAAATCCAGTCGTGGAGACCGCTAGCTCTAAGCCGGCAGTTTGTGGACTAGTTCCTGAAGAAGGATAACCATTTGTTTGACAGCCCGAATTGTCTGTTGAATTAGGGTCCAATGGGCTTCCTGTGACAAAGGTCTGTGATATTCCACCAATTGCAGTAATGGTTCCGGATCCTATTGTCGGGGTTAATTCTCCAGTCGATGGAGTTGCATCATTAACGGTGGAGTTGAAATTCCAATAGGCAAGGTTCGACTGTGCGTTAGATTGCATCGACCATGCTAAAATTGGAATTAAAAATAAACTTTTCTTCATCTTTATATTTTAAAATGTGCCCAAAGTTCACCCTAGCATGTTAACCCTAAATTTGATGTTTGTTAAATGTTGCTACCTTCTTCATTAAGAAATCTTTAAAAACCGAATTTATGAGCTATATGTCAGAAATACGGCCTTTGATTATTATCTTCAACTGAATTGTAAATAAAACAAAGCAATCTAGAGCAATGGAATAATATGATTTAAATGGAAAAAAGTTCTTTCAAGCATTGTGAACCCTGATAAGAATCTATTTGTAGTTGATGCAATAGCAACAGTAACATGCACGCTGCGTATGATGAACAAACCTTCTGTTGCAGTGCTAAGGTTAATTATCAATAGGCAATAATTGTTTGTGATGTTGGCAGCAATCTTCGTTATATTCAAATACTTCAGATACCATTGAATAATAAAATTAAATTCATACATTCGAAGTGTTGCTAAAACTGAACTATGCTAAAATATTTACTTGCTTTATCGGGTTTTATCTTTTCACATGCCTTATTTTCTCAAGGTTTTCAGGTCAATTTTCAAGGTCAGAAACAACAAGGTATGGGATGTGCCGGGACTGCACTTTTTCAGGATGGAGCGAGTCTTTTTTACAACCCGGGTTCGGCAGGTTTTTCCAATGAAAATTCTGTAAATGTTGCAATGACAGGTGTTTTCGCAAATGTATTGTATGTGGATTCTGCTACTGGACAAGGCTTCAGAACAAATTCACCCATCGGCACCCCTTTTTCGGCATATGGCCTTTTTCAGTGTAAAAAAGAAGCGCGCTTAAAGTATGGCATCGCAGTTTATACGCCTTTTGGCAGTACCGTTCAATACGAGGACGGCTGGATTGGTCGCTTTGCCCTTACCAGACTCGAGTTAAAAGCAATATTTATACAACCAACACTTTCGTTTCGCTTCAATGATTATGTGAGCATTGGTGGCGGACCAATCTTAACAACTGGCAATGTGAATTTGCAAAAAGATATTCCAGTTCAATTTGCAGATGGATCGTATGCCCATGTTGAGCTTTCCGGTAAAGCTATAGGTTATGGTTATAATGCAGGAATTCACGCTAAACTTTCACAACAATTAGCTCTCGGTCTAAACTATCGATCCCAAGTAAACATGAACCTAAATGATGGTTATGCCACCTTTACTGTACCATCTTCATTAGCACCAAATTTCCCCTCTGGGAAGTTTACCTCTTCTTTGCCATTGCCAAGCGTAACCACATTAGGATTGGCGTTTACACCGTCAGAAAAATTTGAAGCAGTGCTCGATATCAACCGGGTGGGTTGGAAGGCCTACGATACGTTGGCATTTGATTACGAACAAAACACTGCTTCTTTAGCTGACACGAAATCGGCTAGGAATTACAAAGATATTTTTGCCTTTAGAGGAGGGATTTCGTACCGTCTTTTTGACGAAATGGATGTGCGTTTAGGCGGTGGATACGGGTTTTCTCCAGTTCAAAATGGGTATGTAACCCCAGAAACGCCCGACAAAAACAGAGCGTACTATACTTTCGGTTGGACATACCGATTCGGAGAACATTTTTCAATGGATGTATCAGTGTATTATACTCAAATAAAACGCGGCGACAGAAATTTAGAGACAAATCTGGCCGGCACATTCACCACAAAGGCAATTGCACCCGGTTTTTCTTTGGTTTATAAATGGTAATAAACGTATGAAATATTTTTTTTTAATCGCATTTATTGGTTTAGGAATCACTTCCTGTAAACCGAAATTTGAAGAACCGGAAATGTCGGCGGGAGAAATCAATCCTACTCGTTTTGTTATGGTAGGTGGCGCCCACACCGCTGGTTACATGGATGACGCATTGTACTTTGAGGGCCAGGAAAATTCCTTAGCGAATTTGATTGCTGGTCAATTGGAAAAAGTGGGTGGTGGAAGTTTTTATCAGCCACTAGTTAGTGCGAACTCTGTGGGGGTGAATCTTAATGGGTTATCAAAATTAAAATTAGGATACAAAACAGATTGTGAAAATGTGACATCTCTTTCTCCTTTGCGTTTTGAAGCGACGGGTGATCTGTCAATATGGTCTGATAACTTGTACAATGCCAATTCCCACTTTGGAAACTATGGGGTGCCTGGTTTAAAAGTGAGCGATGCGTTTACTGCAAATTATGCCGCTCAAAACAATTATTTCAACCGAATGAAATCCGCCATTTCTGCCTCTGTAATGGAAGATGCTATGGCGCAAAATCCAACTTTTTTCGCCTTGTTTTTAGGCTTGGATGATGTTTTGGCCTACGCAAAGGCAGGAGGAAAAGATCAAACATTACCAACAGTATTAGAATTTCAATCGGATTATACGGCTGTTGTCGAGGAGCTTATTTCATCAGGAGCAAAGGGAGTATTGGCAACAATTCCAGACGTTACAAAAATGCCATATTTTACTACTATACCATACAATGGCCTTGCCTTGACAGAGGCTGATGCAGGCAACTTGGACTTATTGAATAATGTGTATAATCCGTTGGGTTATTTCTTTGATTATGGCAAAAATCCGTTCATGATGGTGGATAGCACAGCGAATGATTTTGCTGTACGCCAATTGTTGCCTGGAGAGTATTTACTGTTAAGTCTGCCACTTGATTCTGTAAAGTGTCACCAAGTGGGTGTCCTTTATCCTTTCAGGGATGAATTTGTCTTGAGCCTGCAAGAAGTGAATCTTTTAAGATCAAGAATTACCGCATATAATCAAGTAATTACCAACTTGTCCAATCAATTTGGTTTGGCTTTGGTTCGTACAGACGAGTTTATTGGGTCATTGTCGGACGGATTCGTATACAACGGTGTAAGTATGAGTGCAAAATTTGTTTCGGGAGGAGCGTATTCATTGGATGGCATTCATTTAAACGCAAGAGGAAATGCCGTTTTGGCCAATCAATTTATTAAAGCAATCAATTCTAAATACAATGCAAGAATTCCGGCTGTCAATGCAACAGCTACTTCAGCCATTCTTTTCCCATAATTTTTTAAAACCATGTGTATGAAAATTTCTACTTTTTTTGCCGCTCTGTTGCTAACAGCAACGCAAACGTTTGGTCAAACTCCTTGCTCAACGGGCAGATATGCTTCAAATGTGTATTCATCCATTAATACGACAAGTAATATTACTTATGGTCAGAACAACTCATGGACTGGTGCGAGTACAACATTGAAACTTGATTTTTATGAGCCACAGGGCGACACAGCTGCAGTCAGACCATTGATTATTTGGGTGCACGGAGGAAGCTTTATTGCCGGTTCTAAAACAGACGGTGATGTAGCAACCTGGTCACAAGAATTTGCAAAAAAGGGTTATGCTTGTGCAAGTATAGACTATCGCTTGGGGTTTTTCCCAATTGATTCAGCCAATGCTGTCAAAGCGGTTGTGCGTGCAGTGCAGGATTTGAAAGCAGCCATTCGTTTCTTCTATAAAGACCGTGCAACAACGAATACGTATAAAATCGATACAAATCATATTTTTATAGGAGGTAGTTCTGCTGGTGCGATTACCGCTTTGCATGTTGCTTACCTGAACGATCCGTGTGAAATTCAAGATTACTTAAACGCTGGTACTATAGCTAATTTGGGTGGATTAGAAGGTACGAGTGGTAATCCAGGGTATTCCACGAAGGTACACGCAGTAGTAAGTGGTTGTGGCGCTTTAGCCCGTTACAGCTGGTTAGAAGCTGGAGATGTTCCTTTGTGTTCAGTGCATGGCACGAATGATGGAACAGTTAAATACAACCGGGGAGTTGTTAATCCGGGAACACCACTCATGTACTTGGATGGAAGTCGCATGTTGCATGAAAGAGCATGTGCCGTTGGGGTTGAAAATACATTCTACACATTCCCGAATGCACCGCACGTTCCTTATGCTGGAAGTCAAGCTTATATGGACACGACATTGAATTTTATTCGTGATTTCTTGTTAAAACAACTTGGCTGTAATGATACTGATTTACAACCCGCAAATGATTGGATGGAAACAGCGAATTTGTATGCTACGAATTATTGTGATGGATCACCAGTTGATGAGGTGTGTGCCACATCAGGATTGGTTGAAAACAAAGAAGTGAAAATGTTGGTTTATCCAAATCCTACTCAGAACGATGTGCAAGTAAAGTGGGGAACGTCATTAAATATGAACATTGAACTGTATGATTTTGCTGGAAGAAAATTAGTGAACGAAAATGTTTTGTCAGACGGCTATACGCTTAGAAGAGGCAATTTGCAGTCAGGAACATATATTCTAAAGCTTACTGATAAGAGTGGAAACACTTTGGTAAAGAAATTGATTTTTAACTGATGAGATTACTTCTTTTCTTAGTTCTCAATTTTGGAGCCCTCTACGTGGGGGCTCTTTTGATGAATGGTAGTCCCGCAACAAATGAATGGTATCAGCAATTAGATAAAGCGCCTTGGACGCCGCCGGGATGGTTTTTCGGACTGGCGTGGACAACGATAATGATTTGTTATTCCATTTACATGAATCAGCTTTGGAAAACTGCGGAGAATAAAAAACAACTAATATTTCTCTATAGCGTTCAATGGTTATTGAATGTGGTTTGGAATCCTGTTTTTTTCGCTTGGCACCAAACGTTATTGGGTTGTTTCGTGATTTTTTCTTTGATTATCATTCTGCTATACAAACACAAAATGTTTTCATCAAAATCTTGGATAACCACTCTTCTGCTTTTGCCCTATGTTTTATGGCTATGCGTTGCTCTTTCGTTGAATGTTTATGCGGTTTGAAAACAATAAATTTAAAGTCTACAAAGGCATCTATTAGAAGGGAATTTCTAAGGTTAATATTAAGTTTCTTTTTTAAGCTTGCACAAAGGCAACGAATTGTATTTCTTTGCGTTTTGAAATAAAGAAGGCGACACAACTGAACTTTGGAAAATTTACCTTTCAATTTTGAAAACTCCTTCTTTTTTAGTAAAATCAATGTCCATTTGATGAGCGATGCGTTTGCTGCTGACATATGTTTTACTGATAGTGCCACTTATTGGCCTTTCACAACCACCTACGGCCCAGTTTGTTAGTGGAAATGTTGTCGCGTGCGTAGGAGAAGCCGTTAATTTCACAGATCTTTCAGTTGCAAACGGTTCACCCATCATCGGTTGGTCATGGGATTTTGGTGATGGTAATGCCTCTAATGCAGTGAATCCATCTCACAGTTATTCCAATGCAGGAAACTACACAATAATACTTGTTGTATCAGCTGCTAATGGTCAGGCAGACTCTGAGGTCAAATTTGCTTACATTACGATTAACCCAAAACCAATCCCTGATTTCTCATCTGTAGCGAATGGATGTTCTCTTCCTGTTGGTGTTACGTTTACCAACCTTTCAGTTGGTGGTCAAAGCTATGAGTGGGACTTTGGTAATGGTCAAACATCAACTTTAGAAAATCCTGGGATGGAAACATACGCTGTTGCGGGAAATTATTCTGTTACCCTAATATCAACCAATTCTTTTGGCTGTAAGGACACGCTTACTCAAAACATAGTAATTTCTGACTTCCAAGCTGGAATTACAGCTCCTGCAACGGCATGCGAAGGTGCACCGATTAACATATCTGATAATTCAACTGTTGGTGCAAATGTCTGGAACTGGACGTTTGCAGGTGCAAACCCGGCTGGATCAACCAATCAGAATGAAGTTGTAACCTATCCGTCGCCTGGTGTTTACACGATTCAATTAACTACTCAAAACACAGTTGCCGGTTGTTCTGATAATACGAACCAGAGCATCACTATCCTCCCTACTCCAACGCCAACATTTATAGGAACACCAACATCAGGTTGTGCGCCCCAAGCAGTCAACTTTACAAATACAACAGGTTCGCCTGGAACTTATGTTTGGGACTTTGGCGATGGCTCTTCTTTTAACGGCACAACACCTCCGCCCCACACCTATTCTGCCGATGGATCCTACTCGGTTGGACTGACATATACAGATTCGAATGGATGTTTCGGCTCAACACTTTTAAATAATTATATTAACCTCACGTCTCCAATCGCTTCATTCACAGCACCTGTTTTGAATGGCTGCGCGCCGCTTTCTGTTCAGTTGGCATCAACTTCTGTTTCCGCAATAGACCCAATCGTTGATTGGCAATGGGATTTTGGAGACGGAACATCATTCAATGGCGAAGTACCACCTCCTCATGATTATGCTGTAGGTACATACGCGGTGACATTAACAATTACAACCCAAGGCGGGTGTGTGGAAACTGTGACAATTCCAAATTACATACAAGTAGGTCAAATAGATTTAGTTGATTTCAGTTGGAACCCACCTGTTTCATGCGCCAATGTGCCAATTGACTTTGTTGATGAAAGTATCATTTCTGCGCCGCACGACCCTAGTGAGGTGACCTATTCATGGGATTTTGGAGATGGAGGGACTTCAACGTTAGAAGACCCAAGTTATCCGTATTCTGCAGACACCGGGTACTTTGATGTGCAGCTCGTTGTTGAATTTAGGGGTTGCTTAGATACTTTAATTGAACCGAACGCTGTTTATATACTTGCACCAATTTCAATATTTCAACCCTCGCAATCATTGTTTTGCAACCCAGCATCTTTTCCAATTACAGTTGCAGTGAACGATAATTCAATTATTGGGATCTTGTCTGATGATGCAGATATGACCTGGAATTGGGGAGACGGCACCTCAACAAGCTATGACGATCCTGATTTTGATGACCCGGATCAGGGTTCAACGAGTCATGATTACTCCGCATATGGTTCCTATACTG
>JBKDKG010000169.1:0-10124 GCA_046345095.1 Flavobacteriia bacterium | reverse complement strand
ACGATATAAATATTTCAAACTTGAGGACAGTATCAAATGCAAAAGGTGGATTTGAATTATTCCTTCGCTTCAACATGGGTGATGGCGGTGGATTCAGATCGAGAATTTAAACTAATTATATGCTACTGCTATCAACCACCTTTCGAGGTGGTTTTTTTATTTTCTCGCTTTTGCTAGTATGGCTGTTGTAGAAAAACCATCCACTAGTTCGATTGACTTTACTTCTCCCCCATAATCCAATACCACATCGGATCCAACGATGTATTTTTTGGAATTTGGATTTCGTTCTGAAGGATCGTAATCTGCACCTTTCACCAAAATATCTGGTTTAAGAAATTCAATCATTTCAAGCGGAGTATCTTGATCAAAAAGCACAACAAGATCGACAAAACCTAAAGCTGCCAAAACGATTGCCCTAGAACTCTCTCCATTGATAGGTCGATCAACTCCTTTTCCTTGCCTTTTGACTGAAGCATCCGTATTCAATGCAAGCACTAATCTATTGCCTTCCTCGGCTGCTTTTGCAAGATAAGTAACATGCCCTTCATGCAAAAGGTCAAAACAACCATTTGTAAACACGATTTTATCGCTTTTTAAGCGCCACATATTTACTCTTCGTTGAGCATCTTCAAGCGATACTATTTTACTTTTGATGGATTCAAGACGGCTCATTTTCCTTCGAATAATTTTTAGGCAACAGCACCAATGATATCAATCCAAGAAGAATCATAAGTAACGTTTGGGTAACCCATATAAGCATACCCAAAGCATTTCCAATCGCTTGAGCATCTTCTGGGTATTGCTTTCCAATATAAAATGCTACCACTAGGCCAACTAACAATGGATAGGTGCCGATGCCACCGTTGGTAAACGTTATTCCTAATGAACCTGCAATGAATGCTAGCAAGATTCCTGGAAAAGAGATATCTGTTGTTTGATGAAGCGATTGAAATGGCAACGCAAACATTGCAATGTAACATCCCCAAATAAACAATGTATGAAAAACATATGCACCCGGATTCTTTGATTTAAAAATTGACACCAAGCCTTTCAAAACATCTTTACCAAATTCAATTAATTTAGTTCGAAAGGCTAGACGAAACATGAATAGATAAGTGAAAACCAGTCCAATTGCAAGTACAAGAGAAAATACAACTATTTTCCATGGAAACCCACTTTTCACGGAGCCTTTCACTCCTCCAAATTCATTTATAATTAGCGCCTTTATTTCGAAAAAATCAGCATAGCCAATAAATGCTGTTACAATTGCAATCAATCCAAGCATGACTAAATCGATTGCCCTCTCTGCGATGATAGTTCCAAATGAACTCGAAAAAGGCACACCATCAGATCGATAAAGCATAGCCGAACGTGAGGCTTCGCCGGCTCTTGGAATTGTAAGATTTACAATATATCCAATCATTATTGCATGGTACCGATTCCAGAATTGTGTAGAATAACCAATAGGCTCAAGGACATATTTCCATCGATACGCTCGAGAGAGATATGCCAATACACCTATTACCATCGAAAGAATAATCCAAAAGTAATTTGCTTCACGAATTGCCTGATAGAAAAGCGCTTTCGCTTCTGCGCTCATGCCAGAAAAAAATACCCAAATAAGGTAAAAACCCAATAGAAGTGGTAAGACAGTTTTAACGACGACCAGCAGGGCTTTTTTCGTCATCAATCTATAAGATTTGTTTCTTCATTCGGGAAGACAAGGCTCGGTTTGAATGTTTTTGCCTCCTCAAAATCCATGAATCCGTATCCAATGATAATAATGACATCACCCATTGCAACTCTTCTTGCAGCAGGACCATTGAGGCATATTGTACCTGTCTTTCTGTCGCCTTTGATCACGTATGTTTCAAAACGCTCTCCATTGTTGATATTCACAATCTGCACGCGCTCGCCTTCAAGCAAATTTGCTGCTTCCATGAGCTCTTCATCTATCGTGATACTTCCAATGTAATTAAGGTCCGCCTGCGTGACTTTAACTCTATGGATTTTTGATTTTACAACTTGTATTAACATTCTTAAGGGCTAATTCGGAAACAAAAGTAAAGGAATTTTGAAAAGTGGAAGCAATTAATCGACTTTGGATTGTAGGAAACTATAGCAACATGTTATCAATCAATCTTACATCCCCACAAAAAGCAGCAATGCAACAAACAGATTGTTTACTCCATTCATCCTGTAACGGTGATAAATTTGTGGCATCAACAATATCGAGATATTCCAATTCTAAAACACTTTTCTGAAAGAATTCAATTGCCAATGAGCGTAACTCATTTGGTCCAAAAGAACCTTTGTGATTTTTAATATACTCCAGTGTTTTGAAAAGAATCAATGCATCTTCTTTCTGCTGTTCATTGAGCCTTAAATTTCTGCTACTCATGGCCAATCCATTCGATTGACGCAATGTATCACAACCAACAATGTTTATATTGAATTGAAGTACTCTGGTCATGTGCCTTATAATTGCCAGTTGCTGAAAGTCTTTCTGACCAAAATAAGCATTACTTGGTACTACAATTTGAAAGAGGTTTCGCACAACATGCACCACGCCTTGAAAATGACCAGGCCTATACTTCCCTTCCATGACTTGATCTAAACCCGATAATTCAATAGGATTATAACTATCATTGAAAGGATAAACTTCTTCAACAGATGGAGCAAAAAGCAGAATTTGAAAACCTAATTCTTCAAGCTTTTCAGCATCCTTTTCAAGCATTCTAGGATACTTTTCTAAATCCAATGAATTATTGAATTGTGTGGGATTCACAAAAATACTTACCACCACTAATTCATTCTCCTTATGTGCTCTTTGAATAAGTGCTAAATGCCCCTCGTGAAGTGCGCCCATTGTAGGAACAAACCCAACGTTAGAACCAGGTTTCATTTTTGAAACAATGGCCTCTCTAAGGCTAGATCGCGTAGAAAAAATGGACAGATTGGTCATCCCTTTAATTTGGACAAGGGACAAATCTATTCCTTTTTGTTGATGTTCCGCTTTTTTTTCTATATTTTTGTACCGTTTTTAAGACCAAAACTTCGAATGGAGAAGAAAAAAATACTATTTGTATCCCAAGAAATCTTTCCTTTTTTACCTAAAACTGAAGTGTCGAACACTGCGAGGAGACTTCCTCAAGGAATTCAGGAGTCAGGAAAAGAAATCCGTGTTTTCACACCTCGATTCGGCAGCATCAACGAGCGTAGACATCAATTGCATGAAGTAATTCGTCTTTCAGGAATGAATTTAATTATTGACGATACTGATCATCCTTTGATCATCAAAGTAGCTTCAATTTCGGCAGCGCGCATGCAGGTATATTTCATTGATAACGATGAGTTTTTCAAAAGAAAAAACACTGTTACAGATGACAAAGGAAATTTCTACAATGACAACGATGAACGAGCAATGTTCTTTTGTCGAGGTGTATTGGAAACAGTTAAAAAATTGGGCTGGCAACCCGATGTAATTCATTGTCATGGCTGGATGACTGCTCCAATGGCTTTGTACGTTAAGAAACTTTACAACAAAGACCCTCACTTTGCTGACACCAAAGTAGTTTACAGTCTCTATAATGATGCATTTGAAACACCTTGGGACACTCGTTATCCTGAGAAATTAAAATTCGATGGTTTCGAAGCAGATGTAACAGACCAATTAGAAGATACTTCTCATACGAATATTACTCGTGTTGCTGTAAAATATGCTGATGGAGTTAACGTTTCAAGTGAGGGACTTTCTGATGAGTTGCGTCAAATTTTTGAGGAAGCAGCTTGTTTGAAACAAGATTATGTTCCGGAAGAAAATCAAACAAAAGTAATGTCAGACTTTTTCAATAAAGTAATTGAAGAAACAATACTCATATAGCAAAAAATATTCTGAAAAGAATTCGTGGCGGAAGGTTCTAAGACTTTCCGCTACTTTTTTATTAATCCTTCTTGTCTTCTCTTCCTGTAAGAAAAAAGAATCCGCTCTGGGCAAAGATTTAATGAGTGCAGATGACTTATTAAATTCAGCACAAGTTGATACTTTTAATTTGAGGACTTACAGCATCGCTGAAGACTCTTTGATATCAGACAATCCTGCATACGCTGTATTGGGCTCCTACAATGACCCCAAATTTGGCACTGTAAACGCAAATTTTTACACACAATTGAGACTTTCAGGTTTGAATCCAAATTTTGGTGATATTTCCGCAATTACAATTGATTCAGTAATGCTTGGATTGGAATACGCTGGATTTTATGGCGAACTTTCCTCTCAAACGGTTGAAGTTTATGAAATGACTGAGTCAATAAATCTTGATTCCGTTTATTATTCTTTTTCAACAAAACCAACAGCATCATCCGACCTGGTTGAACCTGGATACGGCACATTCACTCCTAATCCTGATGGAATTACCGTAATTGGTACGGATACTGTTGACACGCAATTACGCATCAAACTTAAAAACTCTTTAGGCACACAGCTGATTAATGAAGCAGCTTCTGGAGGAACCAACTTTACTTCCAATGAAAATTTCTTAAATTACTTTAAAGGGCTGCATGTACGCGTTAACAATCCGACTCAATTATCTGGAAAAGGTGGTGTATTCTATTTTAATCTCAATGACCCATTATCAAAGATGACCATTTACTATACGCAAGATGGTACACAAAAGACATTTGATTTTTTGATCAATTCAGAATGTGCTGATTTTAACCATGTCGACATCGACAATACTGGAAAGCCAGTACAAAATGTCATCGACAATCCAACTAGTGGGCAAATTGAATATTATTCGCAAGCTTTCAAGTCAAGAGCGGTTGTAAAGATGGCAGGATTAAAGAATCTACCTTCCAATTCAATCATTCATAAAGCAGAATTGATTCTGCCAATACAATACCAAACGGGTGCAAAATACTTGCCCCCTGATGAACTTTCAGTATCTGCAATGATTGAAGGGAAACTATCTGGTATAGGTGTGTTTGGTCTTTATGATTTTGCCTTCAAACATTACACAGTTGATGCGCGAAATTACGTACAAGCTCTTGTTTCTGGACAAATATCAACCGACGAGTTAATCTTATCGCCAAGGCTATTCATCACCTCGGCTGAACGAGTTATTTTCAATGGTCCAAATTCGACCAACAAGAAAAAGCCAAAATTGGTAGTCACTTATACGAAGTTTTAATTATGTGTGGAATAGTTGCATACATCGGTAAAAAAGAAGCTTATCCGATTATCTTGAAGGGTCTAAAAAGACTCGAATATCGTGGTTATGACAGTGCTGGTATCGCCTTGCTAAATGACGGCGAAATTAATCTGTATAAGCGCCAAGGTAAAGTTTCAAATCTGGAAGAATTCGCGGCTGATAAGAACACACACGGACATTCCGGAATTGGCCATACGCGTTGGGCAACGCATGGAGCTCCAAATGATGTAAATGCTCACCCTCACTACTCTGCAGATAGTTCTTTAGCCTTAATTCACAATGGTATTATTGAGAATTATGATACTTTGCGCAAAGAGCTAATCAATCATGGTTATGAATTTAGAAGTGAAACTGATACAGAAGTCTTGGTTCACCTTATTGATGATATCCGTAAAAACGAAAATATTTCTCTAGCTGAGGCAGTTAGACATGCTCTTCAAAACGTGGTTGGAGCTTACGCTATTGTAGTTATTTCCAAAGATAATCCAAATCAATTGGTTGCAGCACGTAAGAGTAGCCCACTTGTGGTAGGAATTGGTAACGAGGGTGATTTTTATTTGGCGTCAGATGCCACACCGATCGTTGAATATACAAAGCGAGTGGTTTACCTTGAAGATGAGGAAATCGCTGTTGTAGATCTAAATGAAGGACTGAAGATTGTCAATATTGGCAATCAAGAGGTAACCCCGTATATTCAACAATTACAGTTGGAATTGGAAGCCCTTGAAAAAGGTGGATACGAGCATTTCATGCTTAAAGAAATTCATGAACAACCACGATCCATCAAAGATTGTTTCCGAGGAAGGTTGAATGCAGATGAAGCATGGGTTTCACTCGGAGGAATCAAAGAATATGAGCAGAAAATGATCAATACAAAACGTATTGTCATGGTAGCTTGTGGTACCTCTTGGCATGCTTGTCTTGTTGGAGAATATTTATTTGAAGACCTTGCCCGCATTAATGTTGAAGTTGAATATGCAAGTGAATTCAGATATCGCAATCCAATTATTGGAGAGAACGACATTGTGATAGCCGTTTCGCAATCAGGAGAAACAGCAGATACACTCGCTGCATTAGAATTAGCGAAATCGAAAGGAGCAACAATTCTTGGGATCTGTAATGTAGTTGGTTCATCTATATCTCGAATTACAGATGCTGGATCCTATACACATGCTGGACCTGAAATTGGAGTAGCATCAACAAAAGCATTTACAGCACAAGTTACTGTACTCACTTTGATGGCACTGTCATTGGCACATAAAAAAGGGACATTAAGTGATTCCAAATTCCATTCAATGCTTGCAGAGCTGGAGAGTATACCTGAGAAAGTCAAATTGGTTTTGGAAAAAAATGACCAAATTGAAAAGATTGCTGAAACCTACAAAGATGCAACAAATGCATTGTATCTAGGTCGTGGAAGTTCATTCCCTGTTGCCTTGGAAGGAGCTCTTAAACTGAAAGAAATCTCTTATATTCACGCAGAAGGTTATCCTGCTGCAGAAATGAAGCATGGTCCTATTGCCTTAATAGATGAGGAAATGCCTGTTTTTGTAATTGCTACAAAAGGAACATCTTATGAAAAAGTTGTTTCGAACATTCAGGAAGTAAAAGCACGAAAAGGGAAGATTATTGCTATAGTGACAGAAGGTGATACCGCAGTTAAAGAGATGGCAGACCATGCAATTGAAATACCTGAAACAGATGAGCATTTGGTTCCAATTCTAGCTACTATACCTCTTCAGTTGCTTTCTTACCATATTGCTGTGATGCGAGGTTGCAACGTTGATCAACCAAGAAATTTAGCAAAAAGTGTTACGGTAGAATAGATTGGTCGGGTATTTGGATGATCTATTTTGCTCCAAAAAACCGCTCAAAAAACAAACACTCATTTAGATTAAGTCCAACGCTTTGGCCAACTCTCTGTCCTTGTGCGTAATGGTGTTTCCTTCGTCATGCGTGCATAAAGACACCTGTACTTTATTGTATACATTGGTCCATTTTGGATGATGGTTTTGTTTCTCTATTTCAACACTTGCTTTCACCATCCAACTTATGGCTTCCAAAAAAGAATGGAATTCAAAAGTTTTATTCAGTTCGTTATCATTTTCGGTCCAGTTGTTCATAACGCAAAATTAAGATGTTTGGCTGATTTTTCGAAAGTAGACATGACAAAGGCTTTGACTGAATGCAGAGGTCCTAAAAAAATTGAACTTAGACCATTTAGTGTTGAATCGAAATTAAGAGCTAACTGATCCTATTGATTTTTTCGATGGCATCAAAAAACAACAGTTGGTACTCTGAATATGGCATCTAAATAAAAACACACTGAAAGAGTCAATAAGAAATTTTATGCCTTCTTATGACTAGCGGTTGAGTAACCTTATCAGTCTGTGGAGCAATTCAATTTTTCCGCAAGACACAATACCTATTATTTTGATACTTGTCAAAACAAAAAACGGGCACCAAATTGGC
This sequence comes from Flavobacteriia bacterium, assembly GCA_046345095.1. Lineage (GTDB taxonomy): Bacteria > Bacteroidota > Bacteroidia > Flavobacteriales_D > Crocinitomicaceae > M0103. The sequence goes on along the minus strand of JBKDKG010000169.1, from coordinate 2,442 downwards.
ACCCGTTTTTATTTAAACCGAGTTAATTTATTTTATAATTTCTACACGTTCGATGCGCTCGTTATCTACACCTATAAAGTGCAATGAATAAGAGCCCACAGCATATTTACTCAAATCAAGTGACATTTTATCCTTGTTCACTTTCCATTCTTGCACGACTCGTCCAGTCGCATCGTACAATTCAAGCGTTGTATAACGAACTAAATCACTGCCCTCAACCGTCAAAATAGTACTTGTTGGATTAGGATAAAGCAACAACGTCTGCTCTGTTTGTTCTTCAATAGAAGCACAAGCGCTAACAGTAATGTTTGCAACTGCAGTTCCCGTGCATCCATTTTGAGCATACGAATACGTTATTGGGAAGGTTCCAACTCCTGCTGTAGCCGGATTAAATGAACCTGCACTGACACCAGCACCAGAGTAAGTTCCTCCAGCTGGAGATCCACTGCTCAACGTAAATGGTGAACCATACACACAAATTTGGTTTAAAGGAGATTGTGTTACGGTAGGAGATTGATTCACTGTTATCTGGAAAGATTGCGGAGAACCGACACATCCATTCAGTGTTGGTGTTACAGTAATAGTAGAAATTCCTGCAACATTCGGTGTAAATGCGGCAATATTCCCTGTTCCACTTGCGGCCAAACCTATTGTTGTATTATTATTCGTCCATGCATAAGTTGACGAAGAACTTGAACCGGTAAACGAAATCAAGGTAGATGTTTGCCCCGTACAGAAGTTTTGCTGTGAAGGTGCATTTACTGTTGGATTTGGATTAATTGTCGCTTGAACAGCTACTCTAGTTGAATTACAACCACCACTTGATGTCTCAGCATAAAAAGTAGTTGTAGCAGAAAGCACACCCGTTGTATAACTTGTTCCAGTTGCCAGAGCCGTTCCACCTGAAGCAGCAGCATACCAGCTCACAGTTCCTGCTGAAGCGGATGCACCGAGCGTTAAACTTGCAGATCCACATGCACTCGCTGGTGTTGTTGATACAATGCTTGGAGCAGCATTTACGGTTATTGGAGTAGTGGCAGTGCCTGCGCACCCATTTTGAGAATATGTATAAGTAATTGTTGTACTACCAGGTCCAGCGACAGAAGGATTGAAGCTGCCTGATGTAACACCTGTACCTGAATATGTTCCGCCAGCAGGTGATCCGCCAGTAAGTGCGAAAGGTGAAGTAGTCGCACAAACAGCTGAAAGTGCCCCTTGTGTTACTGTAGGGTTCGCATTTACAACAAAACTTTGAGTCGTTGTATTTGATCCATTTGCGTTTGTTGCAGTTAAAGATACAGTATACGTGCCTGCTGTTGACCATGTCACAGCTGGCGTGGCAGAGGTGCTTGTAGCCGGAGTCCCGCTTGGGAATGACCAGCTGTATGAAGTTGGATTATTTGTTGAAGTACTTGTAAACTGCACGGATTGACCAATACAAGAACTACCGGTTGGTGAGGCAGTAAAACTTGCAGTTGGAGCAGTTGGTGCTGATGTACCGGTCAAGTTGATATTATCAATAAATAACCTGTTACCATAGGCAGCCATATTCTTGAACGCAATGATTACGTTTGATTGACCAACATAGCTTGTCAGATCAATTGTCTCCTGCCTCCACTGCGCAGCTGTTGGGGTAAATTGAGTTGTTACAGCTGCAACCGTTGGTAAATTTCCTGTTGCTACCGTGTTCCCAGATTTATCGTAAACGATATCCCAAGTTGTACCGCAATCTGAGGATGCAAGAACTTGCAAGCCGTCAGCGAAAATTGTCCCATTTTGAGTAAATGGTGCATACGCAACATGGAAGGTCATTTGCGCCGCAGAGTATCCTGTAAAATTCAACTTTGGTAAACGCACCTCATCTGAGTTTCCTGAATCGTCAAAGTTGTAGTTATCAAAAAACATTGAATTTCCGGCAGTAGGAGCCACACCAACAGTAGTGCTATTTGTCCAAGTAGTTGCTCCAGCATCTGTATTCACAACCGACCAAGTAGCTGGTGCAGTAGGAGGAAACGTGGAACCTGTAAAACCTTCAGAAACAGGAAGTGTATTTGTCGATGAACCAGTAACTGTTATGAAGGCCGTTTGGGTTGATGTGTTTGAGCCAGTCGCATTGGTTGCAGTCAAAGACACATTATATGTACCTGCCGTATTGTAAACTACACTAGGATTTTGATCAGTACTTGTAGCTGGGGTTCCTCCACTGAATGCCCAAGAATAAGATGTTGGATTTCCAGTTGATGTACTTGTAAATTGCACGCTTTGGCCAACACAAATATTTACATTATCTGCAGTGAAACTTGCAACCGGACCTGCAGCTACCGAAGAATAAAGATCGCTTTCCCACGTGCTTCTTCCGTAGGTGGCTGCTCTAAGGGTATTTGTTCCATAATAGATTTCGAGATCCGCTACGGCACAATTGGGCATTCCGCTGCTGAAATC
>JBKDKG010000168.1:0-2404 GCA_046345095.1 Flavobacteriia bacterium | reverse complement strand
GGTATTAACCGTAGCTAGAACAACCCCCTCTTTTAATGCTGCAATGAGTACTGTGAATAATCCTCCACCTGCAACCGCTGCTGCAATTTTTATCATCAAGGATGTTTTAGGTTCGTTTTCTTTACTTAGATTCAGTAACATCAAAACAAATAAAAACAATACCATGATTGCACCAGCATAAACGATGATATTCACCACTGCAATAAACTGAGCATTCATCATGATGTAATTTGATGAAATCATGAAAAACGTCAATACAAGGTAAAGTACGCTTCTCACTGGGTGCTTACTGAGAACTACCATCAAGGCCGAACCAATGGTTAAACCACCCAAAATAGTTGCAATTAATTCTAAACTCATTTCTCTGTTCTTTTTCCTGTATGTTGACGCTTTGTGATATCAATTCGATCATTGATATCCTCTACTAATCTATCTTTTGCGTACACAAATTCATTTCTCTCAAAATTTGAAGGAACAATACGATCAGTTAAGAAAATTGCCTCCTTTGGACAAGCTTCTTCACACAATCCACAGAAGATACAACGCAACATGTTTATTTCGTACGATTCTGCATATTTCTCTTCTCTGTATAGATTTTCCTCGCCCTTGTTTCGCTCAGCCGCTACCATTGTAATTGCTTCAGCAGGACAAGCAACTGCACATAATCCGCATGCCGTGCAATTTTCACGTCCTTCTTCATCACGCTTCAATACATGTTGACCACGATAAACGGGAGCGAATTCACGTGTTTCCTCCGGATATTTAACAGTATTGTTTTTACGAAACAAATGTTTGAATGTAATCCACATTCCTCCAAGAATTGCAGGAATATAAATTTTCTCCATAAAGGTCATTTCCTTCTTGGAAACTACTTTTTTTCTGTCGGTTAAACTTTGCATATTTTCAATTCTTAATTAAACCAACCTTCTCTGAAAGCGACTACTAAACCGGTAATCAACAAGTTGATAAGTGAAATAGGAATTAAGCTCTTCCATCCCAAATGCATTAATTGGTCAAATCGGAAACGTGGAAGGGTCCATCTGATCCACATGAAAACAAACACGAAGAAGAACGTTTTTGCGAACATTGCAACTAATCCTAGTAGGGCGAGCGTATTTCCTGAAAAATTGTCCATTCCAGGGAAGTTAAATCCGCCGAAAAATAGCACTGAAATAACTGCTGAAGAAGTGAATAGACTCACATATTCTGCGAAAAGAAAGAATCCCATTTTCATGGAGCCATATTCTGTATGGTAACCACCTATCAATTCGCTTTCACATTCCGGCAAGTCAAATGGAGCGCGGTTCGTTTCAGCCAATGCACAAATAAAAAATACGATGAAAGCTACTGGCTGATAAAACACATTCCAATTCATTCCATGCTGCGCGTTCACGATGTCCCGTAAGCTCAAACTTCCGGAAAGCATTACAATTGTAATCACACATATTCCCATCGCTAATTCGTAAGAAATCATCTGCGAACTTGCACGAATTGCTCCGTACAAAGAGTATTTGTTATTGGAAGCCCAACCACCAATCATAATCCCATAGACACCAATTGATAAGAATCCCATAATAAACAATATACCAATGTTAACATCTGCAACTTGCAATGCAACACTCTGCCCCATCATGAATAGATCTGTACTCCAAGGAATTACTGAACCTGTCATTAGTGCAGTAAACATTGCTATACCTGGTCCCAAGATAAACAACCATTTTTCAGCTTGATCTGGAATAAAGTCTTCCTTAAAAAAGAGTTTTCCACCATCTGCTAATGGTTGAAAAATCCCAAATGGTCCTGCTCTGTCTGGTCCAATACGGTCCTGGAACCATGCTGCTACTTTACGCTCGAAATAAGTAGCATACGCAGCTATTCCTAAAGTCACAGCAAATAATGTGACAATGAGCGAAAGCTTTTCTATGATTTCACTTGTTTCCATTTATTTAATCTTTTTTTGAGCAGCGCTGCGAGCACTTGAATATTGTCCTTGGGAAATTACAGAATGACGATCAATCTTTCTTGGACCTTCAACATTCCATTTGGAGACATCTTTTTTATCAAAACGACAATCATTGCATATCCATCCAGTTTTTCCATCCTGATCTTCCACTTCACCGTATTGGTTCTTTCTTGCCGTCACACGATAAATTTCGTTACCAAACATCCAAACAACTGCCTTTCCAGAACACTTTCCACATTCGCAAGAAGCATCCATTGGCTTCAAGAACCAAACGCGACTTTTGAAACGGAATGTTTTATCTGTCAATGCACCAACAGGACAAACGTCAATCATGTTTCCAGAGAAATCATTTTCGACTGCATTTTCAATGTAGGTGCTAATTTCTGCATGTTCACCTCTGTGCAAAACTCCATGAACACGTTTATCTGTCAACTGATTGGC
>JBKDKG010000167.1:0-7026 GCA_046345095.1 Flavobacteriia bacterium | reverse complement strand
AGAGTCGATGATGTACTCTTATTTTTTAAGTGAAAAAACAGAGAGCTTTGAGAAGTCCGCCTCGGTGGAAATGGCATAATAAAGAAAAACAGTATCGACGGAGAGTTGCGCAGATACAATTGGGCCGCAGGAAATGTAACTTCCTTCTTTCTTGCCACTGACATTAAAGTTGTCTTTTAGATAAGATCGCCAAAACTTATTCAAGTCAGCAGTTTCAAAGATCACTTTTGCTTCCACTGTTTTACGAACTCCATCTCGGTGGAGGGTGTTCGATTCAAACGTATTCAAATCAGGAGTGGTCATCAATGCTTGAGCAACCTTATCAGGCTGCGCCAATGCTTGTGCGCCAATACAGAAAAATATTGGCACGAGTAGTTTTATCATACAAACAACATATAGTTTGGAAAATTAGAAAAAAAGAGGATAGAAAAGTGATTTCCAGAGAACAACATTCTGTGAAAATGAAAAATCGCTGTTATTTTGAAGAATGTTGTTTCAAAATACAGCGATTTTTAAATGTGCGCCCACCTGGGCTCGAACCAGGGACCCACAGATTATGAGTCTGTTGCTCTAACCGACTGAGCTATAGGACCATGTTACATTTCTGCAACAGTATTTCAATTTTTCGCTGTCCTATAGCGAAGTTGCCTGTCCGCCGCAGTATAACGGAGGAGGAAGCTATAGGACCGGGAATTGCAAACAATTCGGCTGCAAATATAGCATTCTTCCCTTTAATTTCAAGAAAGTGGTGCAGAATCTGTATTATTTGATGATTTGAGTCTAAAAATCAACATTGTCAAGATTCCGAAAAGCACAGCTGCAAAAACAAGATGACTCGTTTGAACGAGCCCCGGCATATTCGCATAAGCCAATAAAACTCCTCCAATAAGTTCAAGTGCCAATATGATAAATGCCGTGCGAATAATCCAATATTTAGTCATCTTTTCATTCTGCCATACCATGTAGGCCATGATAATCAGTACAAGCCATGAAAAACTTCTGTGAATGTAGAAGGTCATACCCAATTTCTCTGCCCAACTTTCGCGACCAAAACCCATTTTCGTCAATTCATCGATGTATTCGCGCACTTGTGTCCCCAAAAACATTTGATAAAAAGTAATAGCTAATACAAGGATTGCGAGCCATTTCATGGTCTTATTTAAAGGCAATTTCGTTTGCTGTTTAGGGCTTATTTTGTGCAATAAGAATAATTGGATTCCGATAATTACCAAGGCCAAAAACATGTGAATAGTGATTGTCCAAGGCACAAGATTTGAAGCCACCACTATCGACCCAAACCACGCTTCAATGCCCATCAAAATCAAATTTCCACCAGCCAAGAAAACCAATTTTCGTTTTCTATATTTTAACAAAATCCATATAAATCCAGCCAACATGAAATTTCCTGCCAGAAATCCAAATAAGCGATTGATGTATTCTGTCCATGTTTTTTGGGCATTAAACGTTTCTTCAACCAGCAATGTGGGATCCTTCAAAATCTTTTCAGAGGTTGACTTTAAGCCAATGGAAGATAGAAATTTGCAGAACTTCTCTATTTTCTTTGATCGTTTTTCAAGGTATATTTCACGGTAATTTTCCGGAAGTTGCTCGGCTTCTGTAGGCGGTACCCACTGACCAAAACACTTCGGCCAATCAGGACATCCCATTCCGCTTCCTGTTATTCGAACAAAACTTCCAGCAACGACGACCAAATAGATAAAAATCAGTGTGATCCAATTGAAACGTACAAACGACTTTGAAAACTGCATGATACAAATTTAACAGATAGCCTAAGAAGATGTTCGTGGGTATTGAAAAAAAGAAACCAAAAAAAATCATAGCTATTTTTAACTTTAGCCCACAATGAAAATAGCTGTTATTGGTTGCGGATGGTTGGGTTTTCCTTTGGCAAGGGAATTGGCAAATAATTCATTTGAAATTTTAGGTTCTTCGAGAGACGAACGACGATTTTCTGAGTTGAAAAATGCAAACATAGAACCATTCATCTATGACAGCATCAACAACACTCAGCTTCCTCAAAATGTTAAACAAGCTGATTGGGTAATTATTTGCTTTCCTCCAAAGGGTACAAAGGATTATGCAGATCAAATAAAGGCAACAATTGATCAGCTCAATGATGGAGTTAAAATAATTTTCACGAGTTCAACAGGCGTATACCCCAATACAGCTTCAACATTAAATGAAGATGCAGAAATAATTCCCGACCATATAGTGTACTTGGCAGAAGAAGTTATTCGTCACTCTGGTAAACGGCATGTAATACTCCGACTTGCGGGATTGATTGGTCCAAATCGTCATCCAGTTCGTTTTTTAAGTGGCAGGGAAATTGAAAATGGTGAACATCCCGTCAATTTGATTCAATTAAAGGACATTATCGAAGCTGTAAAAACAATTATTGCGGCAAATAAAATCAGTGTCACTTACAATATTTGTGGACCAGAGCACCCCACAAAAAAAGCATATTATTCGCAAATTGCAGAAGAAATGACATTGTCTCCACCCATTTTCAATTCAAAAACCGAATCAAAGGGCAAATCGATAGATGGTTCAAAAATTACCAAAGAACTCAATTTCAATTACAAAGTGAGTATTTATTCCTTATCCAAAGATTAAAATCATTCTTTGGAACAACATTTGCGTTAATTTTGCGTCTTGAAACTGGATGAAGACTTTCATATTCTTTACCTTACTGATTTTCAGCTTTTCGCTGAGAGCTTCACACATTGTTGGAGGGGACATCTATTACGATTATCTTGGCGGGAATAATTACCGTTTTTACATAACTATTTACCGTGATTGCGCTTCGACTGGTGCAGCCTTTGATGATCCATTGCCTTTGGCTGTCTACACGAATGGAAGTTCAAGCCCTATTCAACAAATTTCTGTCCCTTTTCCTGGAAGCGTAATTCTTCCAGTAACATTTAACAATCCGTGTGGAACCGCTCCAGGAGGTGTCTGTATTGAAAAAGCAGTTTATACAACAGTTATTTCACTTCCACCAATTCAAGGAGGATATAGCATTACCTATCAGCGGTGTTGCAGGGGTCCTGCCATCAGTAATTTGTCATCCCCCGATAACACTGGATTGACACTCACCACGAATGTGCCTGGGTCGGAAACGGGAGCAACCCAAAACAGCAGTCCTCGCTTTACGAACTATCCGCCACTTCTTCTTTGTGATAACGATGAACTTATTTTCGATCATTCTGCAACGGATCCTGACGGAGATCAATTGGTGTATTCGCTTGTTGTACCTTTTTCAGGTGCCGATGCCGTTACTCCAGCCCCAATACCATCGCCACCTCCGCCTTATTTTCCTGTTACATGGGCTTCAGGATTTACAACGACGACTCCATTGGGCGCTAGTTCACCAATTTCAATAAATTCAAATACAGGTGTACTGACAGCTACACCAAATGCATTGGGATTGTTTGTTGTTGGAATCCGCGTGCAAGAATACCGTAATGGCGTTTTAATCGGACAAACTATTCGTGATTTCCTTTTCCGGGTGCTTAATTGCAATATTACATTGTCTGCCCAACTTCCAATCCAGGAAGACCTTTCCTCATTTGTATCCTACTGCCAAGGGTTGACGGTCAACTTTGAGAACAATTCTTATGGTGGAACAGTTTACCAATGGGATTTTGGTGTAAACGGTGTTTCAACTGATGTGAGTAGCGCATTTGAACCAAGTTATACCTATCCTTCACCCGGAACATATGAGGCTATATTGGTCGTTAACCCAGGTGAACCATGCACAGATACGGCCCGCATGACAGTGACGGTAAACAATGAATTTAGTGTTTCATTTACTACCCAAGATTCTGTGTGTATAGTTGGAAACAGCCTTGATTTTGTGAGCCAAACAGTGGGAGGTGCAGCGAGTTCTTATGCCTGGAACTTTGGTCCAAATGCTACAACTTCTTCAGCAACTACTCAAAATGTCAATGATGTCTCCTTTACTACCGCTGGATTCATACCTATTACATTGGAGGCGGAAAACAGTTCTTGCACCGCGACATTTACCGATTCGGTTTATATTTTCAGTGAACCAACTGCATCGATCGTTTTACCAGTAGGGTATGAATGTGATGGCCTAACCGTAAATTTTGGCAACAACTCATCCAATGCTGCCATATACCAGTGGGATTTTGGAGTGACAAATAGCACCTCGGATACAAGTAGTTTAGTTTTACCCACGTTTACTTTTCCAGCTGGCGGGACATACAATGTAACGTTAATTGGCAGTTCAAATGGAGTTTGTGTTGACACCACCGAAGAACAAATCACTGTCAACGAATTATTGACGATATCATTCACGCACAATGACTCTATTTGTATAACAGACAATAGTTTTTGGTTTGACGGCACAATGACTGGTCCGAGTTTTACGCAATATGAATGGGATTTTGGACCGAGTGCTTCCATTCAAACATCTTCTGATTTGGATGTAAATAATGTGGTTTTTGATTCACCTGGCGATCACAGTATAACCCTCACGGCCTATTTCGACAATTGCTACGAGACAGCGACAAGTTCTATTTTCATTTACCGCGTTCCAACGATTGATTTTGTTGATGTTCCCGGACTGCGTTGTGTTCCTGCGACGGTGCAATTTCAGAATTTAAGTCAGTCCGATTCGCCTATGTATTACACTTGGACTTTTGGCGATGGCGACTCCTCCTCATCTGCAAATCCAGTCCATGTGTATGATGCAGTTGGTAGTTACAGTGTTGGGCTGGAAGTATACACAACCGAGGGTTGTATTGACACGCTTTATCTCTTGAAACAAGATTACATCACAATTCACCCTTCACCAGTTTCAAAATTTTCTATTGATCCTGCCAGAACGGATATTTGTAATGCAGCAATTACTTTTACGGACCAATCTCAAGGTGCTACTGAGTTCTACTATTGGTTTGATGACAGTACTTCCTTTTCAACAGAACAATTTCCAGTTCACAATTACCAATCGAGTGGCACACTTTGGCCGTATCAAATTGCAACGAATGAGTTTGGCTGCAAAGACACAAGCTTTCAAAAACTAATTGTTGAACCATTCTCTATTTATCTGCCGAATACATTTACCCCGGACGGAAATGAATTCAACAACGAATTCAACGGCTTGTTTGGATTAGAGGTGTTTGGATGGGAATTGATCATCTATAACAAATGGGGACAACTCATTTATCAAACTACTGACCCAACCTACGGATGGGATGGCAGTTACCAAAATCGATTGATGCAAGAAGGTACATATACCTATGTTCTAAAATACATTTCTTGTGATCAACCTGAATACTGGCAAATTCTAACCGGCCATGTGAACTTGCTTCGATAAGCATTGAACAATTGAACGGTCTTGAACGATTAACCTTCTTAAACTCATTTTTCACCACAAAAGACAAGAGTTTAAGGAAAACTTAGACCCTTCATAAGTCACAAAGAGATCATTTATAAATCCAAAATTATGCTTTAACAACCTAAAGAGCCATCAGCTTTTTCTGAATTTGTGCCTTAAAACAACGAAGGGAATCAGACTTATTCTTGTGCCCTTGTGGTAAATTTTACTTGGTGAAAAATTAATTGAACGATTGAACTTATTGAACTGTTGAACTCAGTTTTCACCACAAAGACACGAGTTTAAGGAAAACCTTGACCCTTCATAAGTCACAAAGAGATCATTTGATAATCCATAATTATGCTTTAATAACCTAAAAAGCAATCAGCTTTTTCTGAATTTGTGCCTTAAAACAACGAAGGGAATCAGACTTATTCTTGTGCCCTTGTGGTAAATTTTACTTGGTGAAAAATTAATTGAACGATTGAATTTTTTGAACCTATTGAACTGTTGAACGCTCTTGAACCTTCATTGAACTCTTGAACGCATTGAACTCTTCAACCTTCTTGACTTCCTACAATGTAACTGTTAAACAAATCTTCGGTACAATATTCTTTTTCCAATCCCCATCAGCATAATATCCATAGCGGTAAAATCCACCAATGCCGAAACCAGAAATTCCATTCGTGAGTATATTATTCAGATAGGCACCGGCTTCATAAAAGCCTTTGTCCATCGAACGAAATGCCACGGAATGCAACGTTTTATCGGCCATTTCACCATAACCTATTGCATGATGAAGACCTATCTGAGGCTCATTCCATTTTGCTTTGGTTTTAAACGCATTGAAATTCATTCGTACATAAAATGCCGCTTGCTTGGAATTGAAGAATTCCGAAGGTTTCATCGTTTCAAAGGTATTTGCAACGGAAAGATTCCAGTTTCGACCTGTTCCATTGCCATTTTGCATCAATACGAGTGGAACATCACCGATCGTTTGTCCGCCAGTCAAGGTCCATGTTATTTTACCCAAGCCACGAATTGAAATGTTTTGTTGTATTTCAGCATTCAAGCGCACATAGTCATTGGTTGCAGCAAACCATCCATTCCATCCATGCGCAGCTTTGAACTGTATCTTGGGCCATTTTGTCCCTTTTGAAACACGCTGATTGCCGAGCTGCATGACTTTCTCGCGAATGTTCCATGTAAACTCAACAGCTGTTTCCGCAATATCTGTTTGAATTGCAGGCGTGTTGCTGGTGTAGTTATAGGCGTAACCTTCTGTGAACCACAAACGCTGGTAATTTCCAATCAAGGTTATTTTCATATTTGATTTGATATTTCCTGAAAGAGAAACCTCAGCCAAACGCTGTTTGTCCATATTCTGGATAAAAAACTCCCTGGAAATAGCTGTTGAATTCAATGTAAATCCATCCTTTTGAAACGAATAACCACCGCGTTCAATGACATCTTGTTGGTAACGTAAATTTAGTTTTACACCATTTTTCTTGTTGAGCCAAATAGTAGAATAGCCGCCATATTTGAATTCCTTGTCACGCGTTCCATAAGCGAAATAACCACCAACAACTGCTGATTTCATTAACTTCTTTGAAGTTTCTAGTCCTAATCCCACTCTGTATTTCTCATAAAGGTTATAACGCAAT
>JBKDKG010000166.1:0-3183 GCA_046345095.1 Flavobacteriia bacterium | reverse complement strand
GTTGATGGATGGTGGTGTTCAAATCACTTCTCCAGTTTCCGGTATCGCAATGGGATTGGTTGCTGATGATGGTAAATTTGCTGTTTTGTCTGATATCTTAGGAGATGAAGATCACTTGGGAGATATGGACTTTAAAGTGACGGGTACTTCAAAAGGAATCACAGCTTGTCAAATGGATATTAAAGTTGATGGTTTACCATACGAAGTATTGATCCAAGCGTTGGAGCAAGCAAGAGGTGGACGTTTACATATCTTGAATAAAATCATTGAAACGATTGCTCAACCAAATCCAGATTTCAAACCACAAACACCTCGTATTGAAGCGTTCAACGTTCCTAATGAGATGATTGGTGCGATTATCGGGCCTGGAGGGAAAATCATTCAAGCAATGCAAAAAGAAACAAATACGACAATCACTATAGAGGAATTACCTACAGGTGAAGGACGTGTTCAAATTATGTCAAACAATGCTGATGACATGAATGAAGCGACACGTCGTATTAAACAAATTGCATTCCCTCCAACCGTAGAGGAAGGTGCTGAATACGAAGGAAAAGTGAAATCAGTAAAAGATTTTGGATGTTTCGTTGAAATACTTCCAGGAACGGATGGATTGATTCATATTTCAGAATTTTCATGGGAGAAAGTTGCTAAAATGGAAGACGTTTGTAAAGAAGGAGATGTATTGAAATTTAAAGTAGTTGGAAAAGATCCAAAAACCAAAAAATGGAAATTGTCTCGTAAAGTACTTCTTCCAAGACCAGAAAGAAAAGAGGAAGTTCCTCAAGCATAATGTTAAAAGGCACCGTGAAAGCGGTGCTTTTTGTTTGTAACTATTTATTGTTTAAATCTTTGCATCGAAAAATTATATTTCATTCGAAGATTAAATACTTTTACTAAAAATAAAATTATGGCAAGCAGAAGATTTTTAAAGAGAAACCTGAATAACATGGTATATGATATCGTTGAAGAATGTTATGTTATTCAGTCGTTGGATGCCGCTAAAACAGAGAAGGCGGATACGATTATTGATGAAGCAGCTGATTTTCAAGATTTAATGCTAGAAAAAATCAATTCTTCAAAAACAAAGGCTGATTTCCGTCCTTTGAGAGATGAAATTGAGGATGCAGCGATTGATTTCATCAATAAGTTGAATGCTCTAAGCTAATAGCGCACGAAAATTTTTAAATCATACAAGCGGGCGTCAAGTCCGCTTTTTTATTGAATTAATTATGGGGAAATCAATGAAAAATTTAATTATTGCTGTTGGGATATTCTTGTTTGCAATGATACTTTTTGTAACCGGTGCAAAAGATAATTTTTGGAATGCCATTGCATTAAGTGGTTTAATGATTTATTTCTGGGTTTTTGAGGTAATTCCGGTATATGTTACTGCATTATTTCCAATGATTTTAGCAATTCCACTTGGATTGTTAAACAAAGAGGATTTGGCATCAAGCTATGGTGATGGGAATGTATATTTATTTTTTGGTGGTTTTGTACTTGCCTTGGGGTTAGAAAAATGGAATGTACACGAGCAGGTGGCAAGAGGTATAATTTCTGTGGTTGGAAAGTCAAAATCGAGAATATTATTAGGTTTTCTTTTCAGTACCGGTTTGATTAGTATGTGGATTTCCAATACAGCAACTGCATTGATGATGTTACCTATGGCAACAGCAATTATTCATGCGATGCCAAAGGATCAACAGCATTCGAAATTTCCAATCTTCCTGATGTTATCTGTTGCTTATGCATCAAGTATAGGTGGAGTAGGTACACTCATTGGTTCACCTCCAAACACACAAATGGCAAGTATTTTGGAAAAGAATTTTGATATCACAGTCGATTTCTTTTCTTGGATGAAAATAGGATTTCCATTAAGTATTTGCATGTTGTTAGCCACTTACTGCGTGTTTTACTTTTTATTGGGAAAAGAACGAAAGGATACCCATGACGAATTCATTTTACACAAAACTCCATGGACGAAGGACCAAAAGAGGGTAGTATTCGTTTTTTTAGGCGTGGTATTCTTGTGGTCCTTTAAAGATTTATTGGTACCAATCTTGGGATTTTCATACCGGGATGAAAATGCTGCAATTTTAGGAGGAATACTTCTGTTTCTTCTACCAAGTAGTGAGCCGAATAAAAAATTATTGAGTTGGAAAGATACTGAGAAGATTCCTTGGGGCATTTTGATTTTGTTTGGAGGTGGATTAGCATTGGCTGCTATTCTAGAAAAAAATGGGGTAATCGAGCAACTGTCGGTTTTGTTCGAAACGATGAGTAATTGGACATTTGCTTCACTTGTTCTTTTTTTGATTATTCTCGCCGTTTTCGCTTCAGAGGTATTGTCAAATCTTGCAATGGTTAGCATCTTTGTTCCAATTGTCGCAAAGTTCGCTATTGAATTAGGAATTCCAATGGAACAACTTTGCATTCCACTTACTTTGGGAGCAAGTCTTGCCTTTATGCTACCAGTTGGTACTCCACCTAATGCGATTGTCTTTTCCTCAGGTTATTTACATGTCAATCAGATGGTGAAGTATGGATTTATTATGAATGTGATAAGTATTCTGCTCATATTTCTTTTTACGCTACTTATCTTAAGGTAAAATAAAACACAAAAAAAGGGGCTAACAATTAAGTTAACCCCTTTTTATAAAAAAGTAGTTCTTATTTTCTGATGACAACCTTTCGAGTCACTTCATTTGATCCGTTAGATAAGGTTACATTGTATATTCCAGAAGCAACTTCTCCAAGTTTAACTTCTTTAATGTATTGTCCATTTTGATTTTCAACACTCTCGTTGTATATCAATTTTCCAACTTCGTCATATACCCTGATAGAATAAGTTTCAGTTATGGATGCATCGAAAGATACATTGAACTCACCTTGTGATGGATTAGGGTAAACAGAAAGTTGGTAAACATTCAATTCTTCTATCCCTAATCCAGTTACAGTGTATGCATTAGAAGCCGCTGAAGGGCAACCGTTACTTGTCACAACAACTGTATAATTTCCATTTTGTGTTGGAGTGTATGATTGTGATGTTGCACCGCTAATAGCATTTCCATTTAAGTACCATTGGTTTCCTGTGGATGAACTTGAAGTTAAAACTCCACCTGAATATGCAATAGTTGCTGCGGATGGGGAAGATGTAACTGTCATCGTCAATGTGTTTGA
>JBKDKG010000165.1:0-8657 GCA_046345095.1 Flavobacteriia bacterium | reverse complement strand
TTGGTAGTGAATGTTTCAATTATTTTTCCTGTTACGTTATCTGATATCTCAATGGAAGCTTCAACAGGTTTTTTAGTCATAGCATCTATTGTAGAGCCCTTAAAAACCGTGAAGGATTTCTTGTTGACATCGACGGTGGCTTCAACTTGTGCATCTTTCATTGGCATAGCAATGGAGGCTAATAAATAGTCTTCCATGTCAACAAGCGGTTTCTTTTCTGGTCCCCAAAAAGTCACTTTATAGACATCTAATCCTCCTTTTCCACCTGCCCTGTTAGATGCAATGTAAGCGAATTTTCCATTGGCAGTCGAGGCAAAAAAGAAATCATCATATGGCGTGTTGATAGGGTATCCCATATTGACCGGTTTTGTCCAAGACCCTTGTACTTTCTTAGAAATAAAAATATCGTATCCACCAATTGTTTCATTTCCTTCTGAAGCGATGTACATGGTTTCGCCGTCAATATGCATGTAGATTGGGCCATCGTTGAACTTCGAGTTGACAAGTCCATTTCCAATCGCTACAGCTGCTCCATAATCTTTTTGCTGCCTGCTTTGCATTGCGCTGAACATCACATCAAAACCATTGGACTTACTGTCGTTGTCTCTAGAGAAATACAAACTCCAACCATCGTTGCTGTATGCGGCATACTTTTCATTCGACTTTCCTGAGGATATTTGAAAATGAGCCAAAACAGGATCTGTCCAGTTTAAGCCACTCAATTTAGATTCATAAATATCAAATTGGCCATTCACTTCTCTGTGAATAAGCATTTTAGTTCCGTCATAACTCAAGTTGTTGGAGACGTCATCAGAAGTAGTATTTAATGGTCCTGAGATCTGTTTTGGAGAAGACCATTTTCCATCGTTCAATGCAGATGAGTAAATATCCATATCGTACTCACCAACTTCATTTGTTGCGTGGCCGTTTGGTCTGTTTGATGTAAGAACAATTTCAGAGCCATCTGTGGTAATGGAAGGTGCGAAATCATCGAATTCTGAGTTCAAGGAAATTACATTGTCAACCCAAACTCGAGTTGGTGAAGATTTTAATGTTTTAGCTGCTTTACATTCGTTTTTATGCTGGGTAACGAATTTTGCAAAATTGTCGGCCTTTTTGTAATTCAGCTCGAATGCTTCGTATGATTTAATAGCCTCATCAAATTTTTCTTCAAGTTGATAAGCATAAGCTAGATAGTAATTTAAAAAAGGATCACAAGCGGGATCCAACGATGCAGCTTTTTTGATATATTCAATTGACTTATTCGGATCTGTTGAATGCACATAACAAACAGCAATTTTAAAGTTTAATAATGCATTTGAAGGGTTGAATTTCTGCGCAACCATATATTCTTTCAACGCTTTTTTAAAATTCAATCCAGGATTTTGTACCTGGAAAACTGCTTCTTTTCCTAATGTAAGTGATTCATCGCCTTTACTGATGGCATCTTCTGCTTTCTTTAGGCCCTCCTTGTCATTTTTAAAGTTTGCAGCTTTGAATTCTATGTTTTGAGCATATCCATTCAAAACAAGTAAAAATAATGTTATCGTTATCCAGTTTTTCATAATGAACGCTTATTCGTTGCAATTTGATGAGTAATAGTTTTTTCCAAGCTCAATTCCAAGGTCCTTTGCTTTGTGCCAATCTTCGCATGCACCTTCTAGATCGCGATTCATTTCTCTGGCATTCGCACGATTTACATATGCATTTCCATAATTTGGATCATTCTGAACGGCTTTATTAGCAAACTCAAGTGATTTTTTATAATCTTTTTGTTTAAAATAGACAGCGCTCAAATTGGATGCAGCGGGTGCATATTTAGGATTGATCTCTAAGGTTTTTTCAAAATCCTTTCTTGCATCATCGAGTTTGTTTTGTTCCATTTGAGCAACACCACGGTTGTTGTAAGCCATAAAAAATTGAGGATCTACAGATATTGCTCTGTTGAATGCAGCCATGGCACCTTGAAAATCTTTTGCCTTCTTTTTTGTGGTACCTATATTATTCAAGACAAAAGCAAGTTTTGGATTTTTCTTCACAGCTTCTTCATAATCTGCAATTGCTTTTGGATAATCATTGAGCATTCTGTAGCAACTTCCCCGGTCATTATAAGCAAAAGCGAAATTGTTATCTAATTCAATTGCTTTGCTAAAGTGTTTGATCGCTCCTTGATAGTCTTTCTGCAAAAAACGGAGCGTACCAAAATTGTAATACGCACGTGCGCTTTTGGGATCAATCTGAAGGGATTTTTCATAATCTTTTTCTGCCTTCAGGTAATCGTTTAAACCCTGATATGCACGGCCTCTTTGGAAATAAGCCTTAGAATAATTTGGGTCTTTTTGCAAAAGATCATTCAAAGTTTTTGAGGCTTCCGTGAATTTTTCAGCTTCGTTTTCGGCAACACCTTTGTTGTAATAAGCTGCAGTGAAATTTGCATCATATTTAATCGATTCAGCAAATGAAACAATGGCCTGATCATATTTCTTTTGGCCGAATAATTCAATCCCTTTGTTATAGGATTCCTGACTTTGTGCAATGGCTTCGTTCTGTAAATTCAATGATTTAATAGAGTCACGGTAACGCGCTTCGGACGGAGTTAACTCATCCAATTGTGCAATACTTGGTGATGAAAAACAGAGAATCAACAGTAGTTGGAGATAACAGTTCTTTTTCACAGTTTGTGCATTTTTAATTTAGAAAGACCAAGATAATAACATTCAAAATGAGCCCATGAATTAGTTTTCAACAACGTCAAAAATGTTAATTTTAGACATTCAAATAGTAATTATGACAGAACAGGTATACATCGTTGATGGAGTGCGCACTGCAATAGGTAGTTTCGGAGGAACATTGTCTTCTGTTCGTGCGGATGATTTGGCTGCTCACGTGATCAAAGGTTTGGTTGAAAAACAGTCTGGTATTAATCCTGAATTGATCGAGGATGTTATTCTCGGATGCGCCAATCAAGCAGGTGAAGACAATAGAAATGTTGCACGCATGGCGGGTTTGTTAGCTGGTTTGCCTGTTAGAAGTGGTGGAGAAACAGTGAATCGTTTATGTGCTTCTGGGATGGCTGCAGTAATCAATGCATCACGTGCTATAAAGGATGGTGCAGGTGAACTGTATATCGCAGGAGGTGTTGAGCATATGACCCGCGGACCTTGGGTAATCTCAAAAACATCATCTGCATTTGGTCGCGATGCTCAAATGTTTGATTCTTCTTTTGGATGGCGCTTTATAAATCCAAAAATGGAAGAATTGTATGGAGTGGATGGCATGGGTAATACAGCTGAAAATCTTGTTGAAAAATATGGAATTGAACGCGAAGCGCAAGACCAATTTGCTTTGTGGTCTCAACAAAAAACAGCTAAGGCTCAAGCAGAAGGGAAATTTGCTCAAGAAATTCTTCCTATTTATATTCCGCAACGAAAAAAGGATCCTATTTGTTTTGAAAAGGATGAGTTTGCTAGACCGGAAACAACTCTTGAAAGTCTCTCTAATTTAAGACCTGCTTTTAAAAAGGATGGGAGCGTAACAGCTGGGAATTCATCAGGATTGAATGATGGTGCTGCAGCTTTGTTTATTGCGGGTGAGACTTTAGTTAAACGTGAAAACTTAAAGCCATTAGCGCGGATTGTAAGTGCTGCAGTAGCAGGAGTTGAGCCTCGCATAATGGGTATCGGTCCAGTTTATGCTTCTCAAAAGGCTTTGGAACGTGCAGGTTTAAGCTTAGAAGAGATGGATATCTTGGAATTGAATGAAGCGTTTGCTGCTCAAGTGCTGGCTTGCACAAGAAATCTGGGAATTGCGGATAATGATCCTCGGATTAATCCGAATGGGGGTGCGATCTCACTTGGACATCCACTTGGAATGTCTGGCGCTAGAATTTTGCACAGTGCCGCATTGGAACTTCAACGCACAGGCAAACGATATGCTCTTGTAACAATGTGCATTGGAGTTGGTCAAGGATACGCCACAATAATTGAACGTGCTTAACCAACCATCAAACTTCCAAAAGCGTTTCTAATTTGTTGAACAGAATTTACATAGTAATTGTCCTTTTGGGAATTTTTCTTATTTCTTGTAAAAAGGAAAAAACATTTTGGAATTCCAATTGGTCTTTTCCAATAGTGAATGATACAATTTCACTGAAAAACCTTGTGAATGATTCCACACTTTCTGTCAATTCATCGGGATTGCTGGAAGTTGATCTCACTCGAACGGTGCTCGATTTAGGAATCGAGGATTTTTTGGAATTGCCAGATACATTAATAGTACATAGCTTTAATAGCACTGTTCCATCCATAAATATACCACCTGGTTTTACAATTGTAAATGAAATTGAAGAACATGTATTGGATTTGTCTGGGGTACAACTTAAGAAAATAAGAATAAGCGATGGTCAAATAGGTTTGAAGGTTTACAATCCACTTCCTACGAAAACATTTTTCACAGTTAAATTGCCGGGGGTAACTAAAAACGGAATTACTTTTGAAGAAAATTATGATGCTCCTTCAGCAATTGGTTCTCAGCCGGGTGTTGTTTCGGCAGTGCTGAATATTTCGGGATATGACATCGATTTAACGGGAATTGATGGATCGAATTTCAATATTCTTCAATCATTGCTAGTTGTTTCTTCAGATCCAGTAGGACCATCTATTGCTGTTACGAATTCACAAGTGTTTAAAGTTGAAGCTGATTTTGCAAATTTACAGTTGGATTATGCACGCGGTTATTTTGGAAACAAAGTCATTCAAGATACCTCCGAGTTTATTTTGGATGCATTGTCGAATATAACGAACGGAAGTGTTGATTTACCCTCACCTTCAATTTCTATTGAAGTGTTGAATGGCATAAAAGTAGATGCTAGAGCAACATTTATTTCACTTAAAAATACGAATTGGAGCGGAAATACTGTTTCATTAGCTGGTGCTCAAATGGGAGTGCCAATTTTTATAAATGCAGCCACTGGTAGTTGGTCGAATCTGCAAACGAGTTCAGAATCAATAAATTTTAGTGGTTCGAATAGCAATGTTGAGGAATATCTTGAAAATATAGGGAATACCCATCAAATGGGTTATAAACTTGAGTTAAATCCATGGGGAAATACATCGGGTGGATGGAATGAAATTTTTCCCAATAGTCGATTGAAAGTGAAAGTGCATGCACAAATGCCACTTTCAGTTGGTGCTGATGGTTTGACGCTCGCAGATACATTCGATCTCAATTTGAAACAAAATCTTGAAAAAACGCATGTTGAATCGGGATCATTCGTTCTAAATGCAGCAAATACTTTTCCTTTATCTGCGAGTGCTGAATTGCATTTGATGAATAATCAAGGTGAAGAACTTTTTATTGTGCAGTCAGAAAACAAAGTATTATCAGCTGTTTTTGGAACCTTAGACGTTTCATCTGGACTTATGAAGAAAGAGTCGGAATTGATTTTTATATTAACTCCTGAAGTATTGGTTCGATTGGATGAAGTTAAAAAAGTTATGGTACGTGCTGTTTTTGATACTCCGAATGCAACTGGCACAGGAAATCAACAAATGTCAGTTCCAAATGGAGTTTATATGGCTGTAAAACTGAAAACACATTTTAATCTGAAAACGATTTATTGATGAGGTTGCTAATGACCATAGTTGCTGTAATGAGTGCACTTCTTTCACTAGCACAGTCAATGATGCCTGTCCAGCACGATACCCTGCAATTGGATCAGGAGTTGATTGTATCAGGAACAGCCGATTTCAGCTCAACTTCATTGCAAAATGAATTGATGCAGAAGCTTATTTATGGCGGAGAAATTACATTTGGTATTAAAAACCGAAGTTTCATTGATCATAAAGGGATTAATCGATTTGGTGCAGATATTTCCGGAGAGCTTGAATATAGAAATTTGAAATTGAATCTTTTTAAAAATCCTAATTGGGGCCTCACTGTTAAAACAGGTTATTATAATTATGTTTCTCTATTGTATGCAAAGGATTTATATGGATTGACTTTCTTCGGTAATGATAATTATCTTGGTCAAAATGTGAATTTATCAGGAACAAGGTTTCTTGGAGTGTCCTTTCAGAAATTTGGATTTGGTGTGGTTGATAAAAAATCGAAATCAAGTGTTTCATTCAATGTGTATTCCCTTTCAAATTATGCTGAAGCAACTATTTATGACGGTAATCTCTTTCAATCGGAAGTAGCAGATTCAGTGAGTCTATCGATGCAAGGGAATTTTGATTTTTCAAACGGAAATTCATTTGTAAAAGGTATGGGAGCAGGAGTAGATCTTGATTTCAGGCTGCCCGTAATGTTTCGCGAAGGAAAAACTTCATTTATACAATTTCAAGCGAAAAATCTTGGGATATGTAGTTTTCAGAAAAACATAACCCGTTATTCTGCAGATACTACACTACATTTTACAGGGCTTACTTTTGACCAACTTTATGGGGATAATGCGATATTCACTAATAATTTTTCATTAATGGATTCGTTGGGAATAGATTCATTAGGAATTCGTAAGTGGCGCTTTTTACCTTGCTTTATTCAGGTTGGAAAAATTATTGACGCAATGGATTCATCGCGGGTTCAAGCCTTTTATGGTATTAGAATGTATTCAACTTCAGCGTTTGTGCCAATGATCTACGGTGGATTGCATTATCGGTTAACAAAAGCATTTGGGTTAGGAATGAATCTATCTTACGGTGGTTATAGTACTACGCGATTTGGTATATATACACAGTGGCAAATTGGTGATTTTTCCGCAGGAATAGCAAGTGAAAATTTAACAGGTGTTTTTATGAAGGGCGCAAAGGGTGAATCAATTTTAATACGCTTGAGATGCAAGTTTTAAGATTACTACTATTCTTTTCTGTATTTTTCTGTTTGTTTGACTTGAACGGGCAAATCGCATTCTACAAGCTTTATTCTAATAATGGCTATGATGCAGGTGAAGGTGCTGTGCAATTAGAGGATAGTTCATTCGTTATTTGTGGATCTTCAAGCAGTTTTACAGATGGACCATCTCAAGCATTCATGTTGCACGTCGATAGTGTGGGTAATTACCTTTGGTCTAACCATTATGGTGGGCCAGAATTGGAGTCAGCAAGACGTGTTTTGTATATAAAAAATATTGGATACTATTTAGCCGGATTTACCAATTCCTTTGGCAATGGCGCGTATGATTTTTACTTGGTAAAAACCGATCTGCAAGGAGAATTGATTTGGCAAAAAACTTATGGAGGAACTGAATGGGAAAAAGTGCATGATGCAGCATTGACAAAGGATACAGGAGCAATAATGGTCGGTGAAACAAATTCTACAAATGGTAATGCGACAGATGCTTTTATCGTAAGAACAAATAGTGGAGGAGACACCCTTTGGACGAAAACTTTTGGCGGTCTAGGTATTGATCTTGCAACAAGTATAAGATCTATCAACGACTCTACCTTTGTTATTGGTGGACAGATTTATCTGCAAGATTCACTCAAGACGAAAGGATTTTTGATGCGAATTAGGGATAATGGTTCTATTGATTGGTTCAAAACACTTGGCGATAATGGCAATTATTCTATCTCTGATGTGGATGTTTACCAAAATAAGATCAATTATGTTGGCTATTACTTAAACAATCAAACTCAAATTGAATCGCCTTTTTTTGGTAGAATGGATGCTTCGGGAATTCCAGATTTTACTGGACAAGAAACTGTGTCTGACAAACGCGTTCGTGACTTGATTACAACATTCGGTTCAGAAGGTAAAAAATACATGGCTTACCGCTATACTGCTGATCCGTCATCGAATTTTGGTTTGGATTTAACGATTGCTCGTTTGCCCATGGATTTGTGGTGGGATAATTCCTATGTTACAGTTAATTTTCCATATGAAGATCTTGCAAATCAACTGATTCCAACTTCGGATGGTGGAGTGGTGGCAGTCGGAACAACTCTATTTAGTGGGGCAGGAGGTTCGAATGTTTTTGTACTCAAGATAGGACCAAATTCACTTTACCCAACTGTTCCTGTGGATCCAACCCCAAATTCTTTAGTTTTTGTAAATCAATTAAACGCCTTTTCTAAGATTGCCATTTATCCTAATCCATCAAATGGAAATATTAAAATAATGTCAGAAGATGTTACAATTAGTTCTGCTAAATTGATCGATTTAAGTGGGAAATTAATTTTAGTACAACATATCACTAAAGGTTCAGAATTGGATTTAACCCAATTTCAAACCGGGACATATATGCTGGAATTATTTAATGATCGAAACGAAAGTCTTGGAAGGACTAGAGTGGTTTTAGCGAATTAACTACCATTCAAATGCAGACTCCGAAAACCACTTTTCTTGCACACGTAAGGTTTGCTCTATAATGTCCCGAACACAGTGCCTTCCTCCATTAAAAGGAGATTGGTAATCTGAAATATGTTTAATTTCCATAGCTGCGTCTTGCGGACAGGTTGCAACTCCTGCGTGCTGCATAACCTGGTAATCCGGAATATCGTCACCCATGTATAGAATCTCTTCATCAAG
Organism: Flavobacteriia bacterium; assembly: GCA_046345095.1. Taxonomy (GTDB): domain Bacteria; phylum Bacteroidota; class Bacteroidia; order Flavobacteriales_D; family Crocinitomicaceae; genus M0103. Next base: position 131 of record JBKDKG010000165.1, on the reverse strand, counting down.
TAATCCTAATCGCTCTTTAATTTCATTGTAAACATTCAACTTGTTAAATGAAGATAAATGAACCTCCTGAACCCCTAGAGCTAATAAACGATCCTTTACATCTTGAGAATTTCCTCCGGTAACTATAAGAA
>JBKDKG010000164.1:0-2214 GCA_046345095.1 Flavobacteriia bacterium | reverse complement strand
ACCATAAATCGAAAAAAAGCGGCCAGGGAGATGAGGCAACAGGTGAATTTCGTGACTTTCAATTTGGTGATTCCATTGAACATATTTCAATGACCGAAAGTTTAAAAAATGCTCAAATCAATCATGGGATGGGTGAATTTCGCTTGACAGAAAACGACTTAGTGGTCGAAGACACCCACCACAAATCTCAAATGAGCACTGTGTTGATGATTGATATCAGTCACAGTATGATTTTATATGGTGAGGATCGCATCACTCCCGCTAAAAAAGTAGCGATGGCTTTGGCAGAACTCATCACAACAACCTATCCAAAAGACACCTTGGATGTAATTGTTTTTGGAAATGATGCGTGGCCTATCAAGATTAAGGATTTGCCTTATTTAAATGTTGGACCTTATCATACCAACACAGTAGCCGGTTTGGAATTAGCAATGGACATTCTTCGCAGAAAACGAAATACGAACAAGCAGATTTTCATGATTACAGATGGTAAACCAAGCTGCTTAAGAATGCCAGACGGTCAATATTATAAGAACAGTAATGGTTTGGATGAAATGATTGTGGAAAAATGTTACAACATGGCAGCACAAGCACGAAAAATGCACATTCCAATTACCACATTTATGATTGCTCAAGACCCTTATTTGCAGCAATTTATCGAAGAATTTACAAAATCAAATAAAGGAAAAGCATTTTACACAGGGCTAAAAGGTTTAGGCGAAATGATCTTCCACGATTACGAATCAAATAGAAAAAAACGAATTAATTGATACGATGGATAAAACAATCAACACAATTGGTGCTTTGAAAGCAGCAGGATACACTTCGAAAAGTATCAAAACAGAATTAAGAGATAATTTAATTGAATCCCTCAAAACAGGTAATCCAACTTTCCCAGGAATGCATGGGTATGAGCACACTGTTATTCCACAGTTGGAACGCGCCATTTTATCGAAACACAACATCAACTTGTTAGGTTTGCGCGGTCAAGGAAAAACACGCATTGCTCGCATGATGGTGAATTTACTGGATGAGTACATTCCAGTTGTGGCAGGAAGTGAAATGAATGATGATCCCTTCAATCCAATGAGTCGTTTTGCGAAAGACTTGATTGCAGACAAAGGAGATGAAACACCAATTGAGTGGTTGCACAGATCTGATCGCTTTTTTGAAAAATTGGCGACACCTGATGTAACGATTGCCGACTTGATAGGCGATATTGATCCAATCAAGGCAGCTAATTTAAAGTTGAATTATTCAGACGAAAGAGTCTTGCATTTTGGGATGATTCCACGTGCGAATCGTTGCATTTTTGTCATCAATGAATTACCTGATTTACAAGCACGTATTCAAGTTGCATTGTTCAATATTCTAGAGGAAGGAGACATTCAAATTCGTGGATTTAAGTTGCGCCTTCCGTTGGATCTTCAGTTTGTTTTTACTGCAAACCCTGAAGATTATACCAATCGCGGAAGTATCGTTACTCCATTGAAAGATAGAATTGGTTCGCAAATATTGACACACTATTCGGCCGATATTAAAACAGCAAAAAAAATCACGGAGCAAGAAGCTCAAAAACTGGAAAACCGTTTGTGTGAAGTTCATGTTCCGGAGTTGGCGAAAGACATTCTTGAACAAATTGCCTTCGAAGCAAGAGAAAGCGAATACATCGATCATAAAAGTGGCGTCAGTGCCCGTATGAGTATCACAGCATATGAAAATTTAATCAGTACAGCAGAACGAAGAGCACTTCTGAACAATGAGCATGAAACAAGCGTGCGATTCAGTGATTTAATAGGAATGATTCCTTCAATTACCGGAAAGGTAGAATTGGTATATGAAGGAGAACAAGAAGGAACGTCATATGTAGCGAATCAATTGATCAATGAAGCAACGAAAACGCTCTTTTTAACCTACTTTCCAAAGATTGAAAAATTAAAAAAAGAAGATCAGGTCACACCGTATGATGCTGTGTTAAGTTGGTTTTTTGAGAATGATGCATTTGAATTAGAAGATGAAACGAACGAAGCAACATACACAACTGCTTTAAATGCGATCGAACCGTTGAAGCAATTAATCAAGCGCTACCAACCAAATGTTTCGGAAATTGACATGCCTTTTTTAATGGAATTTGTGCTCTGGGCTTTAGTAGAATTGAAACAATTATCAAAGCGAAGAACGGCAAATGGCATGTCGTTCAATGATGTTTATGAC
>JBKDKG010000163.1:0-3690 GCA_046345095.1 Flavobacteriia bacterium | reverse complement strand
TTCTTTTTCAGTTTGTTTTTCGATTGTTTCACGAATCATTTTCAGAAGTGCCTCGTCTTTGGATTCTATGAAAACGGAAAAAAGTGTTTTCTCAGCAAGTTCTCGTCCATCTAATCGAACGGCAAAGTTGGCTTTCTCCGGAAGGTAGTTAAGGTTGTTATTTTTATTTGATTCAAGTAAGGTCTTTGTAGTGAACAATAACATCCATGCTATTAACAGTGTAAATATTCCCGTCAATACTGAAATGAAAATCTTTCCTTTCCTCATAGAACAAAATTAGACTTAAATGTTTAATAGCTAACTTTGAATCATGAAATATTTGGCAAGGTTTATTTTTTGGGTATGTGGTTGGAAAATCGATAAAGAAACCCCAAATGGAATCAAAAAGTGTGTTGTGGTGGTTGGGCCTCATACCTCCAATTGGGATTTTATTCTAGGTCGACTTGCATTCATTATGTATGGTGTGAAACCAAAAATTCTCATAAAAAAAGAGCTGTTTTTCCCTCCGATGGGCTGGGTTCTAAGAGCATTGGGAGGTATTCCTGTTGATCGCAAGAAAAACAATAATATTACCGACCTAGCGGTTCGTATTTTCGAAGAAAGAGATGAATTGTTTATGATTTTTACCCCAGAAGGTACGAGAAGTTATAATCCAAATTGGAAAAAAGGGTTCTACTACATCGCGCAAAAAGCCAAGGTACCAATTTATATTGCTTACGTTGATTACAGCACAAAAACAGGAGGTTTTCACAGTTTGTTTCAACCGACTGGAGATGTAGATAAAGATATTGAACATATCAAGTCGGTTATGGGAAAATTCAAGGGAAAATTTCCGGAAAACGGCGTTTATTGAGGCTTTTTGTTTTGTCCTGTTTTCTTATCGAAACCGTAGGGACAATGTTTGCAGCCGCTTTTACAACAATAACCTCTTTTTAAATGGTATTTTTCAGTAAAAATGATGTATCCTTCAGGACTTAAATAATAATCCTCTTCAGAAAGGTTGGATCTTTTTGAGAATCCTGATAATTCGTTGTCCATAGTAAAAATGTAATTGCTCTTTCAGTTAAAGTATGTTTGATTCAAAGAAATCAGTTGTGCAAGAAGTACGTATCAGTTTTCTTAACAAGACGAATAAAAAATTGTTCATTAAAAGAGATGATTTAATCGATGAGTTTGTTTCTGGAAATAAATGGCGAAAGCTGAAATATAACATTGAGCATGCTCTTCAGTTAGGAAAAAAAGGCATTTTAACTTTTGGTGGAGCCTACTCAAATCATCTTCTCGCATCAGCTGCCGCTTGTAAGGAATATGGATTAAATTCAATAGGTATTGTTCGTGGTGAAGAACTAACACTGGAATCGAATGAAATGCTAAAAAAATGCAGTGAATTAGGAATGCACTTAGTATTTGTTTCAAGGAATGAATATTCAAATCGAACTGAAAATAATTTCATACAGTATTACAAAGCTGAATTCCCGGAATTTTATTTGGTGCCTGAAGGAGGTGCTAATTATTATGGAATAATAGGTTGTCAAGAAATAATGCGTGAAGCAGGATTTGATTTTGACCGAGTTTTCATTGCACAAGGAACTACTACAACAAGTTGTGGAATATTGACTTCACTAAAAAATGGAATGCGGCTTTCAGTTATCCCTGTCCTAAAGGGATATGATTCGTTGGGTGAAATGAAGAAACTGCTGAATTATTCAGGATTTGAGCAGGATTGGGTAAATGACCTATTGACTTTAGTAGATGTGCACAGTGAAAGTCATTTTGGCGGATATGGCAAATACAATTCTACTTTACTTGAACTGATGGAAAGTTTTTACAAAGAAACAAGTATTCCGCTTGATCCAGTTTATACAGGGAAATTGATCCATGCACTTTATGAATATTGTTTAACAACTTCAGAAATTGAAGAGAAAATATTAATTATACACACAGGAGGCATTTCAGGTGGACGGCAAATCTCACTAAGTGAAGGATATGTGTTTAACTGAAATTATTCGTTAACAAAATCTATTAGCCACTAAAGCGTGCCTGTTCCTTTCCAACGGAAGAATTTTCGGTCATGAATCGTTCCTCTTTTATCGGCGATCAGGGAATATTTTAAGAATACCTCGGCAGCACCTACGGTTTTGGTATATGCTCTCAATGCAGAGTAATTAACATCGTAACTCATACCAATTTTAAAGCCACCTCTTTTATAAGAAAGTGAGGCTATTACTGCATCATTCCAACGCATGAACAAGCCATAAGAAAAGAATGAACGTTGCACGTAGTCAGTTCTTTCTGAACTTTCGAAAAGTTCATGTTCTACGTATGATCCAATTAAATAATAATGATTTGGCCCCATGAATGAAAATAATGCTTGTGGTGAAATAGCCAGTTTTCTCATAGGGTAGAATTTACTCCCGCTAACCATGACATTAACTGTCTTGAACAATGCACCATTTGATCCAAAATATGTCAAATTCGGTGAATTCAAATGATTCATTGAAATACCAGCTTTCACATAACCATTTTCATCCGCGATGTATTTGTAATGAATTCCCGCGCCTAAATCAAAAGAGCTAGTGCTGTATGGATAATATTCAAATTCTTGGTTGTCAATTCCTTGGTCAAAAGCGGATCCGTCCCATTGGGTATCCCACGTTTGTGCCCCTTGTGTTAAACTTTGCATGTAAAATCCAGGCGACATACCCACTGAGATAAAATTTTGTCTGTCAAGGGCCAATGAAAATGCGATGGGTACAGATACAACATTCGAAACAATACGTGCATCGCCGGTCTGGTCGTTTGCGAAATTAACACCAAATCCAACAGTGTTGAATGAATTTTTAATTTTGACTTTTGTGTCAAATGAAAAGTTAGCTGTCGTAAAAGGGTGTCCTTCTATGGTTAACCATTGCATGCGATAATTAGCCAACAGTCGAAGGTCTTCATCCATAACTCCTACAGCACCTGCATTTAAGCTAGATGGATTTTCGTTCCACATACTTAGATGTTTGTCCTGTTGAGCAAAAACTTTAACCGCAAACAAGAAAGAAAATACTAGAAAATGTTTCGTCTTCATATGTTATCGGATTAAAGTTACATTGCCACTCTTTGTGCCGCTTACCCCATCAAGAAGTGTGTATTCAAGTGTGTAAAGAAAAGTTCCAGTTTTTTCTTCTTTTCCATTCACTGTGCCGTCCCAACCTGGATCATCTTTTTCGGTTGTTTCATATATTAATTGTCCATATCTATTGTAAATTCTGAACGTCATTTCTGCGATGCCTGAACCCCTTACACGCAAGCGATCGTTAAATCCATTATTATTTGGTGAAAAACTGTTCGGAACACCTATTACTGCATCGAAGTCAACTAAAACTTTCACGATTGATAATGCAACGCATCCGTTTTCTGTTGTTGTTGTTGCAATAAAATCGGTAGTTATGAATGGGGTAACATTTACGGAGTCGCAGTTTGCAGTTACACATTCAACAATGTCCCCTTGATCATCTGGCAACCATGACCACGAAACAGTACCCTCAGATTCGTTTGCACTTAAACCAATTGGCGTTCCCATCTCTACAATTGCTCCACAGCAGGTTGTAATTGTTGGAGGCGGCATAATAGTTACATATTGGATAAAGTTACTTGTGCCAAATGAATTTGTTACTGTTAATTCTATTGGCACTGTAATTG
>JBKDKG010000162.1:0-3206 GCA_046345095.1 Flavobacteriia bacterium | reverse complement strand
ACTTAAAGAACATTACTGCAATCCCTAAAATAAAACCAAACATTGCTAAGGTTCCATATAGTAATTTTCCATTCGGAGAAATGGGTGTTGTATTGACAGTCGGCCGCGTCAAAATTCTATTACTCGAAGAATATCCCGCATCGGAAAGAGCATACATGGCTTTCTTTTCAGTAAGCATATTGAAATACTTCTCATTCAAATCTTGAATTCCCTTCAATCTATTGTATTCTTGTTTTTTAATAGGCAAACCATAAAATTCTGCTTCATATTCATTTATCTTGGCATTGAGCATTTTTAATTTCGTAGTCTGACGATCCAGATTGGAAGCAATCGCACGAATAACCGTACTGATTTTAATATTTACTTTCTTGTTAATGGTTTTAACATCAGGATTTTCCTCTGTAACGCGATACAATAAATCTTCCTTCCTTTCAAGTAACTCGAAGAGCCCTTGTATTTGGGGAGCCAATGTTGGCTCAAAACTTTTGCCAATCAATTCTGGCAGTAAACGGTAGACATCCAAACGATTTGGTTCGTCTTTCATCTTTCTATCCATTAACATGAGCGTACGGATCTCATCTTCTAATGTTATTCTCTCTTCTTTAAATTCGGTAATACTCTGAGATAAACTTAACTCAGCACCATTCATGTCTGAAAACTTGGTATTGAGCTGATACATTCTTAAACTATCCTTAGAATCCCTTAAAACACCTCCCAAAGAGTCTAATTGTTGATTTACAAAAGCTAGAATGTTTTCAGAACTCTTTAGTTGTGTTTCATCGTAATTATCAATAAATGTATTTGCAACAGCCAACGCTAAATCATAACACAATTGTGGATTATGACCTTTAACTGTTACTTGTATGGTATTTGCCACCGGATCAAGAGGAGCTACATCCAAATAACTAAGGTATTTTGCAGCAAAAGAACTGATACTATTAAAAGTAAAATGAAGTTCATTTTGAGAGGCATCGGCTTCAAATTCTTTCGGTACATTTGCCTTAACGACAACCTCCATGTGCTGGTTTTCAAGGTGCTGATTTAATTTGCCTTTCAAAACAAAGTTCTTGCCCTGATGAAGATAATTAAGAGACACTATCTTCCCATCGTAATCAACATTTATTGGAACCGAAACTAAACTTGAATCCTTGAGTTGATAGGGTACGATATGAAAATTACTTGCATTGTATCTTTCTTCTGTTAAAACTTTTCCTTTCGAAAAAATACTAATGTTGTAATTTATCAATTTAACCGCCTTCTCGAAAAGGTATTGCGAACGCATCAATTCGACATATGATGACAAATTCGTTTGCCTCCTATTGATGTTTTCAACATTGAAGACCTCCTTGCCTTTGTCTTCAAATTCTATCTGAATAACCAATGAAGATTCGTAGGAAGACTTAGTATAGCGTAAAATTAAAAAAGCGACAGAAAGAAAAAATGAAACAAACAACAAAGGCCACCACCAATGCCTTTTGAGGATTGTTTGAAGTATAAATGGATCGTAATCCTTATTGACTATTACACTTTTCTTTTTCACTTTATTTGATCAAATTTAGAATGGCAACAAAAGACAAAGTTGTTGAAATTAAAGACAGTACAGGGGCTGTTTCTTGCAAAAACTCACGCAATAAATAAGGACGAGGTTCGATATAAATAAAATCATTGGCCTGGACTATCATATCTGCATATTGAAGACCTTCAATAGTGGACAAATCCACAACAAATATTTTGCGTTCATTTCCAAATTTTCGTATAACCTTAATCGTATTGGCTTTTCCCCTTTCTTGAATACCACCTGCTTGAGCGATAACTTCTAGCAACGTAGTATTCGTATTGGTTAAACTCACTACAGTTGCTGAACTTCCATTTCCTGAAAAAACAAGAACTCGTTGACTAGTGATTTTTACTTGAACAAATGGATTTTGATAGTGACGAGCAAATAGCATTTCCAAGGTGTCTTCACATTGAAAAGTTGTCAATCCTTTTACTTGAACTTTTCCTAACAAAGGCAATTCAGTGTTTCCATCTTCGCGCACAATGTAATCAGTACTTGACATTGAATTAATTAGTCCACCTAAAGAAAGACTTTGCACAATACCCTCACCATTATTCGTAGCCAACGTAAAGGCAATTCTGTCATCCACTGAAATCAGATAATCTACCGGAGGTGCAAGCATTATTGTATCACTAGCCAACTCAATGTCTTTTGGAGTTTTAAACATAATGTTGTTATTCACCCCGCAACTACCAAGAGAAAGTGTAAAAATGCCTAAAATCATATAAAGCAATATCCTCATATACATTACTTTCCGATTAATGAGTGATAATAATCTTCCATATTTTTGACCAATGTTGTATAATGGAATTTGTGTTCTACGAAGTTCCATCCATTTTGTGACATTTTTTTTCGCAAATTTTCATCTTCTATGAGTAAACGCATTTTATCAGAAAAAGATGCCACATCATTTTTAGGCACAATAAATCCCGTTTCGCCATCTAAAACAATGTCCCTCACACCTCCTACATCCGTTGTAATAACTGGAATATTTGCTGCCTGGGCTTCAATCAAACTTACCGGGGTACCTTCATTATTGGATGTCAAACATATAAAGTCCATTCCCGCATTAAATTTTGCAATATCCTGAATCCAGGATGTTAATTCAATTTTGAGCAATGATGACTTAGGCAAGGACTGAATTGCTTCTTCAATATTTCTTCGCTCTGATCCATCGCCAACAATGAACACTTTTACTGAAACAGTCAAGTCTTTTATCAAAAAAGCAAGTGCATTTATAAACAAAAGGTGATTTTTTACAGGAACTAAACGTCCAACAATTGCAACAGCCACTTCATTTTCCAAAATTCCGAACTCCTCCCTTGTGCTTTCGCGAAATTCATTTTTTGCAGCATTAAATCGTGACAAATCAAACCCTAACGGTATTACCTTGATTTTGCTCTCCTCACAAATATTGTGTATTTGACTTAACTCATTTTTTTGAATTTCTGATATAGCAATTATTCCACTTGATTTTGTTGCCAAACGACGTTCAATTGCTTTGTAAATTTTCGTTTTAAAAGTTCCAAAATAAGAATGGAAAACATGACCATGAAAAGTATGCAGTACAACAGGAATACCTAATGAATTCGCTGCTCGTCTTCCAAGCGCTCCCGCTTTTGATGCATGCGTGTGTACTATATCTGGC
>JBKDKG010000161.1:0-18069 GCA_046345095.1 Flavobacteriia bacterium | reverse complement strand
TACACATTGCAGTTTGCTGATGGTACTGGTTCAGATGCTACATCCATGGCAGGTATCATTAATGCGGGTTTACCAAACTTGCGTAATATCTTCCCTTATTCTTTTGACCAGCGTCATGCATTTGCTATTACATTGGATTACAGATATGGAGAAGGAAAAGATTACAATGGTCCTGTAATTGGAGAATTCAATGTTTTCGAAAACACTGGATTGAACATTGTATCCAATATTTATTCTGGTTCTCCTTATTCAGGACAAACATTCATTACGGATGAAGGTATTGGTAACTTAAATGCCGGTTTGAATGGAACATTGAATGGTTCACGCTTACCTTGGTCAAATAGATTAGATCTTCAGTTAGACAGAACCTTTGAACTTGAGTTCGGAGATGAGAAAGAAAAGAAAAAATCTACTTTCTTGAACGTTTACATCCGTGCAACAAACTTGTTTAATCAGTTTAATGTGTTGAATGTTTACCGTGCAACAGGAAACTGGGATGACGATGGTTTCTTAGCAGCTGCTGCGAATCAGACGTCTATTCAAAACCAGTTGGATGAACAATCATTTAGAGATTATTATACAATGAAAATTCAGAACCCATTCAATATCAGTTCACCAAGAACGATTCGTTTGGGGGTTAAATTTGATTTTTAATTCATAATCAGAAGTTTATTATGAAAAAGCAATTTATAGCATTTGTACTCGGTGCAACAGTAATTTGGTCAAACAGTGTACTCGCCTATTTGGGTCCAAATGACCTTGGTAAAAAGGCGACTCCTGTATTGAAGGGAGCGAACTGTTCGCCTGCGACGGCAAAATTGATAATGGAATTCAACGATGTGAAAGCATTGATTGAACAGGGTGGAAGTATGTTCCAGAACCGTGCAGCGGGTGTAGCATCTTATGAAGTTCCAAAGGGAAGTGGTTTGCATGTAATTTTCGCTGGTGCACTTTGGATGGGAGGAACGGATGTGAATGGTCAGTTGAAACTAGCTGCTTTACGTTATCGTCAAGGGAATGATTTCTGGCCTGGTCCTCTTACTGCGAATCCTGGAACTGGTAATTACAACCCACTTTCTCCTGTTGGTGACGATGCAGTTCGTGATTTCGGTGAAGCAAATATTGATCCTGACCAATGTATTGCGTACGATAAATTCTATACAATTCGCAAAGCGGAGATTGTTCGTTTTAATGTTTGGTATGAGTGTACAAATGGAATTACTACAGAAGGTTGTGATGACATAACTGAGCCAACTGCAGACGAATTAAATAGAATCTATGGATGGCCAGCTCATGGAGATGTTTCTAAGGGACAAGATTATTTCTTGGCACCTTATTATGACAGAAATGAAGACGGAGTTTACAATCCTCTAGATGGAGATCACCCTTGGTACGATGATATTTTAGGTCGTGATGATATCGAATGTGGTATTGATCGTCGAATTTCATTGTTTGGTGATGAAACGCATTGGTGGGTATTCAATGATAAAGGAAATATCCATACAGAAACAAACGGTGATCCAATTGGAATGGAGATTCGTGCGCAGGCTTTCGCTTTTGCTACGAATGACGAAGTAAACCGTATGACATTCTATAATTATGAATTGATAAACCGTGGTACTCAAACATTATTCAATACATACTTTGCACAATATTTGGATGCTGACGTAGGAAACTATGCAGATGACTACGCTGGATGTGATGTTTCAAGAGGACTTGGTTACATGTACAATGGAGATTTATTGGATGAAGCAGATGGAGGAAGACCAGGTTATGGTGAAAATCCTCCAGCAATTGGTTGTGACTTTTTCGAGGGGCCATACCAAGATGCAGATGGAATAGACAATGTAGGGCCATATTTTGACGAGGCAACACAAACAGAAGTAGTCCCTACTGTATTGGAAGCAATTAATGGTGGAGGTATTATTTACAAGGGAATTGGAATTGGCTACTCTGATGGTATAATTGACAATGAGCGTTTCGGAATGCGCCGATTTACATATTATACATCAACATCTCAGTTCCCTTACAATGATCCAGGAACAGCTGCACAATATTACAATTTCATGAGTGGAAGTTGGGCAAATGGCTCAGAAATGTTCTATGGTGGTTTGGGTTATGAGGGTTCTTCTGGGGCAACTACTGTGCCATCTGATTATATGTTCCCAGGCAATTCAGATCCTTTATTCTGGGCAACAGGTGGTGAAGATATGAGCGGATTATTCCCGAACGGTTGGGATGAAGCTACAAATAACAACCCTAAAGGTGACCGTCGTTTTGTTCAATCTGCAGGTCCTTTTATCTTGAAACCAGGCGCAATCAATAACATTACTGTTGGATTAGTATATGGACGTGGTTCAGAAGGTGATTTGTTTTCATCTGTTAGAGCAATGAAGCGCGCTGATACAAAAGCTCAAGCTTTGTTTGATGCGTGTTTTAAAATTCTTTCTCCGCCAGATGCACCTAAATTAACTATTCAAGAACTGAACAATGAATTGATCTTGATGTTAGAAAACCCATCATCTTCCAATAACTATCAGGAAGCATATGCTGAGATTGATGAAATTAATATTCCAGATCCTACAGTTGATAGAGTTTACCGATTTGAGGGATACCAGATTTATCAGTTAAAGAACGCGGATGTTGCGATTTCAGATATCCAGAATCCAGAGTTAGCTCGTCTTGTCGCGCAAAGCGATATTAAAAATGATGTAGCACGTGTTATTAACTTTGAATTTGATGAGGCACTAGGTTTCTCAATTCCTGTTGAGAAAGTGGATGGTGAAAATGAAGGTATTAAACATTCTTATCAATTGAAGGAGGATGCATTTGCTTCAGGAGATAGACGCTTGATTAACCACAAAACATATTATTATGTTGCTGTCGCTTATGCGTACAATCAATACAAGAAATATGATCCAAATGATGGTACTTCTTTAGATGGACAGAAAATCCCTTATATTTCTTCACGTTTGAATTTTGACGGTACTTCAATTGCTCCAATTGCAGCAATTCCTCACAATCCTAATCCTGAGGCAGATGGTACTGAACAACGAATTGGATATGGTTCGTCACCGCGCATTACACGCATCGATGGATATGGAAATGGTAATCGTTCATTGGAATTTACAGATGCAACTTTAAAATCTGTATTGACAAATGGATATGTTGAAACTCCTGAATACGATTATGGAAAGGGACCAATAAACATTAAGGTTGTAGATCCATTAAACCTTGCTGATGGTTATTTTGAATGCAAGTTCAGAGATTATACACCAAGTGTATGGAAACCTGTTGCTCACGCAGTGGATACTGCAAATTGGGTTATTTACCGTTACGATTTTAAAGGAGGAAACAAGATAGACTCTGTGGAGTCAGAGCGCACAATTGCAGAAGACAATGAGCAAATTATACCACAATGGGGTATATCTGTTCAAATCAGTCAAGAATTGTATACAGGTTCGGGTAGTCAATACGATAGAACAACAGGTATTATTGATGCTTCTGTAGATTTTGCAGATTCGTCGAAAAGATGGTTGTCATTCGTTCCTGACAATGATGCATTTTACCCAACAAACTGGATCCGTTCAGGGGATTATTCTCCTGATCCTGACACAGATTGTTTGCCGGATGGTTTACCATATTTAAATCCATGTAACTACAAGGATGAGGCGGGTCAAGATGATGATAAATTGTTTGCCAAAATACTTGGTGGCGGAATCGCTCCACACAAGTTAGTTGGTTATCAAGCTGATTTCATGCCATTGGCATATTACAATGCCTCGAATCCTGGTTCAGCCAGGGAAAATGCTTCAATTAGTTTCTTGCCAAGTGTGAATATTGTCATTACAAGTGATAAGTCTCTTTGGACGCGTTGTCCAATCATTGAGTTGGGTAGAGATGTTAGTTTGAATGTTGGTGGTGCTTCACCAGGTGAGATGAGAAAGAGTTCAAGTGTGGATAAAAATGGTGATCCAGATGGTACAGGAACAGGTATGGGATGGTTCCCAGGATATGCTGTTGATCTAGAATCTGGAGCACGCTTGTACATGGCTTTTGGTGAGAATTCATTCTTGGGAGGTGAAAATGGAGCTGACATGATTTGGAATCCTACATCCCGAATAGTGGATGGTGTTGGAAACCCAATTATGGGTGGTATGCATCCTGTGTATGTGTTTAGCTACAAACAGGCAGAAATTAACAAGTTTGTTTCTGGTTATAATTTCCCGGCTTATGTTCCTTCAGAAGGTGAAAATACAGCAACAAATCAGGCATATCAAAAATTACTTCAAGTCATGGGGAACTCTACAACAGCTAAAAGAGAATTCTACGGAAGTATTTCTTGGATAGCATATCCTTTGCTTGCTCAAGATCAGGAAGTAAATTCTACGGACGTAACAGTGAAATTGCGTGTAAACAAACAATACAAAGATTTTAGCGCAACAGGTGATAACAATGGTAAGCCAATGTACGGATGGTCAATGGATGATATTGCTACTGTTACCGGTAGTCAAGATCAGTTGGCTGAAGCGCTGAAATTGATAAATGTTGTACCAAATCCATACTATGCATTCTCAGAATACGAGCGCAATAGATTGGATACACGTGTTAAAATCACAAATCTTCCAGAAAGATGTACAGTCAAAATTTACACTGTAAATGGTAAATTGGTTCGAACCTATAAGAAAGATAGTCCGGTGACCTCACTTGATTGGGATTTGAATAATTTCAAAGGTATTCCGATTGCGGGTGGAGTTTACTTGATACATGTGGATGTTCCGGAAGTAGGGGAGGTAGTTCTCAAATTCTTTGGTGGAATGAGACAAGTTGATTTACAAGGTATTTAACATTGGACAAAAATCTTTTTGAAATGAAAAATTCTATCATGAATATAAAAAGTGTCTTGTTGGCTGGTGCTACTGTATGTAGTTTGGTAGTCAATGCAGGTAATGAAGACCGTGTTGGTTCAGCGGGTGCTTCTCAGTTGTTAGTGAATCCATGGGCACGAAGTTCCGCTGCTGGTGATGCAGGTGTCGCTTCTGTGAATGGTTTGGAAGCTTCTTTTGTGAACATAGCTGGTTTAGCATTTGCTGATAAAACTCAGATAAAATTTAATTACAGTAATTGGATGGGTTCTGCAGGAATTGCATTTAACAGTGCAGGGATTGCTCAGAGAGTATCTGAATCTGCTGTTATTTCTGTTAGTGTTCAGTCGATGAATTATGGAGATATTCAAATTACAACGGTAGCCAACCCGGAAGGTAATATTGGATTCTTTTCACCCCGTTCCAATGTGTTTAATGTGGGGTATGCGAAGGCATTCTCGTCTTCAATTTATGGAGGTATTAACTTTAAAGTGATTTCTGAAAGCATTTCAAATTTAAAGGCGAATGGCGTTGCTTTAGATGCGGGTATTAGATATGTAACAGGTGAACAAGATCAAATTAAGTTTGGTATTGCGTTGAAAAATGTTGGTCCGGTAATGCGCTTCAAAGGAGATGGTTTGGCACAGCAGGTAACTTATATATCTACATCCTTCAATGGATCATTGGAACAGCGTTCTGCAACTTTCGAAATGCCTTCTCTTCTATCAATTGGAGGTTCTTATGATTTTATCTTTAATGAGAACAATAAATTGAATTTAGGACTTGCATTTACAGCTAATTCATTCTCTTACGATCAATTCCGTTTAGGTTTAGATTATGGAATGACAGGAGATAAAGTAGCATTCAATTTACGAGGTGGATTCGTATACGAAAGAGGTTTATTAAACACCGAGAACAGATCAAATGCTCTAGTTGGTCCAACAGCTGGATTTTCTTTAGATGCCCTTGTTGGAAAAAACAAAAGTGCACTTGGTATCGAATATACAACACGTTTTGCAGGTGTATTTGGAATCATTCATACTATCGGGGCAACGATCAGTTTGAAATAATAAAGAACTTTTCTATATTTGTTTATCAAGAGAGCCCGATGGGCTCTCTTGTTTTTGTTTAATATCGATCAATAGCGAATAAATGTCACAGATCAATTACTATACTTCAGAAGGATTAAAAAAGCTAAAAGATGAATTGCATGAGATGAAGACAGTTTTGAGGCCGTCAATATCAGATCAGATTGCTGAGGCGCGAGATAAGGGTGATTTGTCAGAAAATGCAGAGTACGACGCTGCTAAGGAAGCTCAAGGTATTCTTGAGATGAAGATCGCGAAATTGGAGGCAGTAATTGCAAATGCCCGACTTATCGATAATACAAATATTGACAACTCAAAAGTTTATATTCTTTCCAAAGTGAAGATTAAGAATGTTGTTAATGGGATGGAGATGGAATACATGCTGGTAGCTGAAAACGAAGCAAATCTGAAAGAGAAGAAAATTTCAATTGATTCTCCGATTGGAAAAGGTCTTCTTGGTAAGAAGCAAGGAGATATTGCGGATATTCAGACGCCAAATGGCATTATGAAGTTTGAAGTAGTGGAAATATCCCGCTAATGTCTACATTGTTTACAAAGATTGTAAGAGGTGAGATTCCTTGTCACAAAGTGGCAGAGAATGATCATTTTTTAGCTTTTCTTGACATTATGCCTTTGGTAAAAGGACATGTTCTCGTGATTCCTAAAAGAGAGGAGGATTATATTTTTGATTTAGAGGACGATGAATTGGCTGGGATGATTGTTTTTGCAAAGAATGTAGCTCTTAAAATGAAAATGGTCTTACCTTGTCGGAAAATAGGTGTATCAGTTATTGGTTTGGAAGTCCCTCATGCACACATACATTTAATTCCAATTAATGGTGTTGCGGATATGGATTTTTCAAAAGAGAAATTAAAATTAAATCCTGAAGAATTAGCTGAGACAGCAAGTTTAATCGCTAAACAATAAGTCCTATGATTTTTAATTCGATTGAATTCGCTCTGTTTTTTCCACTCGTATTTTTCCTTTATTGGTTTGTGGCTGGAAAAAATATAAAATGGCAAAATATATTACTCCTTGGGGCCAGTTTATTTTTTTACGGATGCTGGGATTGGCGATTTGTTTTCCTTTTATCATTTTCAACTTTTTTAGGTTATTTCACCGGAATTCGGATCGAAATAGCGAAAAATCATTCTTGGAAAAAATTCTGGTTTTGGTTGAGTATCGTTTTAAATGTTGGGTTTTTAGCCATTTTTAAATACTATAATTTCTTCGTTGATTCATTCGCTGGACTCTTCAATAGCTTTGGAATGCACTTGGATCCGTCATCGATTACATTGAATGTTATCTTACCTGTTGGAATTTCCTTCTACACGTTTCATGTGCTATCTTATGTGATTGACATTTATTATGGTAGAATTCAAAGTGAACGTAGAATTGTCGATTTTGGGCTTTTTGTTGCATATTTTCCACTGTTAGTAGCTGGACCAATTGAAAGAGCCACGCATTTATTACCCCAAATACAAAAAGAAAGAAGCTTTGATTATGGAAAGGCAGTAGACGGATTAAGACAGATTCTTTGGGGTTTATTTAAAAAGGTTGTTATCGCTGATGGTTGCGCGGAATGGGCCAATTTGATTTTTGATGGTTACACCGATTATTCGGGAAGTACACTTTTCATGGGGGCCTTTTTCTTTACCATTCAGATTTATTGTGATTTCTCAGGATATTCTGACATTGCGTTAGGAACTTCGCGCTTGTTTGGAATTGAATTGCTTCGGAATTTTGCATTTCCCTACTTCTCAAGAGATATTGCTGAATTTTGGAGAAGGTGGCATATTTCACTTACAACTTGGTTTCGTGATTACTTGTACATACCCCTTGGTGGGAGTAAAGGCGGCACATGGATGAAAATTCGAAACACCTTCATTATATTTCTTGTAAGTGGTTTTTGGCATGGAGCAAATTGGACATTTATTGTTTGGGGTGCTCTGAATGCATTCTATTTTCTTCCTTTGATGTTAACAAATTCAAATAGAAACAATTTGGAAATTGTGGCTCAAGGAAGATTCTTTCCAAGTATCCGAGAATTAGGTGGAATGTTACTTACATTCCTGATGGCAGTATTCGGATGGATTTTCTTTAGGGCTGAAACAATGACACAAGCCATAGATTTTATCAAACGTATGTTTGCTCATGGCTTGTTTAAAAGTCCGAAATTGCCTGAGCTGGCAGATTTGACTTTGGTATTTATAATTTTCTTTTTTGTCATTGAATGGTTGGGAAGAGAGAATAAATATGCCTTAGAGCGCTTTGGTTTGAAGTGGTTTGTGCCAATAAGATGGTTGTTTTATTCTTTTCTAATTATTTGTGTGATTGTACTTTCAGGAAAAGAACAAGAGTTTATTTATTTTCAGTTTTAAGCGGTGAAGAAAATTTTAATTAGGCTATTGATTTTCGCAGGATGTTTTTTCATCTTGGATAAGGCTTTTTTATTGGTAAGAAATTCAGCACCTGAGCGTGAAGTTGACAGAAGACTCGAGAAGATTGTAACTGGTAACATAAAGTCAGATGTCCTGATTTATGGCTCATCAAGAGGTGCGAGAAGTGTTATTGCCAAAGTGTTTACGGATTCTTTGGGTATTTCTGCATACAATCTATCTTTTCCGGGATCGGACATTACCTTTCATGAGTATTTGTTGCGTTTGACACTTGAAACAAAGGGGAATAAAAAACCAAAAACAGTCATTTTAGTCGTTGATGACAGCGATGAACTGAAAGTGAGTAAAAGCTTGAAATTTCGCTTAGATCGAATGTATCCTTTGGTAAAATACAAAGCCATTCGAGAGGAACTGGTGAGACGAAAGGAAAAGAAACCCATACTCAATGAACTTTTTGTGATACATCAATTGAACAAATCTAATTTTTTGTTCAAGCAAAAAAAGTTTACAAAGAACGATTCAATCATGCCATGTGGTTCAATGCCAATTTCGCATCAGAAAAAAACATTCGACAAGAAATATAAAAAAGTACCATATAATTACACCCGTGATGCCGAATTAATTCAAAAGATTAACGCACTCAGAGCATTTAAGGACCTTTGTGAGAAGAATAACATTGAATTAATCGTTGCAATACCTCCAAATTTCAGAGTAGTGACGAACGGTTTTGCTTCCCGATTAAACCAGGTGATGGATGGTTATGCAACAATCTGGATTTATAATCAAAAAAATCCTCTTTATTCAAACCCTGATTACTTCTTCGACAATGCACATCTTCAAACAAACGGTTCATATGTTTACACGAATGAACTAGTCAAATTTTATCGAGAGAAGCATAATCTGTAATTAATTCTTTGTGCTTTCTTGCGGTTGATTCGCATATTTTATTTTATCGGACACCTTGATTGACTTTTTCAGTTTGTACCAATGACATCCTTTTTTAATGAAAAGCGTAACGGTGTATTTTCCTGCCTTTGAATAATAATGTTTTGGATTTCTTTTCGTAGATGTTTTACCATCACCAAATTCCCAAAGGTAATTATCAGCGGCTGGAGAACGATTTGAAATGGAAACGCTCAACCATTTTTCACGAAGTGTAAAATCCAATTTCAAATCTTCACCACCCGCAATTTGTATGGTGTCAAGATTGTATTTTGGATAATAGGTTAATACATATTCGGCTGCCGTTTTTTGAATATCATTAGCGAAAGTGTCCTCTACTTTTTTAGGAAATGCTCCATCAATTGGAGATTCTTTGTAAACAGCTGTATAGAATGTGCAAGCAGCAATGTAACTTCCATAAGGACTTGGATGTGCATTGTCAGGCGCGTAAAGATTTAATTCAGGAAATTTTTCCCTCACTTGTTTCCAAACCATTCCTACCGGTGCAACTGGAAATTTTCCAGTGGCGTCACTTAATTGTATATAACCTTTTTGAATGCGCTCTTGCATTAGTTCATAGCTGTCATCGGGAATTGAGTCTTTAAATCCCTCAGCATAACCCCAGGTCATGTAATAATAAATATGAATGCACGGGTTGTATTTTTTTATACTGTCGATGAGTTGCTGGGCATAGGGAATCGTTTGGGCTGCAATAGTTGCTGAATCTCTGGATAGCTCGCGGCTATAACCTTGTATGAAGACATAATCCCAACTACGAGCTTTCATTTTTTTATAAGTGTTTTCTCTCAACGTATGACCTTGTAAGGAACTTCCACTTACCGCTAGGGTATCTGCAAATACATTTTTTCCTTTTGAATTGGCAAGGTTTTGATAAATCTTGCACAGATTATTCATGTGCGTATAGCTGTTTCCAACAAATAAAACATTGGTTGGCTGAGCATTGGCTAGACCGAAAAGCGAACAAAAAAGAAGGAGTATCCAGCGGTTCATTTTTTCTTTTTGAAGGTAAAAATTCGAATAAATGCGTCGTATTTTTCCTCTAATAGTTCAATATAGTGTACCATTAAAGTAAAAAATAAAATGGCAACTGCCGAGATTCCAGCTGCAATCCATGGGCCAAGATTTTCATCAAATATCAATGGTTTTAACCCAATTCCAAAAATACCACCATAAAGGATGATGACATGCACAACATAAATGGGTAAGGTATTCTGGCCTAGTTTGAGGTATAATTTTGCTTTCACATCAACATATTTGTCAATTAACATGAAAAATCCGAGAACAGAAACTACTTGACCAAAACGAATGAATGCGGTGGCATTTAATTCATATACACCTTTTTCAGTTAATGCAATCCATTCGGTAAAATGGTCAATGGATCTAAATATTGGTTGTATAAACAAGCTAATAAAGATACCTGCAACGAGAAAAGTCGTTCCGAACCACCATTCTTTTGTTTTGTTTTCGTAGGTGCGAATGATGCTGCCAAGCATACCGCCTAAGATGGTATATCCAGAATAGCGTAAAAAGCTAAAATCCGAATATTTTCCATAGAACATGTTTTGTATAAAGGCAGGGGCATTATGTGGAAAATACTTTGGTCCTTTTTGGAGTCCATCTGCAATAGCTTGCTCATCCATTTGAATGTAATTTTTCATGCAGCTGTAGCCAATAAATAAAAGAAGACCACTCACAAGATAATACCAATACAAAGCACCTTTATTGATCCATTTAAAAATTCCGTAAATGGCAAGCAAAAAGAAAATTCCGACACCAATGGATTGCAAAACATGAAAGGCATAAAACCATTCCAAGTGAAATTTGCTTCCGTAATAGAATGATTGAATAATACTCCACAAACTCAGCTGAATGAAATAACCCCAAAAAAGCAATTCAAGAACACGTTTAAATCCCTTTTTTACACGCGTATTGTGAAAATATGAAATGTTATTATTGACAGAAAGTAAATAAACAAAGATTACACCTGTCACAGTAAAAAACAATGGAGAGGTTAATCCATGTATGTTGTGCCAGATTTTGTATAGCAAGTAATCATCTTTGCGGTATTCATTCGCAAGAGCCGCGCCTGTGAAATGGCCTTCTAACATTAGCAAGATAGCTAATGACCTTGACATATCAATGAATTTTAATCTTGGCCTTTTTTCTGTTGCGGAAGGTACCGATTCTGACATAACAGTTTATTTGAGGCAAAGATAATCAATCAAAGACGAACTTATTGCCCCTCACCGTTGATCATAATCAATAAAGGTACAGTGAATCCTTTCACATACAGTTTCGCATAAAAAGAGAATAGACCTTTCGGTAATTCATTCGAATTCCTGAAGTTTATTTGAATCGAATTGTTAGGTAGTACGATTGGCTCAAAATTCGCAATCAAATAATTATTCTCCACCTCAATTCTTTCAATTTCAAGTTGGAATGTACTTTTGTTAGTAAAGTCAATAGTTCGCAATAGGCTGTCTGTCGTTCCGATTGCAGCGAGATCTATTGTGCGATCTGAAAGTGAAGTAATGAATAATAAGCTATCTTCTTTCATAAAATCAACAGATTGAATTTCAATTTTTCGTTCAATGGCCGCTGATCTGGAATATACTGAGTTTTTCTGATCGTGGAAATTATCGCTCGTTAGCTTGTTTGCCGTATACTCTCCAAAAGGAACTTGGGTCAATTGGACCTTTCCACCATTTGCAGCACTTCCATCTAAATAAGGTGCAAAAACACCATTTTCAAATTCTCTGAGGTAATTCTCTAAAGATGAAATTCTTCGTTTTGTCAAGTTAACGTTATAGTCTGTTTTGGCTAGTGGACTGGCAAATCCCTTGACCGTAAGATTAATCCGTGCCCCAGTTTTTAATTCTTCCAAAAGCAAGTCCCTGAACAATTCTAAGTCCTTAACTCCTTGGTCGACGTATTCGATGAAAAAATTCTCAATATCTTCTTTTGCGATTTCTGCTTTTTCGGGTACCAAACCTGTTGAATACTCAGTTTGATATTTTTCAAGCATTGCTCGGTATTCACCGTATCCAGTTATGTAATTTACATGAGTCAAGGTGTCTCGCGACTTTGGATCAGGGCAATCATTGTGGAAATAAAGAGTTACTGGTAATCGCTTGCTTAATTCAGCCAAGCTTTCCTTTTTTGGAGGAACAGAATCTTTTTGTTCGACCACAATAGGAGGAGGGACAGGATAAGCCGAAAAAATATCGGTGCAACAAGTTGGATTTTTACTAAAATAGACACCAATTCTATTACTAGTAAAATAAGCAGTGTCTCGATCTTTGAAGAAATAAGTGTCATTGGCTGGACTGTTATATGGCTGTCCCATATTTTCAGGATTGGCAAATTGTTCTTTAAATTTTGAAGAAAAAATGTCGTAGCCACCAAATCCGTCGTGCCAGCTGGAAGAAAAATACAGACGTTGATCGGTTGTGTCAAACCAAGGACAAATTTCGTTGTCCACAGAATTCAATGCTTTTATGTTAACAGGTTTTGAATATTGATTTCCGTTCTTTATAATGGAATACCAAATGTCCATTCCACCTGCGCCCCCCTCACGATCAGAGGCGAAAAAAAGAACTTCCTCGTCATTAAGAAAACCAATATAAGGCATTGTGTTATTTGTACCTTGAATATTTATTATTGTTCCAAGTGAATCAATACGAGATACCCGGCCATTTGCATAATTTGCTACCATGATCTTGCACCGGTAATTGTATCCATCATCTTTGCAAAGACTGAAATAAAATCGAGAGCCATCTTTGGAATAGGATCCATTTCCTGAGCTCATTTCCTTGAAAATAAGTTCTTTGATTAATGTTGGATTAGAAAAATTTTGGTTCTCTTTTTTGGATTTAAACAGTTTTGTCTTATAGCTTGTGGCATAGACTTCTTCGGTGCTATTTACAGAATCGGCACGAAGCGAGGAAAAAATCAAATTGTTTTCATGCAATGCGTGACCAAATTCAGAGTCTTTTGTATTGACTTTTTCAGACAAATGAGTGAAGATAACATTTGCAGTATCTGATAAATTTGATTTTGCCCAAAGGCAAGATTCCATTTCTCGTTTTGCCTTGATGTAGATATAATTTTTTTTGTCCTTCGAAAAATTTGATTTGACTTTCTTAAATGTTTCGAGCGCAGCGTCATACTTTCCATTTTGTTTTTGCATCAACCCAAGATTGAGAAGTGACATAGGGTAGAGGCCACCTTCTTCACGTTCATACACTTTGGAGTAATAATATTCTGCTTTTCGATAGTCTTTATAGGCTCTTAACGTTTCTGCATATTTCCAAAGTATGGCTACCGAATTCGAATCAATTTGCATCGCTTTTTGGTACAATTCCGCGGCATAAAAAAAGTCTCCTTTGTTGTATTTTTCTTCTGCATATTTGAGGTAATTTCCCAAATTGGATTGAGCACGAAGGAATCCTCCGAATAAAAAAGACAGCGCTATGATTATATATAATCTGGACATACGCGGTGCAATGATTTACTCGGTTTGAAATGATTAAGAATATAGCGAACAGCAAATTCGATTCCTCCACGGGCATTGCTTGCTGGAACTAATTTTGAAAAATTAATGTCGTAACTTATTCCCGCAAACCAAGCATTATAATCCATTCCAACAGACAGAATTGCTGCGTCTCGATTACGGTAAAACAGACCACCATACACGGCACGGTAAGACCCCAATTTGTCAATGAGTGTGTACTTCAGAGATGAACCTACTACTACTTCTCGGTATTTTCCTTGCAATGAAAGGTTGAAAGCTGGAACAAGATCCCAATCAACATCTAGTTTATAAATCCCTTTAGCGTATAAATTCATTCGAATGTCACGTGTGATTTTCGTGCCATAAAATCCTTGATTTGGGCGATTGAGATTATAGAAACCTATTCCAGCGCTAACTTTTTGACGTTTGTTTCGATAATATTCATAGACTGCACCAGTTCCAATGGAGACGTTTGTTTTACGGTCCGTTTGAAAGTTTTCATTTGTTGGAAGAGTTGGATCAAAAGCAATCCCATTAAACTGATTATCAAAATACAACTGGTCCCAATTTACTTGCCGATGATTCATTCCAATATTGACTCCTGGTCGGATTGTATGCATTGAATCTTTTGATAATTTAATCAGGTACGAACCATTTGCTTGAAATTCAATTGTCCTCAGTTTACCATCCCCGGAAACATCGTTAAAAAACAAAATGCCATAGCCTACATTTCGATTCGAATATGATTTAGAATCCGCAGAAATTGAAAAAGTGCTGAACGGAACGGTTACACTTTTCCATTGGTTCCTGTAATTAGCAACAAAACGATAGTCACCGTTAAAATGTCCTGCATTTCCTGGGTTTTGAAACAAAGGGATATCGTTGAATTGGGACCAATGAATGTCTTGGGAGAATGAGCCTCCAACTGTAAAAAACAAAACAACTATCAGTAATACCTTTTGCATCATGGTTTATAAACGCACATTGAAGATACAATAAATTACTGATCTAGGTTTGAATGAAAATAAATTTGGAAGTTGAACATAATAATTGTAACTTCTCGAAACTGAATGTAGTTATGGCCTTTGAAGATTAAGAGTCACGACTACTGCTGCTGCCGAAAAGAACTTTTTGGTTGTTACCACTCTATCCGTTTTCGCATTCGTGCGAAAATCCGTTGAATGAAAATTCAAGGAATCAAAGTTAAATCTACTAATGTTTGAATACGTAGTTCTGCTTAAATCAATTTATTTCTTTCTGTATAACCTAGAAGTCATATAAGGATGTCAGACCTTCGTTGAAGAATAAATTTGAATCGACATGGAACCTCAAGAAAAAATAAGGATGGCTGGTAAGCTCAGCTCCGGTGCCTTTTTGTTCATGTTTACTTTCTTTTTTGCATTTAATGGGAATGCTCAAATATTCAATGCCTCATACAGTCAAATAAGTATGGGCGGAACAGGAGTGACGATTACAGCAAAGGTAGGATCAGGATTGTCCTTGAATGATATTGTTTTATATCAAAATGTGATTACAATTTCAGGTCAGCAAATTGATGCAATAGTTCGAACCCAAGAACTAAGTAATATTTCAACTTTTACAACGTATGATTATACTGGAACGGTAAATGCGGCAAATAATCTTCCAAGTTTTTTCTCTCCACAGTTTTCATTCGGATCAGGTGGAGGTTATGCCGTTTTTAAAATTCAATTTATTCTCGGGGGGTCGTATAATAATTCAACGAATACCGGAACATTGGTCACTTTGCAGAATATTCGACTAAATACCTATGACTTAGATGGTAATGGCAGTGCTGGAACCAATCAATATGCTGAATTTGGAGGGTTCTCGAGTTATGAATTGGGCAGTCCAACAAATTTATCAATAACATACAATTCTACCTTGGGATTGACGAAGTTCAGAACCTCTCTTTCTACCAATACGATTGATGTCACAGATGTTAAAAATAGAGTTCGAGTGACTTATGATTATTTGTCAGAATTTGTAACAAAATTAGGGTCTGGAGGCAGTGGGGCAGCTTTTTTTTTCCTCGACTTTTCTGCGGGGTCAACCTTTACAACAGCCGTGACTTATTCCGCACCAGTGTTGGATCTTAACACGGTTACCTCAGGTTTGGATAATTCAGCAGTGATAATTGCACCAAGTTCGGCATTCTTTACCTATGGTGGGGCGAACATAACCTACAGTGGATCAACTCTGGATAATTTAAAACTTTCATTTACATCAAGTCAAATATATGATGGAGCAAATGAATTACTTGTCTTTAACGGGGCAAGCAGTGGTGGACCTATTCCTTTAAATTTTTCGAACGGACAAGTTTTTAGTAACATCCAAATAGGTGGAGTTACGTATGCAGTTACAGCGACAGTTAGTGGAGGAGTGTCTACTTTAACTTTTGTGAAAAGTGATGGCTCAGGTATGACTCTGGCACAAGATGAAGCACTTTTGGATGCCTTTGTTTATTCAAATACTTCTTCTAACGCAACTATAGCCACACGTGTGTTTACAGTTACGACTCTTGCTGGTTCATTTGAAACTGCAGCCGCAAAATTCTATTTAACCATTTCATCATCATTGCCCACAGAAATGGTATCTTTCAATGCGGACTGTAATGAGAAAGTTGTTGAGTTAGAATGGACAATGGCAGGTGAAAGTAGCGTTTTTTCGTATACACTTGAAAAAAGTTTAGATGGATTGGAATGGTCAATCGCTGATGTAATTGAAGACATAGGCACGAGTGCTGAAATGCGAACATATCACTCAACGGACGAACTTTCGAATCAAGGCGCGTTGACTTATTACCGGATCATTCAAGAAGATCTGGACGGAAAGAAAAAAACATATAACCCAATTAGTATCAATTGCAATGTAAAAAACCAGAATCTAAATGTTTATCCAAATCCAATTCAGGGGGATTTTTATATTGAATTTTACATTGCGGATTCCGAATTGACAACTTTTCATTTGTTCGATGCAACAGGTGTAGAGAAGTTAACTTGGCAGCAGCAGATCGAAAAAGGTACGAATGTAATTTTAGTGAATGGCAATGAATTGGTGAATGGGCTTTATTATTTGAGCGTAGATCATTTTTCATCACCCACTCCATTGTTAGTAAGTAAGTAATTCTCAACTATTCAGCGCTTAATATTAAAAACATTACGATCACAATCAAAAGGAAGAGCAGGTAAAGCTTAGGATCTTGATAAATAGGTCGCTTCCCACGCTTTGTAAGCAATGTATAATCCTTATAGATTTGAGAAAAATCCTTGTAACGATCTATTTGAACCTTCGTAGGCTCAATTTTTTTATTGGTTCTATTGACGGAGAATTTTCTCATTTTTTTTCACTCCATTTCTTGTTTAATTTTTCAAGAATGCGATAAACACGCATTTTTGCATTTGCTTCGGTGATATTGTAGATGTCGGCAATCTCCTTGAAGCTCATTTCTTGAAAAAAACGTAATTCAACTAGGTCGAGTTGCTCTTGTTCAAGTTCATTTAACAACTGCACCAATTGTTCCTGATCATCCACAGACATATATCCAGTGATCTGTGCTTCATCAAATAATCCAGTTAGCTTACGCTCTTCAATTTCAACTGAATAAGCATTTTTCTGTTTTCTGAAGAACATATTCACTTCATTTTGGGCAATGCGAAATAACCAAGAAGAGAAAGAAAGTCCTCGGTCTTCGTATTTCTGAATATTCGCCATTGCTTTTATAAACGTTTGCTGGCAGAGATCGCCTGAATCATCTACATTCCCGCCAAGACGCTTAAAAATAAAGCGGAAAATAACATCGAAGTACTTTTGGTATAATTGTCCGAAATAGTGCGCATCTTCTTTGGCAAGTGCGATGATTTCGCTCTCACTCAATTCTGCTGTATTTTTCTTCTTTCGAAACAATTTTTATTCTGAAAATGCACAATAAACAAAAAGTAACATTAAGGAGTAGAAAGCGATACAGGAATAATCTTTCCGTTCATCCATTGATGGCCCTTTAAGGCAAAATCAGCAATGAATTCGGCCATTTTTTCAGCACTTACAGGAGCTTGATAGCCAGGGAAGGCCTCTTCTAACATTTCAGTTTGAGCTGCTCCCAAGCAAAGGCAATTCATTTTTATCGTACTCTCTTTATATTCTTCTGCGAAAAGTTCTGTGAAAGAGCATAGAGCTGCTTTCGAAGTAGAGTATGCCGTTAGTCCAGCAAATTTAACAGTCCC